>CAMFAL010000090.1 GCA_945948185.1 uncultured Clostridia bacterium | reverse complement strand
ATGGCCTGGAGGGTGTTCTTGGACTTGTCCTCCACCACCCGGCGGGCCACAGCTTCCGCCACGCCGCCGGTGGTACCGAAGATGGTGGCGGCGCCAGTGCCCATGCCGAAGGGCAGGTCAGGGGCCTCGCCCTCCAGCTCCGCGAAACGGATGCCGGACTCCTTGATCATGGTAATGACCTCCTGGGTGGTCAGCACCAGGTCCACGTCGGGCTTGCCGTCATGCTGGAACTCCTCCCGCTTCGCCTCCATCTTCTTGGCGGTACAGGGCATGATGGCAATGTGGAAGGTGGCCTTTCCATCCTCTGCGTCCTTTTTGGCGTACTGGTCTTTCAGCACCGCCGCGAACATCTGCATAGGAGACTTACAGGTAGATACATTCTTCAGGTACTTGGGATTCTCCTTCTCCAGATACTTGATCCAGGCCGGGCAGCAGCTGGTGAACATGGGGAAGGGGCCACCCTTCTTCAGCCGCTCCAGGAATTCAGCAGATTCCTCCATGACCGTCAGGTCCGCGCCAAAGTTGGTGTCATATACTTCCTCCGCACCCATCATTTTTAGTGCCGTCACCAGCTTGTCAATGGCGTTGGCGCCGGGTGCCAGGCCAAAGGCCTCGCCCACGGCCACGCGGACGGCGGGAGCGATCTGGAACACCACCCGTTTGCTGTGGTCATACAGCACCCGCCAGGCCTTGCCGATCTCGTCCCGGATGGTGATGGCGCCGGTGGGGCAGGCTGCCGCGCACTGACCGCAGCTGATGCAGTTGGTATCACTGAGCTTCCGGTCAAAGGCGGGGCTCACCACCAGGTCACTGCCCCGGTGGGCGAAGTTCAGGATGCCCATACCCTGCATCTCTTCGCAGACACGGACGCAGTCGCCGCAGAGGATGCACTTGTTGGGGTCCCGGACAATGGCGGGAGAGGAATGGTCTTTTTCATAGACCGGGCGTGTATCCTCAAACCGGACCTTCCGCACGCCGAATTGCAATGCCAGGTCCTGCAGATGGCACTTACCGCTCTTTTCACAGGTGGTGCAGTCCCGGCAGTGGGAAGCCAGCATCAGCTCCAGAATCGTCCGCCGGTGCTTCAGCAGCCGGGCGGTGTTGGTGCGGATCTTCATGCCGTCCCGGGGCTCCATGGCGCAGGAGGCGTCGATCTTGCCCTTTTCATCCTCCACGACGCACATGCGGCAGGCGCCGAAGGTGGACAGCTCAGAATAGTAACAGAAGGTGGGCATGTCAATGCCCGCTTTGCGAATGACCGCCAGAACGTTTTTCTCCCCGTCGAAGGGCACCCGCTGGCCGTCGATATACATAATTCCCTTTGCCATAGGTCAGCCCTCCTTTGCCGCTTCGATAGCGCCGAAGGGGCAGTTGCCCACGCAGGCGCCGCAGTTGATGCACTTCTCCGGGTCAATGGTGTGGACCTGCTTCACGGAGCCGGAAATGGCCTCCATGGGACAGTTTTTCCTGCACTTACCGCAGCCCTTGCACTTGTCCGCAATAATGGTGGGGTGGGGCTTTTCCTTGTTGCAGATGGGGCAGTGGTGGTCCACCACGTGAGCCAGATACTCATTACGGAAATATTTCAGGGTACTCTGGACCGGCTTGCAGGCGCTCTGGCCCAGGCCGCACAGAGCAGTAGAGCTGATGGTGTCCGCCAGTTCCTCCAGTAGGTCCAGGTCCTCCAGGGTGCCCTTGTTGGCAATGATTCGATTCAGGATCTCCAACATCCGCTTGGTGCCCTCCCGGCAGGGAACGCACTTACCGCAGGACTCTTTCTGAGTGAACTCCATAAAGAACCGGGCGGTTTCCACCATGCAGGTGTCCTCGTCCATGACCACCAGGCCGCCGGAGCCGATCATGGCGCCGATGCCCTTGAGGGAGTCGAAATCCAGGGGCAGGTCCAGGTGCTCCCGGCTGGCAGTGGTGGCGCCGCCGGAGGGGCCGCCGATCTGGACGGCCTTGAACTTCTTGCCGTTGCGGATGCCGCCGCCGATGTCGAACACCACTTCCCGGATGGTGGTGCCCATGGGGACCTCGATGAGGCCCGTGTTCACCACGTTGCCGGTGAGGGCGAAGGCCTTGGTGCCGGGGCTGGTGCGGGTGCCGATAGAGTGGTACCAGTCCACGCCGTTGCGCACGATGAGGGGTACGTTGGCGAAGGTCTCCACGTTGTTCAGCACCGTGGGCTCCTCCCATAGGCCGTGCTCAATGGTGCGGGGCGGCTTGACCCGGGGCATGCCCCGGTTGCCCTCGATGGAGGCGGTCAGGGCGCTGCCCTCGCCGCAGACGAAGGCGCCGGCGCCCCGGTTCACATGGATACGGAAGCTGAAATCGGTGCCCATGATGCGGTCGCCCAGCAGGCCGTACTCCTCCGCCTTGGCAATGGCGGCCTTCAGGCGGCTGACAGCCAAGGGATACTCAGCGCGAACGTAGATGTAGCCCTCGTCGCTGCCCACGGCAAGGCCGGCAATCATCATGCCCTCCAGCACGCTGTGGGGGTTGCCCTCCATGATGGAGCGGTCCAT
>CAMFAL010000089.1 GCA_945948185.1 uncultured Clostridia bacterium | reverse complement strand
CCGCAAAATCGTTGTGCCGCAACGGGTTCGGAGTTTCAAAAACTCACTCCCACTCAATGGTCGCGGGCGGTTTGGACGTGATGTCGTAGACGATGCGGTTGATGCCCTTGACCTCGTTGACGATACGGGTGCTGATCTTGTCCAGCACGTCGTAGGGAATACGAGCCCAGTCGGCGGTCATAAAGTCCACCGTGGTGACGGCCCGGAGGGCCAAGGTGTAGTCGTAAGTCCGGCCGTCGCCCATGACACCCACGCTGCGGGTGTTGGTCAGTACTGCGAAATACTGGTTCAGGTTCTTGTCCTCACCGGCCTTGGCGATCTCGTCCCGGAAGATGAAATCGGCTTCCCGCAGAGTGTCCAGCTTCTCCTTGGTCAGGTCTCCGATGCAGCGGATAGCAAGGCCCGGACCGGGGAAGGGCTGGCGGGTGACCAGGTACTCGGGCAGGCCCAGCTCCCGGCCCAGCTGCCGGACTTCGTCCTTGAACAGCAGGCGCAAGGGCTCGATGATCTCCTTGAAGTCCACGTAGTCGGGCAGACCGCCCACGTTGTGGTGGCTCTTGATAACAGCGGCGTCGCCAGCGCCGGATTCGATGACATCGGGATAGATGGTACCCTGGGCCAGGAAGTCCACGGTGCCGATCTTCTTGGCCTCTTCCTCAAAGACCCGGATGAACTCCTCGCCGATGATCTTGCGCTTGCGTTCCGGCTCGTCCACGCCGGCCAACTTCAGCAGGAACCGGGTCTCGGCATTCACACGGATAAAGTTGATGTCCCACTTGGCGAAGGCGGCCTCCACCTCATCGCCCTCATTCAGGCGCATGAGACCGTGGTCCACGAACACGCAGGTCAGCTGCCGGCCTACGGCCTCGGCCAGCAGGGCGGCCACCACGGAGGAATCCACGCCGCCGGAGAGGGCCAGCAGGACCCGGCCGTCGCCAACCTTTTCCCGGACGGCGGCGATGGCGGTCTTTTTGTAGTCCTCCATAGTCCAGTCACCCACGGCACCGCAGACCTCATAGAGGAAGTTGCGGATCATTTTGATGCCGTTTTCGGTGTGGTTGACCTCGGGGTGGTACTGAACGCCGTAAAAGCCCCGGGCCTCGTCGGCGATGGCCACGTTGGGGCAGGCATCGGAGTGGGCCGTCAGGGCAAAGCCTTCGGGGACCTTAGCCATATAGTCGCCGTGGCTCATCCAGGAGATGCCCTCAGCGGGCAGATCCTTGAAGAGCTTGCAGGAGGTGTCGTAATAGGTGACGGTCTTGCCGTATTCCCGGGCGGAGTCGTCCTGGGCCTCGGTGACCTGGCCGCCCAGAGTGTGAGCCATGAGCTGGCAGCCGTAGCAGATGCCCAAAATGGGGACGCCCCAGGTGAAGATGGCGGGGTCCACGTGGGGGGAGCTCTCCAGGTAGACGGAGTTGGGGCCGCCGGTGAAGATGATGCCGATGGGGTCCATGGCCTTCAGCTCCGCCAGGGGCGTGGTGTAGGGCTTGACCTCGCAATACACATTGCATTCACGGACACGGCGGGCGATGAGCTGGTTGTACTGGCCGCCGAAGTCCAATACGATGACAGTCTGATGGGACAAACGGGGTCCCTCCTTTTGAAAAGAATAGCTTATTTGACCTCTGTGCCGCCCCATTCCGCAACGGTGAAGCCGTTGCGGGAAAAGACGGGCAGGTCCTGGGCCGGAAGGTCCACAGGGGCTTCCAGCGGCTTCCAGGCCATGAATATCCGCAGCAGGCTGTCCGGCTCCGGAGTGACAGTCAGGACAGCATGGCCGGTGTAGGCGTCGGTCTGGAAGGAGATGAGATTGTAGGGATTCTGCTCCATCCGGGGGAGCCAGTAGACGATGAATTCGTTGGCCTCCCGGCGGGTCAGGCCCAAGCGGGCCAGGGCGTCCTCCAGAAAAACGGCGGTATCCCCGCCGGGGACGCAGAAGCCCCGGGAGAAGTCAAACTCCGTGTCAGACAGGCCTTCCCAATAGAGATAATTGTAGGTCTGGCCGCACTCATCCGTCAACGTGCCATCTGGCCGGGCGGTGACGGTCCAGCCTTCGTCATAAGCCGGATAGGTGCAGGTCAGGTTGCCGTCAAGCTCCAGACGGACCGTGACCTCCATCTCTTCCTTGGGGTAGAGGTAGATGACGGGCTTGGCCAAAGTCAGACCATGATCATCGTCTTCTTCGCGGTGATTGGAATGATAAAAGGGCCTGGTGATGAGCAGACAGGCCAGGACGAGTAGTAAAAGAAGAAGGAGGGGCGTGAAAAAGGATAGCTTCTTTTTCATAGGGTGTGCCTCCTTTTTTGGCGTGATGGATGGATATGGCCGCCTGCCTTTACAGATTCGGACAAAAGGCAACGGTTGGTCCTAAACTCAGACCTCGTCCCGGAAGACAATATTACCCGGCTCGGCGGATTCGATGATGGCCAGGGATTTCAGGTTGACCCCGGCGGCACGCAGGCGGTCACCGCCGCCCTGGAAGCCCTTTTCCACGGCGCAGCCGATGCCCACCAGCGTGGCACCAGCGGCGTCCACAATGTCGCAAAGACCCCGCATGGCCTCGCCGTTGGCCATGAAGTCGTCGATGATGAGGACCTTGTCGTC
>CAMFAL010000088.1 GCA_945948185.1 uncultured Clostridia bacterium | reverse complement strand
TCATCATGCCCTCCAGCACGCTGTGGGGGTTGCCCTCCATGATGGAGCGGTCCATAAAGGCGCCGGGGTCACCTTCGTCGCCGTTGCAGACGATGTACTTCTTGGGCGACTTCTGCTTCCGAGCGCCCTCCCACTTGCGGCCCGCGGGGAAACCGCCTCCGCCGCGGCCACGAAGGCCGGAGTCGGTGATCATCTTGCAGATCTCCTCGCCGGTCATCTCAAACAGGGCCTTTTCAAAGCCGGAATAGCCACCCTTGGCGATGTACTCCTCAATGTCCTCGGCGTCGCTGCTGCCGCAATTCTCCAGCACCACCCGGTGCTGCCGCTTATAGAAGGGGATATCCTCCTGACGGGGATAGGCCACGCCGTCCAGGTGGTATACCAGACGGTCGATGATCTCGCCCCCCAGAACAGTCTTTTCAATGATCTCATGGCAGTCCTCGGGCTTCACATGGATGTACATAATACCCATGGGCTCAATGTGGACCAGGGGGCCCATCTCGCAGAAACCGTGGCAGCCGCTCATCTTTACGTGGAGGCTCTTCTCCTCGTCAGTGTCGTGCTTGAGGCCCACATAAACGGCCAGTCCACGCTTTTTGCACTCGGCCTTGATGTTGTCATAGATCTTCATGGCACCGCCGGCGATGCAGCCGGTGCCGGCGCAGATCAGCACGGAGGGAACCTGCTCACTCTGCTTCAGGGCGTTCCGGGCGTTGGCCTGGAACACATGGAAGCTGTCCCGCGTCATTCTCGCTCTGTTTCTCATACGGCAGCCTCCTCCTTTTTCCGGATATCTTCCAGCAGCGCCAGAGCCGCCTCAGGAGTCATCTTGGCGTGGACTTCACCATCGATGGTCATAACGGGAGCTAGCCCGCAGGCGCCCAGGCAGGCCACGGTTTCCAATGTGAACAGACCGTCGGCAGAAGTTCTCTTCTTTCCTGTCAGGCCCAGGTAGTCACGGATCGCGTCATAGATGGGACCGGATTTCCGCACGTGGCAGGCCGTTCCGGCGCATACCTTGATGATGTACTTACCCTTGGCCTCCAGCGAAAAATTCTCGTAGAATGTGGCCACGCTGTACACCTTGGCCGTGCTGAGCCCCAGTTTTTCCGCCACCAAAGTCAAAGCCGCTTCGCTGAGATACTTGTACTCCCCCTGGATCTCCTGCATGATGGCGATGAGATTCGACTGGTCGCACCCATAGCTTTCGATGATCTCTTCCGCCCGCGTCAGATCATTGTTCATTGGCACTTCTCCCTTTTGTCGTTTGAATTCTTCCACGAACAAAGCCCCCATTGCGACGCAATCAAAGCACCGTAGTGGAGGTTCATTCCATTGTTAATAATAGAACAAATTATTTGCCATTGCAACCATTTTTTTCAACTTTTTACACAATCCCCCATTTTCTGTATAAGCCCTAACAGGTTCAAGAAGCTCCCTCTGTCAGTAGCCCTTGCATCCGGGCCGCAACATGCTATAATGAGAGTGGACAAAGCCACCAGCCGGCCACTCCCGGCGGAAAGGAATCTGCCATGTACTACGGAGAACTGAAAAACTGTGACATTGCCAATGGTGAAGGCGTCCGGGTGACTCTCTTCGTCTCGGGCTGCACCAACCACTGCAAAAACTGCTTTCAGCCCCAAACCTGGGACTTCACTTACGGTCAGCCCTTCACCCGGGAAACGGAGGACCACATTCTGGACATGCTGGCCCCCTCCTACATCAACGGCCTGACTCTGCTGGGAGGCGAACCCTTTGAGCCGGAGAACCAAAGAGCCCTGCTCCCCTTCCTTCACCGGGTCCGGGCGACATATCCTGGCAAAAACATCTGGGGCTTCAGCGGCTTCACCTATGAGGAGCTGACTACCCCCGGCACTTACTGCCACTGCGAGACCACAGAGGAAATGCTGTCCCTGCTGGACGTTCTGGTAGATGGCCGCTTCGTGGAGGAATTGAAGGACATCTCCCTGCGATTCCGGGGAAGCCGCAACCAGCGTTTGATTGACTTGAACGCCAGCCGCCGGGCAGGGCATCTCTGCTTCCTGCCAGACCGGCAGTAAACCTGACACAGGAGGAATATAACGATGGTCACCATTGCTCAACGCATTGAAGCGCTTCGTACCCAAAAGGGGCTCAGCCGCCCCGCCCTTTCCGCCGCTCTGGGGCTTCCCCGGATGGCGGTGGAGAAATTCGAGACCGGCCGCCAAACGCCCACCCAGGACCAGCAGGTGAAGCTGGCCGCTTATTTCGGCGTCTCCCTGGCCTACCTGAAAGGCGAGACCGATGATCCCACCACCATGGATTCCTGGCTCAACGGCGCGGTTCCCGACGACGATCCCCCTCCCCCGCCCCGTCCCGCGGCCCGACCCGTGGTGGTCCAGTCTTCCGGCGGCAGTGAGGACGGTGCGGTGTTCAGCGCCCTGCTGAAAAGCAAGTCCTTTCAGACTATGGTCCGCAATACGGTACTGGAGGTTCTCCGCTCCAAAGAAGGCCAGGAGCTGCTGGCCAAAGCTGTCCGCAAGGAGCTGAATCGCTGATACGCAAAAAACCACCCGCGAACATTCGCGGGTGGTTTTTCTTATTCAATTCAGGCTTCCAGATTCTTGCCGTTTTCCTTGCTGAACAGGTGAACCACGTTGCCGCCGAAGGTAAAGGCGATGTCCTGTCCCATGG
>CAMFAL010000087.1 GCA_945948185.1 uncultured Clostridia bacterium | reverse complement strand
TAATCCTACATGGGTGCCTTTTTGTACTGTCCGTACAACTTGGGCCGGTTCATTTCTGACAGCCGCTTTTTTGTGTCCGAAAGGGGAGAAGGATGGATATTCCGCAATATCCGTACTTTTCTTTGATTTTCTATTGAATTTCCGTTTACAATAGCGTATAATACCACCGTTGAATTTTAAACTGGAGGAAAACGGCTATGATTACCATTACCAAAGACACCATCATCGGTGATATCCTGGATATCGCTCCCCAGACCGCTCCCATCTTCCTGTCCATCGGCATGCACTGCCTGGGCTGCCCCTCTTCCCGGGGCGAGACCGTGGAGGAGGCCTGCATGGTCCACGGCGTGGACGTGGACAAGCTGCTGGCCCTGGTGAACGAGGAGGCCAACAAGGCCCAGTAAGGGACCAACGGGACGCATACGGGGACAAGCCCGTATGCGTCCTTAAACCGACTGCCGGAGGATCCGAAACATGCGACAACTGGAATTGTCTCCCCGGCTGCATCTGCTGGCCGACTGGGTCCCCCAGGGCGCCAGGTTCGCTGATGTTGGCACAGACCACGCCTATCTGCCCGTGTGGCTCACGCTCCACGGCCGCGTGACCTCTGCCATTGCCAGCGATCTTCGGAAGGGTCCCTTGGAGCGGGCAAAAGAGACCGGCCGGACCTACGGCGCGGAGGGCATCGACTACCGCCTGGGCAACGGCCTGGCCTTCATCGGCCCTCAGGAGGCCGACACCATTGCCATCGCCGGCATGGGCGGGGAGAACATCGCCTCCATCCTGGCAGCGGCGCCCTGGACGGCGGACGGGGAACACACCCTGCTGCTTTCCCCCCACACCAAGGCGGAGGAGCTGCGGCTGTTCCTGATGGACCACGGCTACGCCATCCGCCGGGAGGCGCTGGTGCGGGACCGCGGTACCCTCTACCCGGTGATGGAAGTCACGGCGGGGGAGATGACCCTCTCCCAGGGCCAGCTGTGGGGCGGTGCCAGGCTGCTGCACGACCCGCTGGGGGACCGCTATATCATCGAAAAGATCATCCGGCTCATGGGCGCCATTGCGGGGAAAAACCGCTCGGAGCGTCCCGAGGACCGGGAGAAGGCCGACGGGCTGCGGGATACCGTCACCGCGCTGCTGGCTATGAGAGAGGAGTGGCGCCATGCCAACTGTCCGTGACATCGAACAGGCGCTGTTTGCCCTGGCGCCCAAAGACCTGGCCATGAGCTGGGACAACGTGGGCCAGCTGCTGGGAGACCCGGATGTAGAAGTCTCCCGGGTTCTGGTGGCGCTGGACATCACCGAAGATGTGGCCGGCGAGGCCATTGAAAAGGTCTGCCAGCTCATCGTGTCCCACCATCCTGTCATGAACTGCAAGTGGCTACCGGTGCAGACCGTCCGCAGCGACACGCCCCAGGGCCACCTGCTGCTGAAGCTGCTGCGTAACGGCGTATCCGCCGTCTGTATGCATACCAATCTGGATATTGCGGAGGGAGGGGTCAACGACCGCCTGGCGCAAGCGCTGGAGCTGATCGACCCTGGGCCCCTGGGAGACCCGGAGGGCCTGTGCCGCGTGGGCACCCTGGCGGAGCCCATGGCGCTGGAGGACTTCGCCCGGTTGGTCCAAAAGGCCCTGAACGCCAACGGCGTCCGCTTTGCCGGTGCCGGAAAACCGGTCAGCAAGGTGGCCGTGGGCGGCGGCGCCTGCGGGGACTACGAGGACTTCGCCATCGCCGCGGGGTGCGACACCTTCGTCACCTCCGACCTGACCTACCACACCTTCCTGGACGCGAAAGGGAAGGGCATCAACCTTATCGACGCGGGCCATTTCCCCACAGAGGACCCGGTCTGTGAAACTCTCGTCTCGTATTTAACGGCGCAGTTCCCGGAACTGACCGTCACAAAATCGGCTTCCCACCGGGAAGTGATCCAATACCTTGTAAAAGATTGATTTGAAGGAGAAACGTAACTATGTCCGGACATTCTAAATGGCATAATATTCAAAAGACCAAGGGCGCACAGGATGCCAAGCGCTCCGCCGCGTTCACCAAGATCGCCAAGGAGATCATCGTGGCCGTCAAGGAAGGCGGCGGCTCCGGCGACCCCAACAACAACTCCCGCCTGGCCACCGTCATCGCCAAGGCCAAGGCCGTCAACATGCCCAACGACAACATCAAGCGCACCATCGACAAGGCGCTGGGTGCCGGCAGCACCGAGAACTACGAGGCCGTCACCTACGAGGGCTACGGCCCCGGCGGCGTGGCCGTCATCGTGGAGGCTCTGACCGACAACCGCCAGCGCACCGCTCCCGAGGTCCGTCACGCTTTCGACAAGTGCAACGGCAACATGGGCGCCCAGGGCTGCGTCAGCTGGTCCTTTGACAAGAAGGGCGTCATCGTCATCGACAACGAGGAGGGTGAGCTGGACGAGGAAGAGGTCATGATGGACGCGCTGGACGCCGGCGCCGAGGACTTCGAGGCCGACGGTCCCGCCCTGGAGGTCACCACTGATCCCGACGCCTTCAACGACGTGGTGAAGGCCCTGGAGGCCAAGGGCTACACCTTCGTCAGCGCCCAGGTGGAGATGGTGCCTCAGAACTACATCAACCTCAGCGGCGAGGGCGACCTGAAGAACATGGCCAAGCTCATCGACATGCTGGAGGACAACGACGACGTGCAGAACGTCTGGCACAACTGGGA
>CAMFAL010000086.1 GCA_945948185.1 uncultured Clostridia bacterium | reverse complement strand
AAGCGGTTGGGGATCTGTGCTAGATATAGAGATTTACCTGAATGTCACGGAACCGATGCACCCTGCGCAGGGGTGAGATTGCATACATGTATGCTTTGGCATCCGCTTGGGTAATCAGGAAAGTTCCGAACATCTGAAAATCACTTAATTCCTGCCATCCTTGATAGCGGCCTGGGCGGCGGCGAGGCGGGCGATGGGGACACGGAAGGGGGAGCAGGAGACGTAGTTCAGGCCGATCTTATGGCAGAACTCCACGCTCATGGGATCGCCGCCGTGCTCGCCGCAGATGCCGCAGTGCAGGGAAGGACGGACGGCCTTGCCCTTGGTGACGGCCATCTCCATCAGCATACCAACACCGGTCTGGTCCAGCTTGGCGAAGGGATCGTTCTCGAAAATCTTGTGCTCGTAGTAGGCATCCAGGAACTTGCCCGCGTCGTCACGGCTGAAGCCGTAGGTCATCTGGGTCAGGTCGTTGGTGCCGAAGCAGAAGAACTCGGCTTCCTTGGCCATCTCGTCGGCGGTCAGGCAGGCACGGGGAATCTCGATCATGGTGCCGACCTCGTACTTGAGCTCCACACCGGCAACGGCGATCTCGGCGTCAGCGGCCTTCACAACCACGTCCTTGACGAACTTCAGTTCCTTCACGTCGCCGGTCAGGGGAATCATGATCTCGGGAACCAGGTTCCAGTCGGGATGACGGCCCTTGACCGCCAGGGCGGCCTTGATGACAGCCCGGGTCTGCATGGCGGCGATTTCGGGATAGGTGACGGCCAGACGGCAGCCACGGTGACCCATCATGGGGTTGAACTCATGCAGAGAGGCGATGATGTCCTTGATGTCCTGCACGGACTTGTGCTGGGTCTCGGCCAGAGCGGCGATTTCCTCCTCGGTGGTGGGCACGAACTCGTGCAGAGGAGGATCCAGGAACCGGATGGTAACGGGGTAGGACTCCATGGCCTCGTAGAGAGCCTCAAAGTCAGCCTGCTGCATGGGCTCGATCTTGGCCAGAGCGGCTTCCCGCTCCTCGACAGTGTCGGAGCAGATCATCTCCCGGAAGGAAGCGATACGGCCTTCCTCGAAGAACATATGCTCGGTACGGCACAGGCCGATGCCTTCGGCGCCCAGAGAACGGGCCTTGGCGGCATCCCGGGGGGTATCGGCGTTGGTGCGGACCTTCAGGGTGCGGTACTGGTCAGCCCAGGCCATGATGCGGCCGAACTCGCCGGCGATTTCCGCGTCCACGGTGGGAATCTGGCCGTCGTAGATGCAGCCGGTGGAGCCGTCGAGAGACAGCCAGTCGCCCTCATGGTAGGTCTTACCGGCCAGCACGAAGGTCTTGTTCTCCTCGTCCATCTTGATCTCGGTGCAGCCGGAAACGCAGCAGCGGCCCATACCACGGGCAACAACGGCTGCGTGGGAGGTCATACCACCGCGGACGGTCAGGATGCCCTGGGCGCTCATCATGCCCTCGATATCCTCGGGAGAGGTCTCCAGACGAACCAGAACCACCTTCTCGCCACGGTCAGCCCACTCCTTGGCGTCCTCGGCGGTGAAGACGATCTTACCGCAGGCGGCACCGGGAGAAGCGGCCAGGGCCCGGCCCACGGGCTGAGCCTTCTTCAGCGCGGCGGCGTCGAACTGGGGATGCAGCAGGGTGTCCAGAGTTCTGGGCTCGATCATGGCAACGGCCTGCTTCTCATCGATCATGCCCTCGTCCACCAGGTCGCAGGCGATCTTCAGAGCGGCGGGAGCAGTACGCTTGCCGTTACGGGTCTGCAGCATATAGAGCTTGCCGTTCTCCACGGTGAACTCCATGTCCTGCATATCGTGGTAGTGGTTCTCCAGAATCTGGCAGACATTGGTAAACTGGGCGAAGGCCTCGGGGAACTTCTCAGCCATCTCGGAGATGGGCATGGGGGTACGAACGCCGGCCACCACGTCCTCGCCCTGAGCGTTGGTCAGGAACTCGCCGAACAGCTTCTTCTCGCCGGTAGCGGGGTTCCGGGTAAAGGCAACGCCGGTGCCGCAGTCGTCGCCCATGTTGCCGAAGGCCATGGACTGGACGTTGACGGCGGTGCCCCAGGAATAGGGAATGTCGTTTTCACGACGGTAAACGTTGGCGCGGGGGTTGTCCCAGGAGCGGAACACGGCCTTGATGGCGCCCATCAGCTGCTCCTTGGGGTCGGTGGGGAAGTCTTCACCCAGCTTGGACTTGTATTCCGCCTTGAACTGGAAAGCCAGCTCCTTCAGGTCCTCGGCATCCAGCTCCACGTCCTGGGTGACGCCTTTCTTTTCCTTCATCTGGTCGATGAGGGCTTCAAAGTACTTCTTGCCCACTTCCATGACCACGTCGGAGTACATCTGGATAAAGCGGCGGTAGCAGTCCCAGGCCCAGCGGGGGTTGCCGGACTTGGCGGCCATAACGCCGACCACGTCTTCGTTCAGGCCCAGGTTCAGGATGGTGTCCATCATGCCGGGCATGGAGGCCCGGGCGCCGGAACGGACGGAGACCAGCAGAGGATTCTCAAGATCGCCGAACTTCTTGCCGGTGATCTCCTCCAGCTTGTCAACATACTGCATGATTTCCGCCTGGATCTCGTCATTGATCCGGCGTCCATCCTCGTAATACTTGGTGCAGGCTTCGGTAGAAATAGTAAAACCCTGGGGGACAGGCAGACCGATGTTGGTCATTTCCGCCAGATTCGCGCCCTTGCCGCCCAGGAGCTCCCGCATTTTGCCGTTGCCCTCGGTGAACAGATAAACGTACTTATGAGACATTCGTGAAATTACCCCTTTCCTATCTTCAGACGTGCCAAAACCGCCTGTATGATTATAAATTTCGACTGTCCGAGTTTGACTGAAACAGTATAACATATCTGTCAAAAAATTGCAAATAAATTCTTGCAAATTTTTGCATTTTTTCCAAAAA
>CAMFAL010000085.1 GCA_945948185.1 uncultured Clostridia bacterium | reverse complement strand
TGCTCCTATTATACCAGAAGAACCTCGCCACCGGCGAGGTTCTTTGACAAGCTGCAAAGAGGACGGTTCTGCGAACCGTCCTCTTTATCAATTCCAGAATTCCGTTTTTCCATCCAGGCCAATGTCAGCCGCGCGGAGCACCGGATCCTTCCCTGCTTCTCTTTGGCGCCGGTAATCCTTCAGTGCCAGCAGAGCAGGCTTGAGCAGCAGCAGGATTACAGGAATATTAGTGACCACCATGAGCCCCTGGGTCACGTCAGCCAGGTCCCACACCAGGCCCATACTGGCCATGGCGCCCACGAACACGATGGCAGAAGCCACAATCCGGAACCCGGTCATAAAGGCCTTTCCGGGCTGGCGCCGCAGGATGAACCGCAGGCAGCCCTCGCAATAGTAATAGTTGCCGATGAGGGTGGTAAAGGCGAACAGCGTCATGGAGGCGGCGATAAACACCGGGCCAAAGCCTCCCAGCACGTTCCCAAGCGCCGCTTGCACATAGGGCGCCCCGGCCAACTCCGCTGCCGGCTCCACGCCGGACAGCAGGCACATGAAGGCCGTGGCCGTGCAGATCAGCAGGGTGTCAATAAACACGCTGAGCATCTGCACCAGGCCCTGCTTGACCGGGTGAGACACATCCGCCGAGGCGGCGGCATTGGGTGCGGAGCCCATACCGGCCTCGTTGGAGTAAAGGCCCCGCTTGATGCCGTACATCAGGCAGGAGCCGGAGAAGCCGCCAAAGATTGCCTTGAAGTTGAAGGCGTCTGCAAAGATGGCGCCGAACATGGCAGGGAGCCTGCCCGCGTTCAGCAGCACGATAACCAGTGCCACCAGGATATAGAGCACACCCATGACAGGCACCATGACGCCGGTGACCCTGGACAGCCGCTTACCGCCGCCCATAACACAGATCAGGAACAGCACCGCCAGAATTAGGCCCAGAATGGCCGGGGTGACTTTGGCGTTGTAGAAACTGAATCCGGCAAAGGTGGACTGTAGGTTATAGGAGGCCAGGGCATTGTAGCCCACGGCGTAGGTCAGGATGACGAACACGGCGAACAGCACGCCCAGCCACCGCTGCCCTAAGGCGGTCTCCATGTAGTAGGAGGGGCCGCCGAAGCTGGAGCCGTCGGGATTTTTGCGCTTGTAGATCTGGGCCAGGGTGGATTCCACAAAGGCGGAGGCTCCGCCGAACAGGGCAATGAACCACATCCAGAACACGGCACCCACGCCGCCCAGGCAGATGGCCTGGGCCACGCCCACGATGTTGCCGGTGCCAACCCGGGAGGCGGTGGACAGCATCAGCGCGCCGAAAGAGGACACCGCCCCCTCTGTCCGGGGCTTGTCCCGGACCACGCGGAAGGCCTCCCTCACCATGCGGAACTGTACAAAGCCCGTACAGATGGTAAAGGTCAGACCGGCCACCACCAGGAACAGCGGCACCCAGGGGGTATACAGGAAGTCGCTGATCCGCAGGATCAGGCTGTCGATTATCTCGGTCATTTCTCCACGCTCACTTTCAAAGACAGATGGTCCTATTGTATACGAATCGCGGAAAAATGCAAGAAAAACCGTTCATTTACCAAGAACAGTCAGTTTCCTGTCCCGTTCTCCAGTGTCTCTGTCTCCGGGTCGAAGGTCAGTCGGGAAGCGCCGCCGTCCACCGTCTCGCAAACCAGCAGCAATTTTCCGTCCTCCTGCCACTCCAGGCCCCAGATGACAGTCTCCAGGCCGTCCCACTGGTTCAGGTTATACATACTGCCCCGGCCTCCGCCGCCGCTGTGCTCACTGACAAAAAACTCCGTGGGGACTTCCGTCAGGAAGGCCTCCCACTGGCCGTCAGCAGACCAGACCCGGTAGCGGGCGCGGTTGGTGGCCAGACGGTCCTCCGTCAGCTTCTCCACGGCGGACACCAGCTCCGGTCCCGCTGTCCCCATGGGCACCAGCCAGACCAGTTCTTTGTTGGCATACCGCTCCGCAGTCTCCCAGTCGGCGCCGTTGGAGAGATACAGGTCTGTTCTGTCGGTGACGATGTAGGAGAACCTCTCTTCTGCGACATAGTCTCCCTGGCGCATCCTCCAGAGGAAACAGCCGTTTTTGTAAATGGCGTCAATGACCATGACAGCGCCCTCGCCGTAGTCCTGGACCGTCCGCAGCTGGCAGGGTATTCCCAGGCCGACTTTATCCAGAAACGTCTCTACGGCACCATCATTTTTCACGCCGTCATTGGTGTATACCACATCGGCCTCCGCCGCCGAATCAGCGCCGTAGGTCTCCGGCAGGTCCTCCACCGGGACAAAGCCGTAAGGGGTGTCAGCGGAGATGGCGGCGCCCTTTTTCAGGCGGAACTCCGCCGTGCAGGTCTGACCTTCCACCTCTTTTACAATGCGGTAGGTACCGCCGCCCGAAAAATCATAGTCAAACATGGAGAAGCTGCAGGCCATGGCAATGCTCTCCCCCGCCGGGAGTTCATAAGCGATAGCGTACCAAGCGGCGTTCTCCACAAGCGGAACCTGATACCAGGTACTGTTCTCCCCCAGAGTCTCCAGCGAATATGGCCAGCCAAGACTCACTGCCTGACTACTCTCGTTTTTCAGAATGTACCAGACGCTTCCCACAGACGGGTCGTATTCCTCCCACTCCGTGGTCATAGTGCAGGCGCATTCCCCCGTGTCATTTTCCACATGGGTGTTTTCCGGCAAGGTCATCTCCCCCGCAGGCAGACCTTTTTCTTCCTTGGCCGTTTCCACCTGCGCTCCGCAGGCCGTCAGCATTACGAAGATCAGCAGTATTGAGATTAGCCTTTTCATCTCCATCACCTCTTATTCCCTCTGTCGCCAAAACCTCCCAAAATGTTCCCGGCAAACTGCACAAAAAACATGCTAAAAAATTTTTAGTTTACCTTCTTGCATTTTAGCTTATTTTTCGTTAGAATACAAGTACAATCCAAGAATGATAGCTGCAACGTAGTGCTGCGCGCACGGGCTGACACCTATCATTCCT
>CAMFAL010000084.1 GCA_945948185.1 uncultured Clostridia bacterium | reverse complement strand
TGCTAAAACACCAGTTCTCGCTTTTTGAGAACTGGTGTTCTTTGACAGTCTGAAAGAGGACGGGAGCAACTCCCGTCCTCTTTGACGCAGGGAAAAATTACTTGATGTTGCCGTACTCGTTGACGGTGATGGTAACCTGAGGCATGGCGGAGATGTCATTGGAGACGGTGATCTTGCCGTCGAACATATCCTTCACCAGAGCCTTGTAGTCATCCTGAGAGAAGCCGTCGCCCCACTGAGTGGAGCCCATGGGGATCTGGACATAGTTGGCCTCGGGATCGTCGCCGGAGACCAGGCCCAGGGTCTCGATCTTGCCGCCGTAGTTGGCCCAGTTGCCAGCGGCAACCTCAGTCAGCATATGGTCAACAGTGGGAGCCAGACCCTTCATAGCGGAGGTCACGGTCATGCCCTCGCCATAGCCGCCGTCAATGATACCGGCCTGATCCACGTCAACGCCGATAACCTTGCCGCCGACCTTGGCAGCAGCCTCGGCAGCAGAGGCATAGATGCCGCCGCCGCAGGCGAACACGACCTCAACGCCCAGATTCTTGTACCAGTTGTCCATGTACGCGGTGATGTCAGCATCGCCGAAGAACTGGTTGCCGTAAACATACTCCATGGTGACAGCGGCGCCAGTCTCAGCAGCGGCGGCGTCAGCACCCTGGACATAGCCGTAGCCATAGCGGACAACGGGAGGAACGGCCATGCCGCCCAGGAAGCCCAGGTGGGTGTAGCCCAGCTTCACAGCGGCGTAGCCGGCCATGTAGCCGCACAGCTCTTCCTGATACACAGCGCAGTAGACATTGCTGGGCAGGGTGTAGCCGCCCAGATCGCCCTCGCCCACGTCCAGGGCGATGAAGGTGATGTCGGAATACTCGTCAGCCACCTGGGTGATGGTCTCGCCGAAGGCATAGCCGGGCATCACGACAACCGTGTAGCCCTCGTCAACAGCGGACTCGACCATGGCGACACGCTCGGCAGTGGAGTCACCGGCGGGCTTAAAGTAGTTAAACTGAACGCCGTTGGCCTCGCAGTAAGCCTTGCAGGCCTCGTAGGTGGTCTGGTTGAAAGACTGGTCGGTGATATCACCGTAGTCGGTAATCATAGCCACGCTGAAATCAGCGCCGGTCTCCTCAGCGGGCTGCTCGGTCTCGGCAGGCTTTTCCTCAGCGGGCTTTTCCTCGGTCTTGGAGCCGCCGCAGGCGACCAGAGACAGGGACATAACCAACGCAAGGATCAACGCAAGAAACTTCTTCATTGGGATCTACCTTCCTTTACAACGAAACTCTCCAGCAGTGCCGGAGGTACGACCCCGAAAGGTCAACTGTATTATATCAGCTCTTTACCCCGATTTCAACAGAATTTCCAGAATGTTTCCAGAATGTTTTCAAAGTTTTGGGGTCTTACGCCTCAGCCATCTCCACGGCGGTCTCCAGTGCGATCTCCATCATCTGCGTGAAGGTGGACTGGCGGTCTGCGGGCGGAAGCTCCTCCCCGGTCACCAGGCTGTCGGAGATGGTGCAGATGGTCAGTGCCCGCTTGCCCGCCTCGGCGGCGTTGCAGTACAGGGCGGCGCTCTCCATCTCTATGGCCAGCACCCCCATGGCACCCCAGTCCAGCGGCCGCCCTGCCTTATTGTAAAACGCATCGGAGGAGAGAATGTTGCCCACCGGCGGCTCCACTCCCATCCGCCGAGCCACCGCCACGGCGGTCTCCAGCAGTTTGAAATCCGCAATGGGAGCGAAGGTGCCGGGCAGGCCGTACTGCCTGGCATAATTGGAATCCGTACAGGCTCCCTGGGCCATGACGATATCCCGCAGCTTCAGCTTTGGGGAGATGGCCCCGGCACTGCCCACCCGGATGATGTTATCTACATCATAAAAGTGGAACAGCTCATAGGAATAAATGCCGATGCTGGGAATGCCCATGCCTGAGGCCATGACGGACACCGGGGTCCCCCGGTAAGTGCCGGTCCACCCCTGTACGCCCCGAACATTGTTTACCAGCTTTGCGTCCTCCAGGAAGGTCTCGGCAATAAATTTGGCCCGCAGGGGATCGCCGGGCATCAGAACTGTCTTTGCAAAGGCGCCGGAGGCAGCCTCATTATGCGGCGTACCCATGCTCACTTCTCCATAGCCTTGACGGCCTTCACAATGCGGCTGGTGCCCAGGCGGGAAGCGCCCAGGTTGATGAAGTCCTCGGCGTCCTTCAGGTCGGCGATGCCGCCGGCGGCTTTGATCTTCACGTGGGGGCCAACGTGCTTGGCGAACAGGGCCACATCCTCCCGGGTGGCGCCGCCCCCGCCGAAGCCGGTGGAGGTCTTGATGTAATCCGCGCCGGAGGCGGTGACGATCTCGCACATCTTCACCTTTTCCTCGCCGGTGAGGAAGCAGCACTCAATGATGACCTTCAGGAGCTTTCCCTTGCAGGCTTCCTTTACGGCCTTGATCTCCGCCAGCAGATCATCCCACTTCTGGTCCTTCACCCAGCCGATATTGATGACCATGTCCACTTCCTCGGCGCCGTTCTCCACGGCGTCGGTGGCCATGAAACACTTGGCGGCAGTGGTATCATAGCCGTTGGGGAAGCCGATGACGGTGCAGATGGGGAGCTTCCCGTCCACATACTCCGCCGCCTGCTTCACGAAGCTTGCAGGGATGCACACACTGGCACAGCCGTACTTCATACCGTCGTCGCAGATTGCCTTGATCTGGTCCCACGTGGCCGTCTGGGCCAGCAGGGTGTGGTCGCATTTGCTCAAAATGTCTTTCAGTTCCATTTGAGATATCTCCTTTATCATAAAATAAGGCGGCGCGGCCTGTCTCTCTGGTGGAAATTATAGCAGGATTTTTCCCTGCTGTCCAGCGGCAGGCCCTTTCCAAGCCCTTCCGCCGGGGTTAAAAAGGAATGATGAGAGCAAGAGCAACCACCACTGAGAACATATGGTGTCATTTTTTATTGGCGCGAATTCTATCACACATAATATACATCTGCTTCCACTTCCTGTGCCGCCTGATCTGCGCCAATAAGTTATACTTTTTC
>CAMFAL010000083.1 GCA_945948185.1 uncultured Clostridia bacterium | reverse complement strand
CTAAAACACCAGTTCTCGCTTTTTGAGAACTGGTGTTCTTTGACAGTCTGAAAAAGGAGCTGCAATAAGCAGCTCCTTTTTTAATTTACTCACCAGCCGCCATCCAGGCGGAGAGGGACCAGCTGCGCCAGTCGGTACAATCTGCGGCGGCCTGAGCCCGGCGCTGAGCGATTAGAGCATCCAGACGGCGCTGTCCGCCGGTCTGCCGGTCGCGGCAGATCATGGCACCGTCCAGCAGGTCTAACTGGGAGAGGGTGTCGTAGGACAGGTCGTACAGCAGATATTCCGCGTCAATGGAAGCGCTCACTCCGGAGAGATAGCGGTCCACCTGGTTCCTGGCCACCAGATAGTCCACGGGAACGCAGTTGATCAACAGCCAGCCCGCCAGCGCCAGGGGCGCGGCGGTTCGGAGAAACCGGGTATTCGGCTTTCGGAGTTTCCCGGTGGCGGTCAGAAAGAACAGGGCCATCATCCCCATGCCCCAGTAGGTCATAAGGCGCTTGAAGCTGAGACCGTAGGCTGACACGTACAGGGTCATCCGCCAGGCAGCGGAGCCCAGCAGCACCAGACTTTCCGCCACCAGCAGGGCGGCCAGGAACCGGAGCGCCGTCCAGATGCGGCCCTCCCGGCGGGCGGCGGACAGAGCGGTCATCAGGACGGTCAGGTTCACCACAGTGACGCCCACCATCTGGAAAAAGCCGCTGCGGGCCCACTCCGCGTAACTGATGCCATGGGCTGCCAGATATGCCGCTCCGCCAAAGAGCCCGGCGGACTGGATCGCCAGGAACAGCAGATACAGCCCATCCAGCGCCGCCAGCACCAGGAGGAAGGGGAGACCGTCCGCTGCCACGGGCAGTTTTCCCCGGACCTGGACGGCGGCGGGACGGCGGAGACGGTACAGCAGGCCAAAGAGGAAGGGCGTCAGCACCAGGGCCAGCAGCAGTTTCCACAGGCTCTCCGTCAGGTGTTCGGCAATAAAGGCCCGCAGGTCCTCTGTGGCGGCGGCGAAGAGAGCGTCGGCGGAGGAAAGAATGGGTACCAGAAGGCCCAGCAGCGCCAGAGCGGCCGCCCCGCCCAGTACAGCCGACAGAATCCGCTGGGGATCCTGTTTCTTCCCGACGGGGGCCAGGGCGGCGAAAGCGGCTCCCAGACGGCCAAACAGACCGTGGAAGAGCAGGAGCAGCCGCTCCGGCACCATGGACAGGTCCCACCAGGGCTGCCGGGCTTCCTCGGACAGGCCGCATGCGTGAAGCGGAGCCAGCGCCAGCAGGGCCAGAAAGTTCCAGAACCGGAAATAGAGGGAGGAGGTCAGAGCAAAGGAGGCACCCAACAGCAGCAGAACCACCAGCAGTACCCGGTTCTCCCGGTTCTCAAACAGCCGACACCCCAGAGCGGCGGCCAGCAGCAGTGTCCAACCGAACAGGGCGGCAGTGACGCCCATGCCGTGGGGCCAGGCCCACAGAACGGCGTCCACCGCCAGGAGACACCAGACCAGTGCTCCGGCCAACAGAAAGCGGTCCCGGTGGGTAATTTCGTAAGTTTTGCGGGTATTTTGGGCAGGCTTTGCCGAGCCCTCCGGGGGGAGGGCGTTGTTTTTATCACACATATGCAATGCTCCTTATTTACTGTCCGTCGCTCTCGGACGGCACGAATTCCAGAATATCCCCCGGCTGGCAGTCCAGGGCGGCGCAGATGGCCTCCAGTGTGGAAAACCGGACGGCCTTGGCTTTGTTGTTTTTCAGAATGGACAGATTGGCCAGGGTAATGTCCACCTTCTCGGACAGTTGGGAGAGGGACATCTTCCGCTTCGCCATCATTACATCCAGATTCACTACGATCATACTGTCACCTCAAATCGTCAGGTCGTTTTCTGCCTTCATGTCCGAGGCCTGACCGAACAGACCGGACATGAGCAGGAATAACAGACCCGCCATAGCAAACAAGGGGATGAACAGCGCGGTGTAGGACATCAGTGCAGACCCGGCGTCTTTCAGAAAGGCTGTGGACCCGGTCCGGACCAGGGCGGCTCCGGAGATCAGAAAAGAGCAGACACCAGCCCGCTTCAGGCTGACGGCGTTTTCCGGTGAAAACGGCTCGCTGCGGAGAATGGTGCGCAATACCCGGCGGCCCTGCCAGAGGATGACGGCAGCGCAGACACCGGAGAATAGCAGAAACAGCGTCAGCATGATCGTATAGCCACCGGCGGTCCATACATGCATCCAGGATACAATGAAGATGGCCAGCATCCAGGCGGGGAGATCGGGAATTCCGGAAGTGACCAACGCCCCCAGAGGTCCTATTCCGTTCAAAATGACCAGAACGGGTACCAACGGAAGGATGAGCAAGTCGCAGATAAAGGCGATCAGCAGCAAGACGCGCAGAGTTTTAGCAATTTTTTTCGGAATCATTTGCTTCATAAGGAGCCCCCATCAAATAATCAGATCATTTTCGGCTTTTAACTCCGCCGCCTGCCGGAATAGGGCGGCCATCACCAGACACAGCAGGCCGAACATGGCGAAGACGGGGACGAACAGGGCGTTGTAGGTGGTCAGCGGCAGGAAGGAGTGGTAATAGAACAGGCTGAACACCAGCCGGACCAGGGCCGCGGAGGAGACCAGAAAGCCACAGACGGCGGCCCGCCGCAGGCTGACGGCATTTTCCATGGAAAAAGGCTCACCCCGGAGAATGGTTTTCAATACCCGGCGGCCCTGCCAGAGGATCGCAGCGGTGCAAATGCCGGAGACCGTCAGAAACAATGTCAGCATCGCGGCATAAGCGTCCTGCCAGACCCATATCCAGGCGAGAATACTTCCCGCAACGCCTGCCGTGACGATGGAATCCTCGCCGGGGAAGAAAATACCGGACAGGTATTCCCAAACGCCGCCCAGCAGGTCGTGACTGTCCAGCAGGACTGCGGCGGGGACCAGAAATAAAATAATCAGATTGCAGACCAGTGCTGCGCAGATCAGGACCTGCAGCACACCGGCAATCTTTTGCATAGAAGCGATTTTCATGGGAAACTCCTCCTCGTATAATAAGTTTCAAAGTTAATATTTCAGGTATCAGCAGGC
>CAMFAL010000082.1 GCA_945948185.1 uncultured Clostridia bacterium | reverse complement strand
GCTAAAACACCAGTTCTCGCTTTTTGAGAACTGGTGTTCTTTGACAGTCTGAAAGCCCCCGCTGCAAATGCAGCGGGGGCTTTTTGCATGGGCTCAGGCCATTTTGTTCACCAGGCGCTCAAAGGCCCGGGGATTCACATCGTCCTCTGCCACCACGTTCACCCGTTTGCCCACCAGAGCAAACAGGCCCAGCAAGGAGCGGGCGTCCAGCATCACGGTGTCGTCGCTGAGCCAAACCTCGTAGGGGGCCTTGCTGGCCAGGTCGCTGATGCGCTCCACCTGACTGTTATCGGTTATCTGAATAGATTTTGTCATCTTGGTTTCCTCCTTTTGCGGACGTGCGTTCACGTCCTGAGATCGGGGCTTATTCTATCAGCGGCGCCCGGGAAGCGCAAGGCTCATTTTTCTCATAATTATTGCGCGTAATCGTTTTCTTTTTGTGCATTTTTATATTTTTCAAAAATAAATATAAAAAATGAGAGGGTTGTCCCTCTCATTTTTTGGTTTATCTGCTTCTGGTCCTGCACTTTTGAAGCTGGGTCTGGAACTCCTCCGGCAGGCCGCAGCTCAGTTCCACCGGCTCCCCGGTGCGGGGGTGGAGGAACCGCAGCTCCACGGCGTGGAGGCACTGACCCTGGAGGCCAGACACCGGCTTTTTATTGCCGTAGACGGTATCACCCAAAATGGGATGACCAATGTGGGCCATGTGGACCCGGATCTGGTGGGTGCGTCCGGTCTCCAGGCGGCACTCCACATAGGTGAACCCCTGGAACCGCTCCAGCACCTGCCAGTGGGTGACGGCCGGACGGCCGTTTGATACCACCGCCATCTTCTTCCGGTCCACGGGATGCCGTCCGATGGGCGCATTTACGGTGCCGCTGTCCTCCCGCAGGTTCCCCGTCACAATGCAGTGGTAAACGCGGGCCAGGGTATGGTCCTGGAGCTGGGCCGCCAGCTTCTGGTGGGCATAATCGTTTTTCGCCGCGATGATAAGGCCGGAAGTGTCCCGGTCAATGCGGTGGACAATACCGGGCCGCAGCTCCCCGCCAATGCCGGACAGGCTGTCCCCACAGTGGTGAAGCAGGGCGTTCACCAACGTGCCGTCCGGGTGCCCGGGCGCGGGATGGACCACCAGCCCCTTGGGCTTGTTCACCACAATGACATCAGAATCCTCGTACACCACGTCCAGGGGAATATCCTGGGGCACCACGTCCACCGGCTCGGGATCCGGCATGGAAACCTCTAAGGTCTCAGTGCCGTTCAGCTTATAATTCTTGGCCAGGGCTTTCCCGCCGCAGGTCACCCGGCTTTCCTCCAGCAGCCGCTGGGCGGCGGAGCGGGTCACGTCCTCCAGGTTCGCCGCCAGCCAGACGTCCACCCGGGTGCCGGCGTCCTCCTTATTCGGTTGGAGCGTCAGAAGTTCCATCCTCAGCACCCTTTTTGTCGTATTTTTCGTAGAACCACAGGTAGTATACCGCTCCCAAGATACAGCCGCAGACCACGCAGATATCCGCCACGTTGAACACGGGATAGGACTCCCAGAACTGAAACTGAAACATGTCCACCACGTAGCCCAGCCGGGTCCGGTCAATGATGTTGCCGATACCGCCGGAGAGGATCAGGAAACAGGCGGCCAGCCCCAGGGGATGACGGACGATGCGGCGCACCAAGGCATACAGCACCGCCAGGACGATACAGCCTGTGACGGCCAGCAGCAGCCACCGCTGGCCGGAAAAACTGGACCATGCGGCGCCGTAGTTGTGAACGGTCCGCAGCTCCACCAGGCCGGGAAGAAAGGGCATGGATTCCCCCAGGGGCAGGTTCACGGTGATCCAGTGCTTGACCCACTGGTCCAGGGCCAGAAGTACCACTGACAGGACGGCAAAGATCGCGTATAGCATAAGGATTCTCCTTTTAGTGTTGCAATGATATTGTCCAGTGTACACGCTTTCCCCCGGAAATGCAACCAAAACAGCCCGGAAGCAGATGCTTCCGGGCTGTTGCATATCAAGGTATCAGAATTCGGGCAGCTTGGCGACCACGGCAGCGCACCGGGGGCACAGGTCGTCCTTGCCGGGCTGAGTGGAATGCTTCCAGCAGCGGGGGCACTTGGCGCCGGCGGCGTTCTCCACGGAGGCAGCCAGCCCGCCGCCCACGGTGACGCTCACCTGGGACACGATCAGCAGGTCGGCCAGCAGCTCGCCGTCCATCTCGGCCAGGAAGGCATCCTCAGTGGGAACGGTCAGGTCCACCTTGGCCTCCAGGGACTTGCCGATCTTCTTCTCGGCACGGGCGGCCTCCAGCACGCCGTTGACGGCAGTGCGGACCTCGATGATCTTGTCCCACTTAGCCATGGTCTCCTCATCCAGGGCATAGTCGGCAAAAGGCTGGTTCATGCCGTTGAACACCACATTGCGGCCGTCATCGCCGTCGCGGTGAGGCATGGCCTGCCAGATCTCGTCGCAGGTAAAGGCCAGGATAGGAGCCACAATCTTGGTCATGGTATCCAGGATCAGGTACAGGGCGGTCTGGGCGCTGCGGCGCTTGGCGCCGTCCTTCTCCTCGCAGTACAGCCGGTCCTTGATGATGTCCAGGTAGAAGTTGGACATCTCCACCACGCAGAAGTCGTTGACGGCGTGGGTGACGGCGTTGAACTCATAGTCGTCGTAGGCCTTGAAGCACTTGCCGATCAGGTCGTTGAGGCGGGTGACGGCCCAGCGGTCCAGCTCCTCCATCTCAGCGGCGGGAGTCAGGGCGTTGGGATCGAAGCCATCCAGGTTGCCCAGGCAGTACCGGGCGGTGTTGCGGAACTTCAGGTAGTTCTGGCTCAGCTGCTTGAAGATCTCGTGAGAGCAGCGCATGTCGGCGTGGTAATCGGCGGATGCGGCCCACAGGCGCAGCAGGTCGGCGCCGTACTTGTCGAAGATCTCGGCGGGGTCCATGCCGTTGCCCAGGGACTTGTGCATGGCCTTGCCCTCGCCGTCCACGGTCCAGCCGTGGGTAACGCACTCCTTGAAGGGTGCGCCCTGGCCGAAGGCGCCCACAGCGGTCAGCAGCGCGGACTGGAACCAACCGCGGTACTGGTCCAGGCCCTCCAGGTACATGGTGGCGGGCCAGAAGCCCTGGTCCCGCTTCATGGCGGCGAAATGGGTGGAACCGGAGTCGAACCAGCCGTCCAGGGTATCCTCTTCCTTCTCAAAGCCGGCGGAGGCACCGCAGTGAGGGCAGGTGAAGCCGTCGGGCAGGATCTCCTCGGCGGTCTTGGCGAACCAGGCGTTGGAGCCCTTCTTCTCAAACAGGGCGGAGATGGCGGCG
>CAMFAL010000081.1 GCA_945948185.1 uncultured Clostridia bacterium | reverse complement strand
TTCGTGCTGCCTCTGGGCTCCACCATCAACATGGACGGCACCGCCATCTACCAGTGCGTGGCCACCGTGTTCCTGGCCACCTGCGCCGGCATGCACCTGACCATCGGCCAGATGGTCACCATCGTGGTCACCGCCACCCTGGCCTCCATCGGCACCGCGGGTGTCTCCGGCGCCGGCATGATCATGCTGGCCATGGTACTGACTGCCATGGGCATCGACGTGAATCTGATCATGATCATCTATGGTGTGGACCGTCTGTTCGACATGGGCCGTACCTGCCTGAACGTCACCGGCGACATCGCCTGCTCCCTGTGCGTCACCAAGTGGGAGAGCGGCAAGTCCAAGAAGTAAGTTTCGTCTTTTCTCCAACCGCCCGCCGGGTCTCCGGCGGGCGGTTTTTTGCGTGGTTGCCAGACATCTCCAGTCTCTTTTTCGGCATAAGGCGGAAAATATTGAGGATACTACCAGTTGTCAACGATACCGCAATTCACAAAAAAAGGAGTTTTCGATATGAAGGCAACTGGAATCGTACGGCGGATCGACGATCTGGGCAGAGTCGTCATTCCCAAGGAGATCCGCCGCACCATGAGGATCCGCGAGGGCGACCCTCTGGAGATCTACACCAGCCGGGACGGTGAGGTCATTTTCAAGAAATACTCCCTGCTGGGCGGCATGGAGGATTTTGCCGGGCAGCTGTGCGACACCATGAGCCGCTCTACCGGCAGCATCTGCGCCGTGACGGATCGGGACACGGTCATCGCCGTGGCCGGCGGCGGTAAGCGGGAGCTGATGGGCAAGCGCATCACTCCGGAGCTGGAGCAGATCATGGAAGGGCGCCGCATCTATCAATACACTGGCGAGGGCCAGGCCATCCCCGTCTCCGACAGCAGCGATAAGCTGCTGACCCATGTGGCCGCCCCCATCCTAGCGGAGGGCGACCTGCTGGGACTGGTATTGTTCATCGGTGCCGACACCACTCCCCTCACCGGCGACACCGAGTACAAGCTGGCCCAAACCATCGCAGCATTCCTGGGGCGGCACATGGAGACTTGACGCTCTCTTCCGTCCTTGCAAAAGGCCCGCCGGAAATCCGGCGGGTCCCATTTTTGGCATCATCTGACAAAAAGTGCCTATTCTCAGCCGTTGCAATCAGGTTGTGATATGATATAATCAAATTAAACCATTTCTACCAATATCACTCTGACTTTCTGAAAGGTGACACCATGTATCGAATTCTGGAACTGAATCCCCAATTGAAGCCCTTCGCGGGAGACATTGACCTGCGAATGGACCTGTATCGCCGCACCAAGGCCCGCCTGCTGTCCCAGGGAGGCACCCTCAGCGACTTCGCCCAAGCCCACAATTATCTGGGCTTCCACCACGTGGAGGGCGGCTGGGTCTACCGGGAGTGGGCGCCCAGCGCCTACCAGCTCTACCTCACCGGCGAATTCAACCAGTGGAACAAGACAAGCCACCCCCTGAAAAAGCTGGAGCACGGCTTTTGGGAGCTGTTCCTGGAGGGTGAGGACACCCTGTGGGACGGCTGCAAGGTCAAGACCGTGGTGGATGCCAACATGCAGCGCACGGAGCACATCCCCCTGTACGCCCGCCGGGTGGTCCAGGACCCCCAGTCCGTGACCTGGTGCGCCGAAGTGGTGGACGACTGGAAGGTTTTCCCCTGGACGGACCAGGACTTCAAGCCCGCCCAATCCCTCTACATATACGAGGCCCACGTGGGCATGGCCCAGGAGGATGGCAAGGTAGGCTCCTACCGGGAGTTCGCCAAGTACACCCTGCCCCGCATCAAAAAGGCGGGCTACAACACCATTCAGCTCATGGCCATCATGGAGCACCCCTACTACGGCAGCTTCGGCTACCAGGTGGCCAACTTCTACGCCGCCTCAAGCTGGTTCGGCAAGCCGGAGGATCTGAAATACCTGGTGGACCGGGCCCACAAGCTGGGCCTGCGGGTACTGCTGGACGTGGTCCACTCCCACGCCGTCAAGAACACCGCCGAGGGCATCAACATGTTCGACGGCACCGAATGGCAGTTCTTCCACAGCGGCGCCAAGGGCGACCATCCCGCCTGGGGCACCAAATGCTTTGATTACAGCAAGGATGAAGTCCTCCACTTCCTGCTGTCCAATCTGAAATTCTGGATGACGGAGTACCACTTTGACGGCTTCCGCTTCGACGGCGTCACCTCCATGCTGTACCACGACCACGGGCTGGGCTCCAGCTTCGACGATGACCACAAGTACTTCTCCCTGAACACCCACGTGGAGGCCATCACCTACCTGCAGCTGGCCAACGAGCTGATCCGGGAGGTGAATCCCAACGCCATTACCATCGCAGAGGACATGTCCGGCATGCCCGGCATGTGCCTGCCCATCCAGGACGGCGGCATCGGCTTCGACTACCGGCTGGCCATGGGCCTGCCCGACATGTGGATCAAAACCGTGAAGGAGAAAAAGGACGAGGACTGGGACATCGGCAAAATGTGGGGCGACATGTGCCTGCGCCGTCCCGGGGAGAACACCGTCGCTTACGTGGAGAGCCACGACCAGGCCCTGGTGGGGGACAAGACCCTGATCTTCCGCCTGGCGGATGCCGCCATGTACACCGACATGGACAAGGCCTGCCATAACCCCGTCATCGACCGGGCCATCGCCCTCCACAAGATGATCCGCCTGTTCACTCTGGCGGGCGGCGGCGAGGCCTATCTGAACTTCATGGGCAATGAGTTCGGCCACCCGGAGTGGATTGACTTCCCCCGGGAGGGCAACGGTTGGAGTTTCCACTACTGCCGCCGCCAGTGGAGCCTGCGGGACAACGGCTACCTGAAATACCAGTGGCTGGGAGACTTTGACCACGATATGGTCAAGCTGACCAAGACCCACCGCATCTTCCAGCAGCGCATGGCGGACCTGAAGCTGCTGAAGGGGCCGGAGAAGGTGATCGTCTTTTACCGCAAGGGCCTGCTGTTCGCCTTCAACTTCGACCCCAGCCGGTCCCTCACCAACGTGCTGGTGCCGGTGCCCGCCGACGCTGAGTACACCCTGGAGCTGTCCACCGACGACGCCAAATACGGTGGCCAGGACCTGGTGGCCCACATGCCCTATCCCACCAAGCGGTTCGACGGCCAGCCCTTCGTGGAACTGTACCTGCCCGCCCGGACGGCCATCGTGCTGAAGGAGCGTCCCGTCCGCAAGACCACAAAAAAAGCCAAGACCCGCTGACTGAACAGCTCCAGTAAAAACGGACAATAGACAAAAGGCCCCCTATGTAGGACAATACCTACATAGGGGGCGCAGCTTGTCAAAGAACCTCGCCGGTGGCGAGGTTCTTCTGGTATAATAG
>CAMFAL010000080.1 GCA_945948185.1 uncultured Clostridia bacterium | reverse complement strand
GCCCATGCGCTGGCAGATCTTGTAGCCGATGTTGCCGGCGTTGATGTCGGGGAAGATGAAGGTGTTGGCGTGGCCAGCCACGTTGGAGTTGGGGCACTTGGTACGGGCCACGGTGGGAGACACGGCGGCGTCAAACTGCAGCTCACCGTCGATGGCCAGGCTGGGAGCGGCGGCCTTGGCCTTGGCGCAGGCGTTGCGCATCTTGTCCACATCCTCGCCCTTGCCGGAGCCCAGGGTGGAGTAGCTCAGGAAAGCGACCTTGGGATCAATGCCGAAGACCTTGGCGGTGGAAGCGGTCTCCAGAGCGATCTCCACCAGCTCGTCCTCGCTGGGCTTGATGTTGATGGCGCAGTCGCCCATGGCCAGGACTTCACGGTCGCCGGTGGCGGAGTCACGCACCAGAATGAAGCAGGAGGAAACGATCTTGCTGCCGGGCTTGGTCTTGATGATCTGCAGGGCCGGACGAACGGTGTCAGCGGTGGAGTAGGTGGCGCCGCCCAGCAGAGCGTCGGCATAGCCCATCTTCACCAGCATGGTGCCGAAGTAGTTGGGCTGCATCAGAGCAGCGCGGCACTGCTCGGGGGTCATCTTGCCCTTGCGCAGTTCCACCATGGTGTCCACCATCTTGTCCATGTCCTCAAAGGTGGCGGGGTCAATGATGATGGCGCCGCGGATGTTGAAGCCGATCTCCTCAGCGGCCTTCTGGATCTCAGCCTCGCTGCCCACCAGAACGGGGGTCAGGAAGGTACCGGACAGCAGGCGGGCGGAAGCTTCCAGAATGCGGGGATCGGTGCCCTCGGTGAAGACAATCTTACGGGGATGCGCCTTCAGCTTTTTGATCAGAAACTCAAACATGTCGATTTCCTCCAAATAAACGATTTTGGGAAAAATTCCGTACTGAAATTATTATACACGCTTGGTGAACAGGGTCAATGCAAAAAAGTGAAAATAACCGCACAAAAATTCTTGGGCCAATCGGACTCTCTTGGGTGAAATATGCAAAGCTACAAAGAAAACCCTATATACAGTGGGTGGAATGGGCCGAAATTCAAGAAAATGAACATTTTTTGAACAAAATGAGGGGTTGACGTAATTGGAGAAACGCGGTATCATAAGAAAGGTAACAATTTGTAACTTTTTCAGACCTTTTTAAGGAGACATATGAGTCAAGAGAAGAAACGGAAAAACCAGACGCAGGACGGCAAACGCCTGAACGGCCAGCCAGCGGAGAGCCAGGAGAGGCGTTTCGGAGGGACTGCCACCGCTGTGCGGGAGGAGGAGAAACAGGCGCCCCGCCAGACTGCGGCGAAGCGGCGCGAAGAGGAGTCCTCGGACGCCCTGACCAGATGCACCCGCCGGATGACCAGCCAACTGCGGCGAATCCGCCACAGGGTCCATATGATCGTCCGGGAACAGAACGCCCGCAACTTCCCGGAGTCAGACCGGCTGCCCATTCAGCTGGTGCTGCTGTTCTGGAACATGATTCCCATGTGGGCCAGCCTGTTCTGGGAGCACACCTGGGGCCGCAGAAAGCAGCTTTTGCGCCGGGGTGCTTCCATGTGGTCCCGGATGGAGCACCGCAAGGGCCATCCGGTAGTCTTTTTGGGAGCCGCCTGCGTGCTGGCAGTGCTGATCCTGTTGGGCAGTACCTATACCCGGGGGACCACCGTCACGTATGACGGCGACGTGGTGGGCGTGGTGGATTCTGAGGCCACGGCCAAGGCCATCGTCTCCAATCTGGAGACCGTCACGACCCGGACTCTGGGGCGTAGCTACCAGATCGATGGCAATCTGGTCCAGTACTCCACCAGTTGGCTGAAGCGCCAGGAGGTGAAGGAACGGGACGTGGTGGAAGAGGACCTGTCCGAGGAGATCGGCCTGGTGACCCCGGCTTATTGCCTGTATGTGGACGGCGAGCGCATCGGCGCTACCCCTTACGAAGGCGCGCTGGAGGAGCTGCTGGAGCAGCTGCAGGAGGCCGCCACCACAGAGGAGACCATCTCCTGCTCCTTTAAGGAAGAAGTGAAGATTAAGCAGGAGTATGTGGCTACCGAGGAGATCATGAACCTGGGCTACCTGGCGGAGACCCTGTACAGCACCAAGAGCGCCGAGGTTACCTACGAGGTCAAGAAGGGCGATACCTGGTCTGAGATTGCAGAGGACCACGGCCTGACCAGCAAGGAGCTGCTGGCCCTGAACCCCGGCTATGACATCAACAAGCTGCAGATCGGCGAAGTCCTGACTCTGTCCGCTTCCGTGCCCTACCTGACCATGACGGTGGTGCAGCAGGAGCGGTACGTGGAGGACGTGATGTATGACATCCAGTACACCGACAGCGCCAACATGTACAAGGGCGATGAAAAGGTTACCTCTGCCGGTCAGTTCGGCGCGGCGGATGTGGTGGCCAACGTCACCTACGTCAACGGCGAGGAGATTGAGCGGACCATCCTCTCCTCCGTGACCCTGAAGGAGCCTGTCACCGAGGAGCGGCTCCGGGGCACCAAGGAACGGCCTACCTGGTATCCCACCGGCACCTTCCGCTGGCCTGTGTCCGGCCGCATCACCTCCTACTTTGGCGGGCGGCGGTCTCCCGGCGGCATTGGTTCCACCAACCATAAGGGCATTGATATTGCGGCTCCCAAGGGCACACCGGTCTATGCCGCCGACGGCGGCACCGTTACCTACGCCGGCTGGATGAGCGGCTATGGCTACCTGGTGCAGATCAACCATGGCAACGGTTATGTGACCTATTACGGCCATAACAGCCGCCTGACGGTCTCCGTGGGCCAGAAGATCTACAAGGGCCAGCAGATTGCCAAGGTGGGCTCCACCGGCAACTCCACCGGCAACCACTGCCACTTCGAGGTGCGGTATAACGGCGTGGCGAAAAATCCGCTGAATTATCTGCGATGAGGTGAAGATCCCATGAGCTGTGAATTTCTGAACCTGCAGGAGCCCAATGAAGGCCCCTATTCCGATCTGGTGGTCGTGGACGGCAAGTTCCTGTTCCTCTCCGGCCTGGTCTCCGAGAATTTTGAGACCGGTGAGTTGGTTTCCGGCGATATCGCCACAGAGACCCGGCAGATCCTGAAGAATCTGGCGATGATCCTGGAACGGTACGGCTCCGATATGGACCATGTGGTCCGTGTGGAGGTGATCCTGGCAGATTTTTCGGAGCGGGATGCCATGAACGCAGAGTACGTGAAGCACTTCGATCCCGCCCGTAAGCCGGCCCGCCTGTGCTTCGGCGGCGCGGACCTGGCGGATGGCTGCAAGATTGAGATGATGGCAACGGCCGTCAAAAAGTAAATCCTGGCAGAAAACACCGGGAAGCGCAGCTTCCCGGTGTTTTTCAGACTGTCAAAGAACACCAGTTCTCAAAAAGCGAGAACTGGTGTTTTA
>CAMFAL010000079.1 GCA_945948185.1 uncultured Clostridia bacterium | reverse complement strand
TTATTTGCAGAACTCGCCGCCTGATGAACCCGTCTACCAGTTCATGGACAAGAAACGCTCCGAAGGCAAGCCGTACCGCGTTTATATGATGGCTTCCGCCAACAAGTTCCTGCGAATCTACTACGCCACGGTGAAAACCTATCTGGACAAGCTAGAACAGATTTAACATCAATTGCATACCGCTGGCTGGCTGCCGTTTCATTTTCGAGATGCTCAGCGGCTTGGATCAGTGTGCCCTTTTTGCGATATACAAAATCTCAGATTTCCTGCTTGACAAAACTTAGCAGGTCTTTGAAAAAATAATACCCACTTCCTCTTGAAATGATTAACCCTTTTGAGTCAAAATAACTCAAAAGGGTTATAGGAGGGAGATATATGCCTGATTATCAGAAAATGTACACCACGCTGTTCAGCGCCGCCACCGATGCACTGGATGCCTTGGAGCAGCTGAACGTAGGCCAGGCAAAGGAGCTCCTGCGCCGGACCCAGATCGACGCGGAAAAAACGTATCTGGAAGAGGAGGAAACGTGAACATCCCCGCTGCGGCGGGGTGTTTTGCTATTTCTGAACGCTGCGGCCCAGCACGTCTGACACCTCAGAGATGGTGATGAAGGCAGCGGGGTCTACTTCTGTCACAAGAGCTTTCAGCTTGGCGATCTGAAACCGGTTCACCACAAAGTAGATGATGGTCTGGTCGGCGCCGGAGTAATAGCCCTTGGCGCCGATGTGGGTGATGCCCCGGCCAAAGGCTTCTGACAGGGCCTCGCTGATGGCGTCGGCCTTGCTGGTAACGATCATGGCGGACTTGGCCTTGTCCAGGCCCTCCACGATGAAGTCCACCGCCTTAATGGCTGCACAGTAGGTGACGATGGAGTACAGGGGCAGCACCCAGCTCCGGAACAGGATGCCAATGGCGATGTAAAGCAGCACGTTGTAGATCATCACGAAGGTACCAACGGTAAGTCCCAGCATCTTGGCAAAAATTACCGCCATGACTTCGATGCCGTCGATGGCACCGCCGAAACGGATGGTCATGCCGCTGCCGATGCCGGAGATCAGGCCGCCGAACAGGGCGCACAGCAGCAGATCCTGCCCAGCGAAGGGAGAGGCAGTGGAGACATCCACCGGCAAGATGTTGGTGATTACGTAGGAGGCGGCGGAGTAGACGAACACCGCCCAGAGGGAGTAGATGGTGAACACAATGCCCTGTTTTTTTAAGCCGAACAGAAACAGGGGAACGTTCAGGATCAACAGGAACAGGGACAGGGTGTAGGCCTCCGGGGTGATCTGCCACAGCAGCATGGAGGTGCCGGAGATGCCGCTGTCATACAGGTGGACAGGAGCCAGAAACATGGTGACGCCCACGGAGTTGATAATGCCCGCGGCCAGCAGCAGAACGAACGGCAAGGGCCGCAGGGTGCGGAGCTGTGCTTTCAAGGTGTTTTTCATATTTGACCTCCTGATAGAAAGGTAGAAAGAATGGCTCCATGATACCATGGAGCCATTGCAAAAAGCTGTTCAGTTTTCGTTAAAATGCGGCGGAATTAAAGTACCTGGCCGCTGCGGGCGTCTGTAAAGCGGCCCTCCGCGATGGCGGGAACGCCACTCACGAACACATAGTCCATGCCACAGGCCAGCTGTTCCGGCTCCTGCCAGGTATCCGCCTCGTGGATGCGTTCCAGGTCAAACAAGCACAGGTCTGCGTCGGCCCCTGCCTCCACCCTGCCCTTTCTCCACAGACCGAAGCGGTCTGCAGGCAGGCGGGTCAGCTTCCGCACGGCATCGGGCAGGGTCAGGATACCCTGTTCCCGCACATAGGCTTCCAGCAGCCGTGGGCAGGTGCCGTAGACTCTGGGATGGAGGAGGCCGCCATCCGGATAGGTGGAGTCAGAGATGACGCCGGAGAAGGGGGCCTGGAGGATGGCGGCAATATCCTCTTCCGAGGCGATAAAGTCGATCATGGACACGGCGCACTCCTCGGAGGCCAACAGGTCGAACAGGGCGTCGTAAGGGTCCTTACCTTGGGCGGCGGCGATATCGGAGATGGAGCGGCCCTCGAAAACGGCATGCTCCTGCAGGCGCAGGGATGTGGCCAGTACGTTTTCAAAGCCTACCAGGGCGGTGATGTTTTCGAAATCCGTGCCGGTCTCCATACGGCGGCGGATTTGCTGACGGGTACCTGGGTCCATTAGAGCGGCGGTGAGCGCCTCTGTGCCGCCGGACTGGAACTCCGGAGGCAGTACGTGGATGAGCTGGGTGGAGCCGGCGGGATAAGGGTACACGTCGCAGGCAACGTCCAGCCCTTCCTCCCGGGCGTGGGTGATGCGATCCAGCATGGCCGGCACCGCACGGCCCCAGTTCCGCTTGCCGATGGCCTTCAGGTGGCTGATTTCCACCGGAATGTTCAATGCGCGGGCTACTTCGATCATTTCGTCCAGAGCGGCTACTACGCCGTCTCCCTCCTGACGCATGTGAACAGTGACAACTGTGCGGGAATCCCGCAGGGGCTCCAGAGCCCGAATGAGCTGGTCTGTGGTATAGAAGCACTCCGGAGCGTAGCCCAGGCCCAGAGATATCCCCAGGGCGCCATCCGCCAGAGCCTGTTCCAACAGGCGGTGGAGGCGGCGGTATTCACCGTCCGTCAGAGGGCGGTCCTCAAAGCCTGCCGCGCAGGCCCGGAGGGTCCCCATACCAACCAGCATCCCGGCGTTCAGTGCCAGGGGCACCTGAGCTGCCTGAATGCGGTAGTCCTTCAGAGTGGGAAAATCCCGTCCTTCCGGTATGGCACCCACGATGGGGGCCAGATAGCGAAGGGCTGCTGTCCGGTGAGGCCCGGCCACCGGGGCCAGAGACAGTCCGCAGTTGCCGTTCAGAACAGTGGTGAGGCCCTGAGCCAACTCCGCACGGCCATAACCGGGGCGAAAGAGGGCGGCATCACCGTGGCGGTGAATGTCAATAAAGCCGGGGGTGAGATACCGGCCCCGGGCGTCAATGATATGAGCGGCGGACGAATCCCCCAGCTGCCCCACAGCGGCAATAGCGCTGCCCCGGACCCCCACATCCGCTGGGAAGGCCAGGGCACCGGAGCCGTCCAGAACGCGGGCGTTTTGAATCAAATAGTCGTACACAGAAATGCCTCCAAAGGTCAACTTTTCCCCAGTGTAGCACGGCGGCCTGAGATTTGCAAATGGTTCCCGCTTGCATAGAGAGCCACGAGAACGGCAGTGTTCGAGTACGCCGGGACCGCTGCAAAAAAACAAGGACGCCCGAACGGCGTCCTTGCTGCTATGTAGGAAAAACTCAGTCCTCGCACAGACCAGCGGTGATGATAGCCATGGAGTAGACCTCCTGGGCGTTGCAGCCGCGGCTCAGGTCGTTGATGGGGGCGTTCAGGCCCTGCAGAATGGGGCCGTAGGCATCAAAGCCGCCCATGCGCTGGCAGATCTTGTAGCCGATGTTGCCGGCGTTGATGTCGGGGAAG
>CAMFAL010000078.1 GCA_945948185.1 uncultured Clostridia bacterium | reverse complement strand
ATTAATCCTACATGGGTGCCTTTTTGTACTGTCCGTACAACTTGGGCCGGTTCAGACCATCTCAGAGCCTTCTCTGCCCGTTTTGAGGGCGGAGAAGGCTCTTACTCACAATTTTTCACTGAGAAATCGTTTTATTCCAGCATTGACTTTTTCACTTTGCTGTGATAATACTAATTCTCGATGAAAAGATTCCATGGAATCTTTTCATGCTGCGGTAAAACCGCAGCTGTGAAACCATGAAACTGGTTTCACAGAATTCGTATTGAACGGCTTTTCCGCCCGCATTACATGCGGGCCATGCAAACCTATGTTTGCATGGATAAAAACATTTTTAATGTTTTTATCAGGAAATAGTATAAACTACTTTTTAATTTCCAACAGAAAAGGAACCTGGCAATGATCACGAAATGGAGCATCACGATCCCGGAGCTCACCGGAGAGGAGCCCCGCAGCGCTTACGTCTACGTACCGGATGCCTTCGAGGAGGACCCCGAGGCCCGCTATCCGGTCCTCTATATGTTCGACGGACACAACGTCTTTTTCGACGAGGATGCCACGTACGGCAAAAGCTGGGGCATGGCGGACTTCACGGCGGCCACCCAGCTGCCGGTCATCATCGCGGCGGTGGAGTGCAACCACAGCCCCGACAACGGCCGCCTCCGCGAATACTCTCCCTTCACCTTCGACAACCCGGAGGTGGGCCACGTCCGGGGCCGGGGCCGCACCACCATGGAGTGGCTGGTAAATACCTTCAAGCCTTACATTGACGCAGTATTCCCCACCCTGCCGGACCGGGAACACACCTTCATCGCCGGCAGCTCCATGGGCGGGCTTATGAGCCTGTACGCCGTGACAGCCTACAACCACATCTTTTCCCGGGCCGCCGCCCTGTCCCCCTCCATCTGGTTTGCCACGGGACGGCTGGACCGGCTGCTGCGGGAGGCCCCCATCGGCCCGGACACCGTGGTCTACATGGACTACGGCTCCCGGGAGCTGTCCTTCCACAGCAATATGAAGCGCCAGTTCAGCCGGGTGGCCTCCCGGCTGCTGGACCGTGGGGTGATGCTGGACTGCCGCATTGTCCCCGGCGGCGATCACAACGAGGCCAGTTGGGAACGGCAGATTCCCTTTTTCATGGAGACACTGCTCTACGGAGTGGAATAAAAAAAGAGAAAACAATCAGGGAGGGATTCCCCATGGAGACACAATATTTCAAAACTTACAGCCCTGCTCTGGGCCGGGACATGGAGTGCAAGGTCTACGGTCACGCCGGACGGCCCGTGCTGTTCATCCCCTGCCAGGACGGCCGGTTCTTTGACTTTGAGAACTTCCACATGACGGACACCTGGGCGCCCTGGATCGAGTCCGGTCAGGTGATGGTCTTTTCCATCGACACCATGGACCTGGAAACCTGGTCCAACAAGGACGGTGACCCCTACTGGCGCATCCGCCGCCATGAGCAGTGGGTCCGGTACATCACCGACGAGGTGGTCCCCTTCATCCGGGATATGGTGAACCGGCGAAATGGCTGGGAGGGCTGTCCCGGCATCATCACCTTCGGCTGCAGCCTGGGCGCCACCCACGCCGCCAACCTGTTCTTCCGCTTCCCGGACATCTTTGACGGTATGCTGGCCCTCAGCGGCATCTATACGGCGGAGTACGGCTTCGGCGGCTATCACGACGAGCTGACCTACATGAACTCCCCGGTGGACTATCTGGCGAACATGCCGACCGACCACCCCTACATCGGCCGCTACAACCGGAACCGGGGCATCGTCTGCGTGGGCCAGGGCCCCTGGGAGCTGCCCGACTCCACCATCCGCCTGAACCAGATCTGCCGGGAAAAGGGCATCGGCGTGTGGGTGGACTTCTGGGGCCACGACTGCGCCCACGACTGGCCCTGGTGGCACAAGCAGGTGGCCTACTTCGTTCCCAAGCTGTTGGAGGGCTGAGGCACTTCGGTTCACTTTACAGAGAAAAGAGAGATTCCCATGAAAAACATCATTTTTATGTCCCCCAACTTTCCCACCAACTACTGGCAGTTCTGCAGGGAGCTGAAGAACAACGGCTTGAACGTGCTGGGCATCGGCGACCAGCCCTATGACGAGCTGCTTCCCGGTCTGAAGGACAGCCTGACGGAATACTACAAGGTAGGCAGCCTGGAAAACTATGACGAGGTCTACCGGGCTGTGGCTTTCTTCATCTTCAAGTACGGCCGTATCGACTGGCTGGAGTCCAACAACGAGTACTGGCTGGAGACCGACGCCCGCCTGCGGACGGACTTCCACATCACCAGCGGCTTCCAGACGGAGGACATGGCCAAGGTGCGCCATAAGTCCCGCATGAAGGAATTCTACGCCAAGGCCGGCGTCCCCACCGCCCGCTATCACCTGGTAGACGATCTGGAGGGCTGCCGGGAATTCCTGAAGGTCGTGGGCTATCCCGCCATCGCCAAGCCCGACAACGGCGTGGGCGCCGCCGGCACTTACAAGATCCAAAGCGACGAGGACCTGGTGCGCTTCATGGGGGACTATCCCAAGCATGTGCCCTACATCATGGAGGAGTTCATCCACGCCACCATCAACTCCTACGATGCCATCATCGACTCCCACGGAGACCCCATCTTCGAGACCGGCAATGTGACCATTTCCAACCTGATGGAGGTGGTCAACACCCTGGACAACTCCCTGTATTTCATCCACAAGGACCTACCGGAGGACACCCGTGCCGCCGGCCGGGCCACGGTGAAGAGCTTCGGCGTCAAGAGCCGCTTCGTCCACTTCGAGTTCTTCCGCCTGGACCAGAACCAGGAGGGCCTGGGCAAGAAAGGCGACATTGTGGCCCTGGAGGTCAATATGCGCCCCTGCGGCGGCTTCTCTCCGGACATGATGAACTTTGCCAACAGCACCAACGTGTACAAAATCTGGGCCGATATGATCGCCTTTGACCGCTCCACGGTGCCCGAGGGCGAGCACGCCTACTGCGCCTTCATGGGCCGCCGGGACGGCAAGCCCTTCGCCCTGAGCCACGACGAGCTGCTGGCCAAGTATGGCCGTCAGATGAAAATGGTGGACCGCATCCCCGACGCCCTCTCCGGCGCCATGGGCAACCAGATGTACGTGGCCAACTTCTCCACCAAGGAGGAGATGGACGCTTTTTACGACGACGCCTGCCGCTGTATCTGACAGAATGACAGAGGTCTTTCCCCGGCAAACCATTGGTTTGCCGGGGTTTTTGTCGTTTTTCTCCCGTTTCCGCAGAAATCTTCTCCAGATTTTTCCGCAATTTTGTGGATTTTGTTATTGACACCGCATGGTTTACAGTGCTAAACTCCAAACATCAATTGAAAAACATCGGCAAAGGCGCTGATGGAGAAAAGTACCGCAGAAGTTCCGTTCCAGTGAGCGGGGGACAGTGGAAACCCCGTAACAAAGAGTCTGTGGGAAGAACACTCCGTAGCTGCAATCTGAACGCGGGTTTCCGCCAGTAAGTGCGACGAGTTGTGATCGTTACATCACACGGGCTTGTTGGAGCCTTGAA
>CAMFAL010000077.1 GCA_945948185.1 uncultured Clostridia bacterium | reverse complement strand
ATGAGGTTGGCAGCCCGGCGGCTCATGGCCTCATAGTCCGCCTCCTGATAGATTCTGATCATATGAAATCTCCTCCTCAGCTGTGATGCGCTCGTATTACTTCATCTCCGGCAGGCTGGCGGCGGCCATGGACTGGCCCACGCGGCGGAACTTCTCGTCCGGCAGAGTCAGCTGGATCTTGCCGGCATATTCGGGATACTCGTCGTCCAGCACTTTGCGGCAGGTGTCCAGCAGCAGGTCGCCGCCCTTGCCGCTCATAACGCGGCCCAGCAGCAGCACATAGCGGAAGCCGTACTTCTCATAGTAGTAGGCCAGGGTGTGGCCCAGGTAACAGCCGATGGATTCGTAGACCTTGGCAGCCCGCTCATCGCCCTCCTCCATCAGCTTCTGGGTGACCTTCAGCTTCTCGGCGGGAGAGGCGCTCTCATCCAGCTCGATGCCCGCCCGGGGGGCCAGCTTGTTGACGCCGTCCTGGCAGAAGTACTTCACGCCGCAGCCGATGTCACCGGACCACTCGTCCAACATAGCGTCGGGGTTGGCGTCCACGGGGACGAAGGCCAGCTCGTTGAGCCAGCCGGTGATCTGGCCGTTTTCATCCACATAGCCCACGGCCTCGCTGGTGCCCATGGCAATGCCCAGCACGTTGTTGTCGTTCAGACTCATGGTACCGGCCAGGGCGGAGACGTCACCGTCGTTGGCCACGGCGTAGGGCACGTCGCCAAAGGTGTCGGTGATGGCACGGATGTAGATGTCCTTCACCTTCTCCTCGTACAGGTCCTTGGGCACCTTCAGGAATAGGGAGGCCTTCATGGTACGGTTGTTGATATAAATACCGGCGGAGGAGACGCCAACGGCGTCCACCCGGGGCATATGGGCAGCGGCAGCCTTCAGGGCGGAGACGATGCCCTCATAGTGATACTGGGGGTCGGGATTGATCTTGGGCAGCCACACGACCTCTTCGGAGAATACCGTCTCTCCGTCGATGACAGCGGAGACCTTGCGATCGGAGCCACCGGCGTCAAAGCCGATACGGCAGCCCTCCAGGTGGCCGCCCATGGGGACGGGCTTGTCCAGCGTCTCGGGAATGTCATCGGTATAGACCACCTCAAAGGGGTGCTCAAAGACGTCAGCCATGAACTCCCAGTCAAAGGCCCGCGCTCCGCCCTCGCAGTACACGCTGCGCAGGTACTCATAGATGTCCTTGTCATTCACATAGACCTTGTAGCCGCCCTTCATCCACAGCTCGGTCTTCACCAGGCGGTCGATGTAATAGCGGTCGGCGTCAGCCATTTCCGGCGTGCCGTGAATAAAGGTGTTGGTCGTGGCGATCTGGCCGTCTGCCCGCTCCACGGCGATGGAAACCGGCTTGGCAGCGTCCTTCAGGAAGGCCCGGTTGAACTGCAGCAGGGGCATAAACTCCGGGTCCAGTACAGGCTTGTTCTTCACATCCACAGAGATTCCAAATCGTTTCATATCTGACCTCCCAAAAAATAATAGTCTTGGTTGTTGACAGGTTTTTATCTTCCGGCCCGCTGCCGCAGCAGCTGATAGACCTCCATCAGCCGGGGTCGGGCGTATTCCAGGAAGTGCTTGTACGCCTCGCAGAAGTAGTTCTTTCCGGTGCTGTCCGCCGTCACCGGCTCCCGGTTTCTCCGGCAGCCGTTACGGCACAGGGGCAGCCAGCGACAGGTTTTACACTCCTCCGGCAGGCGCCGGGACCACTCCACGAAGCCGGAGGCCCGGCGGACCTCATCCATGGTCTCGAAGGAGTCCTCCAGGATATTGCCCAGCCGCCACTGGTCCAGGGCGTAAAAGTCGCAGGGGTAGACGCTGCCGTCCGCCTCGATGACCCACTGGGCGGCGCAGACGCCCCGCAGGTTGCAGCTCTCCGGAGCCTGTCCGGAAAGCAGCATCATCAGGTTCTCAAAATAGCGGTTGTAGACATAGCGTCCCGCCTTCATGTCCTGATACCAGGCGTCGAACACGCTCTTCAAAAAGGCCTCGTACCGCTCCGGCGTCAGGGAGTACTCATGTCCGCCCTGCGCCTCGCCGATGGGGTCCAGGCATTCGATATACTGCTGATACCGGAAGCCCTGCTTTTTAAAGAAGCTGTACACCTGCTGGCCCCGGCGGGCGTTGACCGCGGAGACCACCGTCAGGATGTTGTACTCCACCTTGTGCTTTTCCAGCAGTCGGATGGCGGCCATGACCCGGTTGAAGGTCCCCCTTCCCTCCCGGTCCAGCCGGTAGCGGTCGTGGAGCTCCTTGGGGCCGTCCAGGGAGATGCCCACCAGGACATGGTTCTCCGACAGCCAGCAGGCCCAGTCCTCATCCAGGGCGTAGCCGTTGGTCTGGACGGCGTAATGGGCCCGGACCCCCTTGGGGTTCGGATGGCGGCTGACGTAGTCCGACAGGTCCCGGAAAAAGTCCAGTCCCGCCAGAGTGGGCTCGCCGCCCTGGAAGGCAAAGGTACAGTCGCCGTCGGCGTAGGCCAGGGCCTTGTCCACGATGGCGTGCATGGTCTCCCGGGTCATCCGGCCCAGCAGGGCCACGGTGCGGTTTTCCGTTTCGTCGGCGTAAAAGCAGTAACGGCACCGCATGTTGCAGCTGCCGGAGGCCGGTTTGATCAGCAGGCTCAGGGGGGGCATGGCAAAACTCCTGTCCGGCGGATTCTCCCCGCTCCCGGGTCCGCCTGTTCGCTATACTGACATTCTACACGCTTTTTCTCCAAACGGCAATGTCTTTTTGCGGCCAGCCCAAAATAACCGTGACTTTCTCTCAAAGCACCGATATAATATTCTCAGAAACCTACTCCACCACATCTATTTCAGGAGGTTCTGTCATGCAGTTTGAACTTTCATACCGCGGCTTGCGGGCCGCCGTGGACAGCCACGGCGGCGAGCTGGTCTCCCTGCGGGACCCCGCCGGCACCGAGTACATCTGGAACGGAGACCCCGCCTTCTGGCCCGGTCGGAACCCGCTGCTGTTTCCCATCGTGGGCAATCTGAAGGGCGGACAGGTCCTGTTCAACGGACAGCCCTATGAAATGTCCCGCCACGGCTTCGCCCGGGGCCTGGACTTCTCTCCGGTGGAGCAGGACGCCAACCGGGTGGTCCTGGAGCTGCGGGAAAGCCCGGCGACCCTGGTCCGCTACCCCTTTCCCTTCTCCCTCCGGGTTTGCCACGCCCTGACCGAAGCCGGCTTTTCCACCGCCTTCCGGGTGGAGAACACCGGCGACGCCCCCATGCCCTTCTGCATCGGCGCCCACACCGCCTTCCGCTGCCCCCTTCACGCGGGCGAGCGCTTTGAGGACTATGAGATCGTCTTTGACCAGCCGGAAACGGCCGATATGATCCTTCTGACCCCAGAGGGACTGGTGCGCCACGACGGACGGGAGCCTTTGCTGCGTGACGAGGACCGCTTCTCTCTGGACCGGGCCGTCTTTGACCGGCTGGACACCATCATTCTGGAGGGTCTGCGGTCCACCGGCGTCAGCCTCCTCCACCGGGAGACCGGCCACGGCGTCCGTCTGGACTTCACCGGCTTCCCCATGGTAGCCTTCTGGACCAAGAGCGGCTGCGAGGCCCCCTTCGTCTGCCTGGAACCCTGGCATGGCTGCGCCGCCGCGGATAACGAAGATGGTGAATTTTTCCACAAGCCTTACTGCATCACCCTGGCTCCCGGGGAAATCAGGGACTTATGTTACACGATTACGCTTATGTAAACGTTTAGTCAAAGAAGCATGTTACTTTTTGGGCAAGCCGCTTGTAAATTTGACAATTCTTTCAAAATGTAGTAGTATGATGGAAGAATTTTTGTGCTATTTATGAGCAAAAATTTCCTCGCTCAGTTCTGGCGGAAATCTCTTGCAGAACGCAT
>CAMFAL010000076.1 GCA_945948185.1 uncultured Clostridia bacterium | reverse complement strand
CCCGCATGGCCTCGCCGTTGGCCATGAAGTCGTCGATGATGAGGACCTTGTCGTCTGCGCTCATCCACTCCTTGCTGACCAGCAGGGTGACCTTCTTCTTATAGGTGTAGGAGAAAATATCGCTCTGGTACAGGCCGCCCTCGATGTTATCGCTCTTGGCCTTCTTGGCGAAGATCATGGGCTTGTGGAAGCGCTGGGCCACGATGGCGGACAGGGCGATGCCGCTGGCCTCGGCAGTGAGAATCATGGTGACCTCATCCATGTTGAAGTGCTTGCCGAATTCCTCGGCGATATGGTCCATCAGTTCCGTGTCAATGCGGTGGTTCAGGAAGCCGTCCACCTTGATGATGTTGCCGGGCAGGACCTTGCCCTCTTTCCGAATGCGTTCTTTCAGTTCCTGCATTGGTTGGTTCCCCCTGTTTCTTTGATTTTTAATAAACAATCAAAATAATTTGCTTTCCTATTATCTCGAATTATGCGGTTTTTTGCAACTGTTTTTCCACACAAAAACAGAAAAAAAGGGCAGAATGACTTCGTACAAAAGACTCTAAGACGCAACAGCCGCACCGTGGGGAGACACGGTGCGGCTGTTGGGATTTACTTGTTTTCCAGCCGGTCGGCGGCGGCGTCCAGCCAGCTGCCCTGGAAGGCCTCGATATTGCCGGCGTCGGTGAGGGACGCCAGAGCCGGATCAATGGGCATTTCGGCCAGGACGGGCAGACCGTGGCGCGCGGCGGCCTCGGCAGTCTTGCCCTCGCCAAAGAGGTGGATCTTCCTGCCGCAGTCGGGGCAGGAGACGTAGCTCATGTTCTCCACCAGGCCCACAATGGGGACCTCCATCATCTCGGCCATCTTGACGGCCTTCTCCACCACCATGCTGACCAGCTCCTGAGGAGAGGCCACAATGATGATGCCGTCCAGAGGGATGGACTGGAACACGCTGAGGGATACGTCGCCGGTTCCGGGAGGCATGTCCACGAACAGGTAGTCGCAGTTCCACAGCACATCGGTCCAGAACTGCTGGACCACGCCGGAGATGACGGGACCGCGCCAGATAACCGGGTCGGTCTCGTTGGGCAGCAGCAGGTTGGTGGACATGATCTGGATACCGGTGCGGGACTCCATGGGGTAGAGGCCGTCCTCGCTGCCCATGGCCTGGCCGTGAACGCCGAAGGCCTTGGGAATGGAGGGACCGGTGACGTCGGCGTCCAGGACGCCCACGGCGTAGCCCCGGCGGCGCATGGTGACGGCCAGCTGGCTGGTGACCATGGACTTGCCCACGCCGCCCTTGCCGGACACGATACCGTAGACTTTGCCCACCCGGGCATTGGGATTATGCTCTTTCAGCAGGGACTGGGGCTCCTGCCGTTCCCCGCAGCTTTCGCCGCAGGTGGAGCAATTATGGGTGCATTCGCTCATAGCAGATATCTCCTTTTCGCTTTCGCGTATATTATATATTGTATAGACTGGGAAGTATCTTATACCTTTATGCTGTTTCCGTCAACCTCTGGATGGAAACTTCACTGTCCCCGGCAAAGAATCCGGCCTCCCGGCTGTGACAGGTGAACAGAAGAATCTGGCGGCGTTTGCCTTCCTCTTTCAGCCAGCGGAGGGCGGCGGCGCAGCGGTCATCGTCAAAATTGGCAAGAGCGTCGTCCAGAATGATGGGCGCGGCCTGCTCCTGAGGCAGTACCAGGTCGCAGATGGCCAGCCGGGCAGCCAGATACAGCTGATCGGCGGTGCCTGCGGACAGCAGGGCGGCGTCCCGGTAGATGCCATCGCCTGAGGGTTCGGCGGAGATGCGGAAGGTCCGGTCCAGGACCACACCGCTGTACCGCTGCCCAGTCAGTTCTCCGAAGATTTCTGCGGCACGATGGCCCAGGGCGGGGGAAAAACGATTCTGCAGGGTGGTGTTAGCGCTCTCCAGGGCTGTCATGGCCATCCGGATGGACTCGTATTCACCCTCCAGAGCGGCAACCTGCTCCCGCAGATGCTGGGCGGAGGATTGCAGCACGGCGGGGGCTCCCTTGGCGTGGAGCTGCCCCGACAGACAGTCCGCGGCGGAACGGGCGGCGGCCAGGTCTGCCCGGACCTGTGCCAGCTCTCCGGTGACAGCTTCACGGCTCCGGGCCGGAGGGGCCGGCTCCGGATCGCTGCTGCTTTCAGCAGCGGGCGTTTGCTGGGCCAGCAGTTCATAGCGCAGCCGGGCCTTCTGCGCGGCGGCCTCGGCCTCTGCCAGGGCCTTCCTCCGGGTGGCACACTCGCGGAGGAGGCTGTCTGCAGTGGAGACATCAAAAGCGGAAGGGGCAAACCGGCGGATCTCCAGCAAGATGCCCTGCTCATTGGAAGAGAGGGTGTTGTACAGGGCCTCCGCCGTGGCGGAACGCTTGTCGGCTTCGGCCCGGGCGGCCTCAGCGGAACGGTACAGGGTGGTATAGGCGGCCAGGTCCGCCTGCCGCCGCTGACGGGCTTCGGCGGCCAGCGTTTCCCAACGGGCCTGCTTCCGTCCGGTGAACAGGCCTAACACCAGCACCGAAATACCCAGCAGACCGCAGGCGGCGCCGATGGACAGAGGGAGAGTTTTCAGAGTAAGGTATAGGACTGCCCCCAGAACAGCGGCACAGAGGGCCAGCAGAAGGATGGCCCACAGGGGGATCCGGGGCTTTGACGGCAGGTCCAGGGGGGACTTCTCCGCCTGCTCTGGAGTCAGACCAGTAAAGGGGCTTTCGTTGACAGCGGCTTCGGCCCGCAGCAGGACCTTGGCGGCCTCGTCCCGTTCTGCCCGGGCCTTGTCCACGGCTTTGCGGGTGGTTTCCAGGTTAACGATGGCGCCCCGCAGACGGCCAATGGTCTCATTTTCGGGGACCCGGTCTTCCTCCAGCCGCTGGCGCAGGGCTGCGGCCCGCTGTTCCGCCTGCTGAGCGGCATCGCTGGCCTGGGCCAGGGCCTGCCTCTGTAAAGCGGCCTCCCAGCGGTCCAGACGGACAAGCTCCTCTGAGAGAGCGGCTTCCCGACGGGCAAAGGCCTCCGCCTGAGCACGGGCCTCTGCGAGCTGACGGGCCAGGACCTCCGCCTCCGCGATCTGACGCTCCGTGTCCTGCAGCTCCGCTTCCAAAGCGGGGAGTTGGCCGGTTTTGTTATGGCGACGGCGGTTCAATTGCTTTTTTAAGGCATCGGCGGCCTCAGAATAGGAGGTATCCTCCTCTCCAGAGGTGATGAGGGAGGCAATGCGCCGCTCCAGGCCAGCGTCCTGACTGATGGGCAAGCCCGCCTGACGGATGAAAGCGCTCCGCTCATAGACCTCCCGGCTGACGCCCAGCAGTGTTTCACCACAGGCGGCGCCGGTCAGTTCCGGAACGTGGTCACCAGTGCCGGTGTAGACAGCCTGGAATTCCCCCATGGGGGCTGTCTGACGGCGAGTGGTGCGGGTGAGGGTCAACTCCTGGCCATCAACCATACAGTCCAGACGGCCGCTCATGGCGCCGCCTGACCAGGGGGCGTAGCGGATCTTGTCGGGTATAAAGCCGGCCCGCTCCCGTTCACGGCTGTTGATGCCATAAAACATAGAGAGCAGGAAGGCGCACCAGGTGGATTTCCCAGTCTCGTTGGGCGCCTGTAAGATATTCAAGCCGTCCTTCAGCTCCAGGGTTACGCCTTGGAGTTTGCCGAAGGAGGCAGTCATGCGGCGGATCAGCAGAAGAATCACTCCTATATACATATTTCATTGACTCGCGATACATTATAACACCTGAAAGTTGGTTTGCACAGGGCGTTTTCTGTTTTGCACATAGGTAGTACTGAAATAAGCGGGGGTAATAGTCGATATTCGAAAAACAGAAAAAACCTCGGAAAAGGTGTTGACTTTTGTCGAAGCATTTGGTATTCTAACAAAGCTGTCGCTGAGGTG
>CAMFAL010000075.1 GCA_945948185.1 uncultured Clostridia bacterium | reverse complement strand
TGAGATGTGAACCGTGTGCCAGCAAATGAGTTAGGCCCCGGAAAAAGAGGGGCTATGACCGAACCGGGTCTCCTCCCAGCTGAGCTACGCCCCCATTTGCTGCCAGAATCCCGGCGGCAAATGATATTATACCATAATTTCCGGGGTTGTAAAGTCCAAATTTAAAAAACTAAAATTTCTGGTTGCTTATTTGGAAAGAATATAGTAGAATAAATAAGCTATGAACAAGTCCTCCGCGTGCAGCTGCGGAGCCGGTCTCGCGCAATGGGACCCTGCGAACCATGTCAGGCGGGGAACCGAGCAGCATTAAGCGGGACCTTCCATGTGCCGCGAGGGTGCCGGCTCCGCAGCTGCATTCGGAGGACTTACTCTGTCCAGGGAGGAATTTCCCATGTATCAGGCCCTGTATCGAAAGTGGCGGCCCAAGGTGTTTTCTGACGTCATCGGGCAGTCTCATATCACGGAGACCCTGCAGAAGCAGGTGGCCGAGGGCCGGACCTCCCATGCCTACCTTTTCACCGGCACCCGGGGCACCGGCAAGACCACCTGCGCCAAGATCCTGGCCAAGGCGGTCAACTGCGAGCATCCGGTGAACGGCGACCCCTGCTGCCAGTGCCCCTCCTGCGTCGGCATCGAGAGCGGCAGCTTCCTGGATGTGCTGGAGCTGGACGCGGCGTCCAACAACGGCGTGGACCAGGTGCGGGCTCTGCGGGATGAAGCGATCTATTCCCCCGTCAACGTGAAAAAGCGGGTCTACATCGTGGACGAGGTCCACATGTTGTCCACGCCGGCCTTCAACGCATTGCTGAAGATTTTGGAGGAGCCGCCGGAGCACCTGATGTTCATTCTGGCCACCACGGAGCTCCACAAGGTGCCTGCCACCATCCTCTCCCGCTGCCAGCGGTACTCCTTCAAGCGCATCACGCCCACGGACATCGCCCGGCGGCTGACCTATGTGGCGGGGCAGGAGCGCATCGACCTGACCCCGGACGGCGCGGAGATTTTGGCTCGACTGGCGGACGGCGCACTGCGGGACGGCCTGAGCCTGCTGGACCAGTGTGCCGCGGCGGGCGGCAAGGTGGACAGTGCGGCGGTCCTGGATGTGCTGGGCCTGGCGGGAAACCTCCAGACGGCACAGCTTTTGGAATGTATCCTGCGGCGGGACGCCAAGGCGGCCCTGCTGCTTTTGAACCAACTCTACGCCGGCGGCAAGGACGTGGGCGCCGTGCTGGGCGAGCTCTCCACCCTGGTGCGGGACCTGCTGCTGCGGCGGACCGCCCCGGAGGGCGGCGCAGCGCTGCTGTCCGGCGGATACGACTCCGCCACCCTGGACCGGCTGTCCAAGGACGTGCCGGGGAGCCGGTTCCTGCATCTTGCCTCGACCCTGCAGAAGGCCACGGCGGACCTCTATTACAGTTCCAACCGCCGCACGGACGCGGAGCTTTGCATCCTGCGGCTGTGTGACGAATCCCTCTCCGGCGACCTGACGGCGCTGGAGGCCCGCATCCAGCGGCTGGAGGATGCCCTAGCCCGGGGCCAGGTGATCCGCTCCGCCGTGGAGCAGAGCGCGGCAGCCGCCAAGCCCGCCAGGGAAGCGGCGCCTGCGAAACAGGAAGATGCGCCGCCCTGGGAGGAGCCGCCGGTGAAACGGGCGCCTGCGGAGAAAAAGGCACCTCCGGCGGAAGAGGAACGGCCCCCGCTGCCGGAGGAATCACCCATGCCCCAGGAGCCGGGAGAGCGGGTCTATGACGTGCCGGAGCCTGCGCGGAAGCCGGCCAGACCTGCCGCCGCGGCAGCGGCTGCGCCCGCTGTGGGCGGAAATTGGTGGCGCGCTCTGGCGGAGGCCTGCAAGGGCCGCCTGTCGCCCATGTACCGGGTATTCCTGGACATGTGCACCGGCGTACTGGAGGGCGACCAGCTGACGGTCTACGCCCCCGACGACATTACCCTGGGCCGGCTGGATAACGACCGGGTGAAGGGCGTCCTCAGCGAGGAGGCCGGGAACGCCGCCGGGACGGCGGTGCGGCTGCTGCTTCGGGTGGGAGAGCCCCCCAAGGCCTCGCCTCAGGAAAATTTGAAAAACCTGCTGAAATTCGGCAGTCAATTTGACAATATTGAAATCAAGTAAACATGTAAAGGAGATCATACCATGGGATACAGTGCTCGCCGTGGATTTACCAACGGAAAGATGTCCGGCGCCCAGCGCCAGGCGGAATTGCAGCAGAAGATCGCTGCCATGCAGGAGCAGATGAACGCCACCCAGGAGGCCGTGGAGGCCCAGGAGTTCACCGCCAGCGTGGGCGGCGGCGTTGTGGAGGCCAAGGTCAACGGCAAGAAGGAAGTCCTGTCCGTCACCATCAAGCCCGAGGCTGTGGACCCCGAGGATGTGGAGATGCTGCAGGATCTGGTGGTATCCGCCGTCAACGAGGCCCTGCGCCAGGCGGGCGAAGCCATGGAAAAGGGCATGAGCGGCCTGACCGGCGGCTTGGACCTGAGTGCGTTCGGCCTGTAACGGAACAGAAACAGCCTGCATGGGTTCATGCAGGCTGTTTGTATAAGGAGAAGAACATGAAGAAACGAATCTTGGCGGCGGCGCTGGCCTGCCTGCTGCTGGCCGGATGTGCGCCGGAGACCACAGTGCCACTGGAAGAGGAACCGGCGGTGGATGGCCCCGAGATCGCCTATGTGCCTCTGGATGACCGGCCCGACAACGTGGAGCGGGTGGTGTATCTGGCCCAGTCCCTGGGGTACCGGCTGGCCATGCCGGAGCTGGCGGACTACCGGACGGCGCTGGACGGCCAACCCAAAAATTACGACTCGCTCCAGTGCGGGAACCCCTGGTCCCTCTACACCTGGGTGCTGGATCAGGAGGCCGAGGGCTGCGACCGCTACATCCTTTCCCTGGACCAGCTGCACTCCGGCGGGCTGGTCAGCTCCCGGTGCGTAACGGAGGACGAGATCCCCATCCCCGGCGGCGGCACCACCTCCTCGTCTGAACTGATGGATTCCCTGCTGTCGGCCCTGGCCCAGGATGAAAACAACGTGGTCTGGCTGCTGGACAGCGTGATGCGCCTGGCCCCCACGGTGGGCTATCAGGGCGGCACCCTGGAGGATTATAACGCCCTGCGGGCCTACGGCGCGGTGGGACGGCCGGCGCTCCCGGCCGGAGACCTGGAGGCATCGGATGTCCGGACCCTCTACCAGCAGGACAGCGGCGGAGAGCCCCTGAATCCGGCGGACTTCGGCCTGACGGAGGAACAGGTGGCCTCGTACCTCGCCGCCCGGAGCCGGAAGCTGGCGCTGTCGGAGCGGATGCTCCACACGGTCCAGTGCGGCGGCTATGAGCACTTCCGGGTGCTCATCGGCATCGACGACTCCTCCGAGGAGGAAAGCATCCAGAAAAACGAGATCGCCTACCTGCGGAGCCAATTGCGTGAGGGGGACGCCCTCCTCTCCGGTGTGGACGACCTGGCCTTCAAGGCGGTGGCGAAGCTGTATATGGCGGAGAGCGGCTGGGACAGCCAGACGGTCCATGCGGGTATCACGTACTTCGGCGGGACGGAGGACCGGCCTGCCTGCGCCTATGATTACAAGCCGCTGAATGAGATTGTGGAGGAGCATTTGGAGTTTTTCGGTGTGCATCAGCTCTCCGGCGGGAGCGGCGCGGCGGATGTGGAAATTCTGGTGCTGACCCAGCCGAATGTGGAGGGAATGTCCCAGACGGAGAGCGACAGGCGGAAGAAAAACGCGTACACCAATCTGGTGGACTGGATGAAGACATTCCGGAACCGGCAGGTGCCCGTCATCCTCATCGACGCCAGCAACGGCGCTTACGGAAATGACTTCCAGCAGGCGCTGACCGAAGAGGCGGAGCTGGGGTATCTGCTGAGCTACGCTGGATTTTTGGACATGGCCATCGTCACCGGCACGGCCCTGAGCCACGGCTTTGCCCGGTATGCCCATCTCACCCGGGGAGAGACCTCAGACGCGGAGGAGCGGGCCTTTGCCCGGACCCTGGCGGACAGTATTCTCAAGGACTTCTGCTATAAGCATGTGGTGCGGGAGGACCTGCTGGCCTATATCCGCATAGATCTGGGAGGCGATCCCAACAATTTCTGGGCCCCGGAGATCGACCGGGAGGCCGTCCTGAAGCGGCTGGAGAGCGGCATGGAACAGAGCACCCGGAAGGTGTTGAAAAACCTGGAGCGCAGCAAGCTGATCGTCTCTCTGGACCAGAGCACCGGAAATTGCGGAGAGGCGAAGTGGGGGAAGATCGAATTGGAAAACTACCGTTTCCCCTGGGACCGGGCCTTTGAGATCAGCATGGACATTCGTTTGGGAGCTTTTGAAAAATAGCGTGAAAAAAAGCAGCCTGTCCGTGTGAACCGGCCCAAGTTGTACGGACAGTACAAAAAGGCACCCATGTAGGATTAA
>CAMFAL010000074.1 GCA_945948185.1 uncultured Clostridia bacterium | reverse complement strand
TGTCCTACATAGGGGGCCTTTTGTCTATTGTCCGTTTTTACTGGAGCTGTTCAGTGATGAACAGGCTGTTTTTGATGGAGGTTACAGCTGCTTGACGGTGTAGTACACAGCCAGACCAAAGACCACAATGGCCAGGGCCCACATGGCATAGTAGGCGACGGTGGTGTTGAACAGGGCGCCCAGCATGGCGGCGGCGGACAGGCCGCAGGCCACATACACCGGGAGAAGATCAGCTTTGGCGGGCAGCAGCTTGCCCAGCTTACCCTGCTTGGTCAGCAGTGCCACAGCGATCAGCGCCAGAATATACACCACGGCGAAGATCTTCACGTAGGTACCCAGGTACATGCTGGACAACTGCTTGCGGCAGATCCACAGGGCGATGAGAGAGGTTCCCAGAATGGTGAGAGACAAGGCGCATTCCCGGTCGTACAGGCTCCACAGGACGCCCAGTATCATCACCGCGGGGACTACCACGGTCAGCAGGGTGAGGGTAGAGGCATTCCAGCGGACCAGACCGGCGGCTGCGCCCAGAAAGGCACCCGCGGCGGCCACCCACCAGGCTGCTGCCCGTTTTTTCTTGTCAGCCCGCAGCAGGAACCCGCAGACAGCACCGACCAGCAGGATTGCCGCACCGACGCCCAGCAGGACCCAAAGATAGCGGTCATACCAAAGAATCTTGACAACATCGGGGCCCTGGATATAATAACGGCGGAGAATCAGCAGATACAGCTCAGCCACACAACCGGCCAGAAAAAACTTCATGGCGCCGGTCATAGGCTCGTCCAGCTTTGTCTGCTTGGACTTGCTGTTGGGATTTTTGGGCATATGATAAGACCTCCAGGGTTTGTTTTCAGATGGAAAGCAGGCTGATGCGCCCGCTGACACGCTTAAATAGTATAGCAGACTTTCTCGCCCTTTGCAAGGGGAACAGGCGGAGGATTTTCTGCCTTTTTCAGATTGCGGCGCATCCATGCTTGAGAAGCGGAGAAGAGCGTGATATACTACTTCAATGTAACAGTGGAATCAGCCCGGAATGGTCATTGTTTTGGGGCGGAAAATACACGGAGGAAGTCTATGAAACGTTTTGCGGCGGCCCTGCTGGCCGCGTTGATGACAGTGGGACTGTGCGGCTGCTCCTGGCAGACGGAGAGCCCGGATGAGGCCCGGGAGGTCATCCAGGTCATTGCCATGGACACGGTGATGATCTTTACAACCTACGGGGAAAAGAGCACCCACGCCGACTATCTGTCGGAGGACGAGGTGCGGCGGCTGGAGAGCCTGCTGTCCCGGACGGACGGCGAGAGCGTGATCTGCCAGCTCAACAGTGCCGGAGGCCTGGGCATCGACGTGGGCGAAGAGGTCTGCGGCCTGATGGAGGCGGCGGAGGAATACACCCTGGCGACAGAGGGCGCCTTTGACATCACCATCGCGCCGGTGGTTGCCGCCTGGGGCTTCACAGAGAAGGAAAACCGGGTGCCTTCGCAGAAAGAGCTGGATGAGCTGCTGACCCTGGTGGGACCGGAGCATATCACCCTGGCCGGTGACGCGGCGGCGCTGACCCCCGGCACCCAGATCGACCTGGGAGGTATCGCCAAGGGCTATGCCTCTGACCGCATTGCGGAGATCCTGAAGGAAAACAGCATTCCCCGGGCGACCATCAGTCTGGGCGGGAACGTGCTGGCCTGGGGCGACCGGCCGGACGGCACCCCCTGGCGGGTGGGCATCCAGGACCCGCAGGACCCCAATAACGCCAACGCGTTTGCGGGTATGCTTCATCTGACGGACGCCTTTGCCGTCACCTCCGGCGGATACCAGCGGTTCTTTGAGGCGGACGGAAAGACCTATCATCATATCATCGACCCTGCCACCGGATATCCGGCGGACAGCGGCCTGACCTCCGTCACTGTGGTGGCTGACTGCGACCTGGATGAGGTGGACGGCACCCCCAGCGTGGGGACCATGTGCGACGCCCTGTCCACCGCCCTGTTCGTCATGGGCGAGGAGAAGGCACTGGACTTCTGGCGGAGCGGCAAATATGACTTTGACCTGGTGCTGGTAACGGAGGACAGCCGGGTGGTCGTCACCGACGGTATTGCCGATGAATTTGAAGAGAGTAAGGAGAGCGGGTACAGCTATGAAGTCGTCTCCTAAGCTGCGGCCCTGTCTGTGGGATGGGCTGGTGGTCTTGCTGGTGGTGGTCCTGGCGGCGGCCTGTGCCCTGGCGGTCTGGAGCCGGGGAACCGGCGCCGGAGATCTGACGGCTGTGGTGACCGTGGATGGGACCGAGGCGGAGCGCATCCTCCTAAAGAATTTTCCTGACGGGGAGCGGACTTACAGCGGGAACGGATATACGCTTCACGTCTGCCTGGCGGACAGCCAGGGAGCGAAGGGGCCGGGCCTGTATGTGGCGGACGCTGACTGCCCCACCCAGGACTGCGTCCACACCGGTACCATCTCACGGGCGGGACAGAGCATCGTGTGCCTGCCTGCCCGCATCATCATTCGTCTGGAGGGCGGCACTGTGGACAAGGATGCCCCGGACATGGTCATCGGATAGGAGGAAGCCATGAAGCTGACAACCAAGCAGCTTACGCTGTGCGCGGTGCTGACCGCCATGGCGCTGGCGCTGAGCTATCTGGAGAATTTCTTTCCCCTGTCCCTGGCTATCCCCATCCCCGGCATCAAGCTGGGACTGGCCAACATTGTGACGGTGTTTGCCCTGTACGCCCTGGGCCCGGGACAGGCACTGCTGATTTTGATTGGAAGATGCCTGCTGGGGGCGGTGTTTGCGGGCAATATGAACGCGCTGATCTTTTCTCTGCTGGGCGGCGTCACCGCCATGCTGGTGATGATCGTTCTGTCCCGGGGAAAGTGGCTGTCGGTCTACGGCGTGTCCATTGGCGGCGCGGCGGCCCACAACTGCGGCCAGGTGGCGGCGGCGGTGCTGACCCTGGGGAACACGGCGCCGTGCTACTATTTGCCCATTTTATTGGGCGTATCCCTGTTTACCGGCGCCCTGACGGGGCTGGTGGCCGCGTGCCTGTTCCGGGCGCTGGCCCACACCGGGCTGATGCGGGGATGAACGGAGGAGATCACACATGAGAGTTTTGGTACTGAGCCATCGTGGGCGGTATGAGCGCTTTGCCCCCAAGGATGCCCCGGCCTTTCAGGCGGCGGAGCTGGTATTCTGTGACCGGGAGGCCTCCGAGGAGGAATGGCTGGCGGCGGCAGGAGACGCGGAGGCGCTGTTTGTGACGCCGGTGACCTGGATTCGGGAGAGTTTGGTGGCCCGGATGCCCAACCTGAAACTGATTCACTGCGAGGGTGTGGGTTTTGACCGCATTGATCTGGAGGCGGCCCGGAAGCGCGGCATCTACGTCTGCAACAACGCCGGATGCAACGCCGGACCTGTGGCGGAGCAGGCGGTGATGCTGATGAGCATGCTGCTGCACAGAACGCTCTGGGGCCACCGGATGGTGCTGGAGGGGCATCAGGGCGAGGCGGTGCGGATGCTGGAGGGAGATGTACCTCCGGACCTCAGCACCGTGACGGTGGGCCTGGTGGGCTTCGGCGCCATCGCGAAGGAAACGGCGAAGCGGCTGCGGGTCCATGGCAGCAAGGTTTATTATTACTCCCGGCACAGGAAGGACGCGGAGACGGAGGCGGCCTTCGGGGTGGCGTATCTCCCCCTGGAGGAGCTGACGGCCCGGTGCGACATCGTCAGCCTGCACCTGCCTGCCACGGCGGAGAGCACCCATATGGTGGACCGGGCGTTTCTGGCCCAGATGAAGCCCGGGGCGTTCCTGGTGAATACGGCACGGGGGGCCATCATCGACGACGGGGCGCTGTGCGAGGCCATTCGCTCCGGCCATCTGGCAGGGGCGGGGCTGGACGCCTATTCCCCGGAGCCCGTTCCGGCGGACCACCCTCTGCTTCGGCTGGCCCACGAGTGCCCGGACAAGCTGATCCTGTGCCCCCACCAGGCGGGAATCACCCAGTCCTCCTTCCGGAATGTGTACCGGATGCTGTTTGAGAATCTGGGGAAGCTGATGGCGGCAGAGCGGCCGGACCGGGTTGTGAATGGACTATAAGGTCTATATAATAAATAAAAAGGCCAATATAATAACAAAAGAGGACGGCAACGCCGTCCTCTTTTTCATCCCGTGATGTCGTAGAGAGCGTCCAGGACCAGCCAGGTCTGGGAGAAGGGACGCATCAGATTCCAGAAACCGGCGCCCCGGAAATCGTACTCCGCGATGAGTCGGAGCTTGGCGTCCATGCTGCGGGCGTCCTCGAACCAGACCTCGTGGACCGTCCCGGCGTCATCGGTGTAGTGGAAGAAGGGGGATTGGGCCGTGTCGTCGTACTGGATGGCGATATCGTGCTGGACCGCCAACTCGATGGCCCTCTGGTTGGAGATGGACTGGGCCCGGGTGACGCCCTGGACGAATGGCAGGGGCCAG
>CAMFAL010000073.1 GCA_945948185.1 uncultured Clostridia bacterium | reverse complement strand
GTTGAGCAAAAGTCAGCGTGGGATTGATGTGGTATCTTTATCTAAGTGAACCCCCCAGCTCCCATTTGGAGATGGTCTGCCGGGCCACGTCCAGCCGCTCCGCCAGCTGCTCCTGGGAAAAGCTCGCCGCGGCCCGCAGAGTCTGGAGCCGCTGTCCAAAGGACAATTCCGTCATTGTATCCATGCGGTGCCACCCGCTTTTCAGAGATTTCCCCTATATGATACACTCCCCGACGGTTTTCGTCCAGCACTGAAAGGCGGCAATTCCGCAACGGACCGCCGCAAAGGGCCTCAGCCCTCCGGATGGCGCTCCCGGACCACCGAGAATGCCTCCTGGGCCACGGCGATGGTCTCCGCGATGTCCGCGTCGGACAGGGCGTAGTTGATGAAGTGGTTGTGGTGGGTGGTGAAAAACACCCCCCGCTTCACGCACTCGGCGATCCATTCCTGATGGAGCATCAGGCTGGGGTCGTCCGCCAGCCGCAGGTAGAACAGGCTGGGCATGCCGGACACATGGAGGTCAAAACCGTACTTTTTGCCTGCTTCGATGAGGCCGTCCCCCAGCTTTTTTCCCTTCTCGTTGAGGACACGAGGCAGGTCCAGCTTCTTCATCTTCTCAATGCAGGCGATACCGGCGGCGAAGGGCACGGCGGACAGCCAGTAGCTGCCGGTGTAGCTCATGCCGGAGACAGTGTTCTTCAAAAAGTCCTGGCCGCAGAGGGCGGACACATTGTAGCCGTTGGCCAGGGCCTTGCAGAAGCAAATCAGGTCCGCCTTGAAGCCGAAGTAGTGGTCGCTGCCCTGGAGGTCGATGCGCCAGCCAGCCCGCACGTCATCCACGATCAGGACGGTGCCGTTGTCGGTGCAGAGCTTGCGGACCTTCTGCCAGAAGCCGTCGGCGGGCAGTTCGTTGTCCTTGAAATTGCCGTGCATGTAGGGCTGGCCGATGACGGCGGCGATCTCTCCCTTGTACCGGTCGAACAGCTCCGCCAGCGCGTCGAAGTCGTTCCAGTCCACATACAGGTTGTGCATCACGTCCTCCTCCAGGACGCCCGCATAGTCCATCTTCTGGGTCCAGGGGGAGACGCCGTGGTAGTAGCCCTTAAAGAACACGATCTTCTTCCGATGGGTGTAGGCCCGGGCGGTCATGATGGCCAGGGTGGTGACATCGTTGCCGTTCTTGGCGAAGAAGGCCCAATCAGCACAGGCCACCGTGTCCACCAGCAGCTCCGCGAAGTCGATCATCTTGGTGGAGGGCACCGTGACGCAGTCCTCCAGCGCCCGCTGCTTCCGGGCAGCCTCGTCCACGTCCGGGTCGTGATAGCCCAGGATGTTGGGGCCGTAGCCGCACATGTAGTCAATCATCCGGTTGCCGTCCAGGTCCCAGAAATAGCTGCCCTCCGCCCGGGAGGAAAACATGGGCCAGGCCTCAATGGGGATATAGCAGCCCTCGGCGGGGCCCTGGTGGCCGTAGATACCGGAGGGAATCACCTTGCAGGCCCGGAGGTAGGCCTCCCGGCTCTTGGAATAGTCGTTGATTTTCATATCCGCCTCTCCTTATCCGAGATACACCGCCACCCGGTCCAGGATGCGGTTGATGTTGTCAATTTGCGAGATCATGCCGCCGATGCGGACCTGTCCGGCGCCCACCGCCGCAATGGCGTTGACCTTTCCGTCAAACAGGTCCCGGGCCAGATGCATGTCCCCGAATTCCATGTAGGACATGTAATGCTCCGGGGCCTTATGGATGGCCAGCAGCCGGTGGTCCCGGCAGCAGAGAGCCGCCGCGGGGCCGCCCGCGATGGACAGCTTGGCCGTGCCATCCACAATGTTGGAGGCGGAGAATTTGCCGATCTTATCCTCGTTGGCGGTCTGGGCGATGGCCTCAGCGATAACGTGGAACATCAGGGTGGTGGAGACGCGGAAGAATTCGGGATCCTCCAGAGCGCCGGGTTCCGGCTTCAGCAGAGCCGACAGCCGGTCCGTCAGTTTGGTGAAGGGACCGGTCAGGAATCCGATCTTAGCAAAGCCCTTACTGGGAATAGGGGTGACGGTGCCGTCGATGAGGCCGTTGAACTTCTCACAGCTGGAGAAGGGCAGCTTCACCTGGCAGCGGTCCACGCCCGGGGCCATCCGGCACTTTCCGCCGCCGAAAAACAGCGTGGCGGAGGGGCCGTCCTTCACGGCGAAGCCCACGGAAACCGTTTTCCCCGCAATCAGCTCCTCGGCCTCCCTGTCCAGCTCGCACAGATACGGCAGCGCCCCCAGCACGGCAAAGAGGTTGATATACGCCATGGTCTTTGCATCTTTCATATTGTTCTCCAATCTCCCGACCTTCCCGGCGAGTCAGAATGATAAAATTATAAACCGGATCATCCCCGTGCGCAAGGGGCGGCGAGGGCCTTGCGGGGTATCGGGCCATGTGATTTCCTCCAAAAAATTTCCAGAGCTTTTGTGCGATTGCGGAAAACCGCCCCGGTCCGGTTGACCATTTTCTTCCGGAATGGTAGGATAAAACAACAACGGCGAACGCCCCGGCTTCGGGGGCTTCCCATTCGTTTGATTTCAAAGAAAGAAGAGGGAACTATGAAGAAGGAATACGATGTGCTGGTCATCGGACCTGTCTCCCTGGACCACAACATTGACTATCAGGGCAACGAACGCAAGGAAGTGGGCGGCGCCGTGGTGGCCTCCGGCTTTGCCGCCGCCAAAAGCGGCAACAAAACGGCTCTGTTTACCAAGCTGAACCCCGCCGATGCGGACGTGGAGGCCCGGTTCAAGGACTCCGGTGCCGACGTGTACTGGAAAGAATCCAAGGCCACCTGCTCCATCCGCAACCAGTACTTTACCGCCGACAAGGAAAAGCGGGCCTGCACTTCCATGGGCGTGTGCGATCCCTTCAAGTTTGAGGAGCTTCCCGATATTGACACGAAGATTTACCACTTTGCCGGTCTGGTCTACGGTGACTTCGACGGTGCCCTGTTCGCCGAGGCTGCCAAACACGGCAAAGTGGCTGTGGATGTTCAGTGCCTGCTGCGCCACGTGGAGGCGGACAAAACCATGGCCTTCCACGACTGGGCGGAGAAAAAGGAGTACCTTCCCTGTATCGACTACCTCAAGACCGACGCCGCCGAGGCGGAGATCCTGACGGGCCTGACCGACCGGGCGGAGGCAGCCAAGCTGCTGCATAGCTGGGGCGCCAAGGAAGTCCTCATTACCCACAACACCGAGGTGCTGGCCTACGACGGCCAGAACATCTACACCTGCCCCATCAAGGCCCGGAACCTGTCCGGCCGCACCGGACGGGGTGACACCACCTTCGCCGGCTACATCACCGAACGCCAGCGGGCCGGCATCGCCGAGGCTCTGCAGTACTGCACCGCGCTGGTGTCTCTGAAGATGGAGACCCCCGGCCCCTTCATGGGTACCCGGGAGGACGTTCTGAACTACATCCGGGAGTTCTATTGAAAACCGCTGCAATGTAAAAGAACCGCACCTGTGAGAGCAGGTGCGGTATTTTTGGCAATTTTGGGAAAAAGGATGGGGCAAAAAAGAGGCTGCCGCCCAATACATCCGGGCAGCAGCCTGTATAGTCAGAGAGGAAACAGGCCACCAGCCATCGCCAACCCATCATAGCGCCCAAGGCCGCCAGCAGTTTGGCGTCACCCGCCCGAAAGGTCTTCAGCAGCCACAGGATCACACCCACAGTCAGGCCTGCTGCCAGGCCGCCGAGACTTCCCAGCAGGCCGGACAGGCCTCCGGTGACAAGTCCCAGCAGCACACCCGCCGCCGCCATGGTAACGGACAGGCGGTTGGGGATCCTCCGCCGCTTCCAATCCGTCCAGGATGCCGCCAGCAGTCCCGCTGCCAGCAGCGCATAACGGACAGCAGCCACGGCCGTCACCTCCTCCAGCTCCGGGTCATCCGCACCAGCAGTGCGGTGAGATTATCCTCCGCCGTTCCCCGCAGGATCAGAGACGCCGTCTCCTCCAGCATTGTCTGAACGGTGTGCCTTTCTCTGTCAGGGCCCGGCCAATCCACCGGCAGCTCCTGATAAAATCCGTCAGAGCACAACAGGATGCTGCCGCCGTTAGGCATCTTTCCCGCCGTGACCTCCAGCGTGTATTCGTTGGTAAACCCTGACCATTGCCAAGCTAGCTGATACCATCATCGTCCGGGAGGACGGTGACATTAACGCCATCGGTGAGGCAGTAGCCAAGAAGGTGATCCAGGCTCTGAAGCATAGGCTGCGCCTGCAGCGCACCGGCTACATCGCCAAGGTCGATGCCTTCATTTCTTTGGTTGAAATGGTAGGCCTTGAGTTCATTCGGAAGCGGCCCGGGCGGGATCAGTCCCCCCTGCATCGCAAGCGCTATTTCTAATAATTCCGGAAGCAACTTGCCCCGGCAGTCCGCACGGCGCAGCATACCCCGGCACGCTTTCCGGGACAGCCAGTATCGGGATGGGACTGTATCCAGCAAAATCTGCCACAGCGAAGATCCTACGACGTCTTTGGGGCACTCCGAAGTATTGAGCGTCCCAAGTGATCCAAGCCACACAGGATCGTACTCCCA
>CAMFAL010000072.1 GCA_945948185.1 uncultured Clostridia bacterium | reverse complement strand
GGGTGATGTTCCGCAGCAGCTGGGCCGGGCACTCGGCGCCGGTGCAGCGCAGGGCCGCGCCGTCCAGGTCCCGCACCGCCGGGGCGCCGCAGACCGGGCAGACCTCCGGCAGCGTATAGGGCTGTGCACCTTCAGGCCGCTGCTTCAGGTCCACCTCCACGATTTCGGGGATGATCTCACCCGCCTTCTGGACGATGACGGTGTCCCCGATGCGGATGTCCTTCTCGGTGATATAGTCCTGGTTGTGGAGGGTGGCACTGGTGACGGTGGTGCCCGCCAGACGGACCGGCGTCAGCACCGCCTTTGGGGTCAGCACGCCGGTGCGGCCCACCTGCACCACGATGTCCAGCAGCTTGGCAGGCTTCTTCTCCGGGGGGTACTTGAAGGCCACCGCCCACTTGGGGAACTTAGCCGTAGAGCCTAAAATATCACGGTCTGACAGGGAATTTACCTTTACAACAGCGCCGTCGATATCGAAGGGATAATCCATACGCTCATCGTTGATGCGGTCGATCTCCGCCTGGACGGCAGCGGTGCCGGAGAGGGTCTTGTGGGGGATGACCTTGAACCGCTGGGAGGCAAGATAGTCCAGGGTCTCGGCGTGAGACAGGAAGTCCTTTCCCTCCGCCAGCTGCAAATTGAACACCTGGATATCCAGCTTCCGCTCGGCGCAGATTTTGGGATCCAGCTGCCGCAGACTGCCGGCGGCGGCGTTGCGGGGATTGGCCATCAGGGGCTTCCCCTCCAGCTCCCGGCGGGCGTTGATCTCCTCAAATACCACCCGGGACATATAGACCTCTCCCCGGACGATAAGCCGTGGAAGTTTATCGGGCAGGGTCATGGGGATGGACCGGACGGTCTTGAGGTTTTCCGTCACGTCCTCCCCCACCCGGCCGTCGCCCCGGGTGGCACCCCGGACGAACACACCGTCCCGGTACTCCAGGGCTACGGACAAGCCATCCACCTTGGGCTCCACGGAATATTCCACCATGGCCCCCAGTGCTTCATCCATCTTCTCGCAGAACTCCGCCACCTCTGCGCCGTTGAATACGTCCTGGAGGCTCTCCAGGGGTACCTCGTGGCTGTAAGGCTGGAAGCCCTCCAGAATTTTGCCGCCTACCCGCTGGGTAGGCGAATCGTGGGTGACCTCCTCCGGATGTTCCGCCTCCAGCTCCTCCAGACGGCGGTTCAGCCGGTCATATTCGTAATCGGAAATCACCGGGGCGTCCAGCACATAGTACAGGTAGCCCTGCTCGTTGAGGTAATCCCGCAGATATTTCATTTCCTCACGGTAATCTTGGAATTCCATGGGGTGTTTCCTCCCTAGCTGTTGTTCAGAATATAGTCTTTCACGTCATCCTCGTAGATATCCGGCGTGGTGCTGAAATAGGTATACGTGTCCGGCACCCCACCCACAATCACCGTCTCCGCCACGGTGACGGCGGTGGAGACCTTGGTGGCAGTAGTAAAGCCCGGCAGCAGAATGGCCACGCTGACCTCCACCTCCAGGATGATCTGATGCTTGGTCTGGTTGATGCCCGCCGACTCGAATCGGTTGTTGAAGCGGGCCGTGGATGAGCCCACGGACTCCATCCGCACCCGGATGCGGGGCCCCCGGCCCGCCAGCAGAGCGGAGCCAGTCAGGGTTCCGATGGGGATGCTGAGCTCCCGGGCGGACACCTGGTCGATTTTCGCCAGGATAATGTCCAGAATCTGGGCCTGCAGCCGGTTGAAGGCCGCCATGTTGCTGTGGACGGCGGTGATCTTTCCCTCGTTGTCCTTCTCCAGGGAGATCAGCCGCTCGTAGCTGATGTCGCCGTTCTGGATGGCCTCGTTTACCGCCTCGGAGATGATGCGGTTGACGGTGTTGGACACCCGGGTGGTGGCAAGGCTCTCCAGCAGGGGCCGCATCCGGGCGGTGGCCGTCAGGGTCAGGGCCAGCAGGGACACAGCCAGCAGCAGTGCCAGTACCCGAATCAGCACCCGCCGGTCCAGCCGGCGGCGGTAGTAAAAGAACCCGGGGCGCACAGGCCTCACCTCCTCCCGCTATTCTATGCGGAAAGGAGGTTGACCCAGTCAGAGCCACTCTTCTTTACGGCAGCTGGTTTACGATGTCTTTGAACGCCCGTCCCCGCTCCATGAAGTTGGCGAAGCGGTCGAAAGAGGTGCTGGCGGGAGACAGAATCACCACGTCGTCCTCCACGGCCCGGCTGTCGGCAATGGAGACCGCCTCATGGTAGTCCTTCACATCGATGATCTCCAGGCCGTTGTAATTGTCCGCCTGCTCCACGGACCGGCGGATGACCCCCGCCGTGGCACCGCAGAGCAGCAGCAGCTTCACATGCTCGTTGACCACGGGGCCCAGGCTGTCGTAGGAGATGCCCTTGTCCTTGCCGCCGGCGATGAGGATGACCTTCTCCTTGAAGGAGTTCAGTCCCGCGATGGTGCGGCTGGGGCTGGAGGCGATTGAGTCGTTGTACCACCGGACGCCCTTGCGGGTGCGGATCAGCTCGATGCGGTGCTCCACGCCGCCGAACTCCCGGGCGAAGTCCCGGATGGTCTCGTCAGGTACCAGACCGTCTACGGCGGCGATGGCAGCCAGATAGTTTTCAATGTTGTGGACGCCGGGGAGCTTGATGTCGGCGGTGGTCATGGCCTGCCGCTCCTGACCGTGACGGCGGGCGATGACGGCCTCTCCCCGCAGGAACACGCCGTCCTCCGGCTCAGTCTTGCGGGAGAACAGCCGCGCCCGGCCTACGGCCCGGCAGGCCTCCGCCGCCGTGTAGACATTGTCGGCATTGAAGATGGCAATATCTTCTGCTCCCTGATGTGTAAAGATGTTTTCCTTTGCATCAATATACTCCTGGAAGTCCTTGTGGACATCCAGGTGATTGGGGGCCAGATTGGTGATGACGGCCACATGGGGGCTGCGGGTCATGGTCATCAGCTGGAAGCTGGAAAGCTCCAGCACGGCGATATCGTCAGGCTGCATGGACCCGGTCTCCGCCAGCAGCGGGTGGCCGATGTTGCCGCCCACATGGACCCTCCTGCCCACCCGCTTCAGCAGCTCCGAGATGATGGTGGTGGTGGTCGTCTTGCCGTCACTGCCGGTAACGGCCACAATGGGACAGGGGCAGACCTCCAGAAAGACCTCCATTTCACTGGTGAGGACGCTGCCCCGCGCTATGGCCTCTGTCAGCTCCGGCAGGTCGGGCCGCATACCGGGAGTGCGGAAAACCACATCCTCCGTCAGGTTCTTCAGATAGTCCTCCCCCAGCCGCAGGCGGCAGCCCAGGGCCTCCAGCTGCTCGGCCACCACGCCCAGTGCCTCCCGGCTCTTTTTGTCGCAGGCCGTCACGGAAATGCCCCGGCTCAGCAGCAGCCGCAGCAGGGGCTGGTTGGAAACGCCGATGCCAATGACCGCCACGGTCTTGTTCTGCAGCGACGCCAGATATGCTTCAAAATTCATGGATCTTCGCTCCTTATACGAATTTTCAATAAAATGATAAAATCGTTTTATCGCGCCGCAAACTGCGGTACAAGCGGCAATGCCGCTGAAAATGTTGTTCAATGCGATCTTCACCGCCGTAGGCGGCACGGCATATCACGCCGTGATAAAAACATTTAAAATGTTTTTATTGAAGAATCGTATTAGATGCTCCGCCGCCAGGCGGAGGTTCTTATACATGGAAATTATACCGCGGCAGGCCGGAAATTACAACGTGGTACAAAAATTTCACATCCACTCCTCCGGCTTTGCCGCCAGCTCCTGCACGGTGTTGAAGAACAGCGAGGCGTGGTAGCCGTCACAGACGCAGTGCTGGAAGTAGCCGGAGACAGGCAGCAGCGTCCGGCCGTCTCTCTGGAAATACTTGCCGAACAGCACCACCGGGAACAGCATGGGCGCGGTCATGGGGGTGTCGTAGCCCATGGCGGTCTGGGAGAGCCAGGGCAGGCAGGAGATGGGTGTGAAGCTGTCGGGCTTGTCCGGCTTGGTCTTGACGCCCTTCACGTCCTTCCAGGTCTCCATGTCCTCCACGCAGTCCCGGTAAAACCGGACAAAGTCCTCCGAATACGCCGTCCATATGTCGGAAAAGGTGTGGTCATCCTCATGGAAGATGGTATAGGAGGGATGGCAGATATCCCAATATCCCAGCTGTCCCTCTCTGTCCCGGGCCATGCGCAGCTCCCGCTGGCGGTTCACGGCGGTGGAGATCACGTAGAGCATCACCGGATAGAACCGCAGCTCCCGGCGGTGGACTTCCTCCAGCAGGCGGGTGATGTCAACCTCCGTGGTCAGGGTGTAGCTGGTGCGGACCAGGGTCTGGTAGTAGCGGTAATGGTCCCGCCGCTCCCAGGTCTCCATGTCGATCAGATGAAATGCCATAACGTCCTCCTGTTTCCCCGTCCGCTTCAACGGACCAATTCTTATGATGACATCATACCATATCCCACCGACAGTGACAAGGACCGGCGGTTCTGGCAAAACCTCCCGTTGACAACCGGGCATGGTTCCTGTAAAATAAGCACGCGAGGAAAACAGACGGTCGCGTGGCCAGGCCGAAAGGCCGGTCATGAGGAAAGTCCGGGCTCCACAGGGCAAGGATAACGGGTAACGCCCGCC
>CAMFAL010000071.1 GCA_945948185.1 uncultured Clostridia bacterium | reverse complement strand
GGAAAACGGCATCATCATCCCCACCATCGCCCAGATGCAGCACCCGGAGACCATCCCTGGGAAGGTCCAGGATAAGCTGAAGGGTGTAGGGCTGTGGGACGTAAATCCCCTGAACCTGTTCCGCATCACCTGGAAGAACGAACCCAAGGAGTCCGGCGGCCTGTTCCAGGAGGTCCCCAACTACATCGAGCTGCCTCCCGAGCTGACCGGCGTGCCCTGCCGCATCGTGGCCATGGTGGGCAAGTGGTTCCCCACCGGTTGCCACAAGGTGGGCGCCTCCTTCGGCTGCCTGGCTCCCCGTCTGGTGACCGGTCAGTTCGACGTGGATATCCACAAGGCCGTGTGGCCCTCTACCGGCAACTACTGCCGCGGCGGCGCCTTCAACTCCCGCCTGCTGGGCGCCCAGGGCGTTGCTATCCTGCCCGCCGAGATGAGCAAGGAGCGGTTCGACTGGCTCCATGAGATCGGCGCCGAAGTCATCGCCACCCCCGGCTGCGAGTCCAACGTCAAGGAGATCTTCGACAAGACCAATGAGCTGAAGCAGGACCCCCTGTACATGATCTTCAACCAGTTTGAGGAGATGGGCAACCCCCTGTGGCACTACAATGTCACCGGCAACGCCCTGGCGGACGTGTTCGAGGCCATCAAGCGCCCCGGCGACCACTTCGCCGGTGCCTGCTTCACCTCCGGCTCCGCCGGTACCATGTCCACCGGCGACCGCCTGAAGGAACTGTATCCCCAGCTGAAGCTGGGCGTGGGCGAGGCGCTCCAGTGCCCCACCATCCTGAACAACGGTTTCGGCGGCCACCGCATCGAGGGCATCGGTGACAAGCACATCCCCTGGATCCACAACGTGAAGAACACCGACATGGCCATCGCCATCGACGACGAGGACTCTCAGCGGCTGCTGCGCCTGTTCAACACCCCCGAGGGCCAGGATTATCTGCTGAACACCCTGAAGCTGGACCCCGTGCTGGTGGAGAAGCTGACCTGGCTGGGCATCTCCGGCATCGCCAACGTGCTGTGCTGCATCAAGATGGCTAAGTACTACGAGTTCACCGAGCACGATGTCATCGGCACCGTTCTGACCGACTCCGCCGTCATGTACGGCAGCCGCATCGCCGAGCTGAATGAGATGCACGGTTCTTACAGTGTGAACGAGGCGGTCCTGGACCACAACCTGCATATGCTGGGCCTGAAGACCGACAACCTGATGGAGCTGACCTACGCCGACCGCAAGCGGGTCCACAACCTGAAGTACTACACCTGGGTGGAGCAGCAGGGTAAGACCAGCGAGGAACTGAATGCCCTGTGGTATGACACCGAAGGTACCTGGGATGCCGTCCACGCCCAGGCCAAGGATCTGGATGAGCTGATCAACGCTTTCAACGAGGAGAGCGGCGTTTTGAAGAGCCTATAAGGGAAAACTACATGACAGAAGCAAGGGGCGGGCGGCTCGCCCGTCCCTTGCTTCTTTGGGAGGAAACAGTATGAAAAACGTCTTATACGGCAAGTGCGTCAAGTGCGGCAAGACCTATGAAGCCACGCCGGACCTGACTACCTGTGAATGCGGCGGCATTCTGGAGATCACATACGATTACGACTATATCAAGACCCAGCTGACCAAGGAAAAACTGGCGGCCCGGACGGATCGCACCATGTGGCGCTACCGGGAACTGCTGCCTATCGAAGAGACCACCGAGCCAACACCCCTGCGGGTGGGCTGGTCCCCTCTGTACGAGGAGCCCCGTCTGGCGGAGCAGCTGGGTCTGAAACGCCTGTGGGTGAAGGATGACGGTCAGAACCCTACCGCGTCCCTGAAGGACCGTGCCTCTGCTATGGCGGTGGCCAAGGCCCGGGAGGCGGGGGCCCAGGTGATCGCCTGCTCCTCCACCGGCAACGCTGCCAGCTCTCTGGCGGGCAACGCGGCGGCGGCGGGCCTCAAGACCTACATTTTCGTTCCCAGCCGCGCTCCCAAGGGCAAGGTGGCCCAGCTCATGACCTTCGGCGCCAACGTCATCTCCGTCCAGGGCAGCTATGAGGATACCTTTGAACTGAGTAAGGCAGCCATCGATAAGTGGGGCTGGTACAACCGCAACGCCGCCATCAACCCCTACCTGTCTGAGGGCAAAAAGACCGTTTCCCTGGAGATCATGGAGCAGCTGAACTGGGAGGTGCCTGACTACATCGCCATCTCCGTAGGCGACGGCTGTACCATTGCGGGCCTGTGGAAGGGTTTGAAGGACCTGTACGCCATCGGCTTTATCGACAAACTGCCCCGGTTGATCTCCGCCCAGGCGGAGGGCTGCTGCCCCCTGAACCGGGCCATCGCCAATAACGAGGACTGGTATCCCATGGAGGAGAACACCCTGGCGGATTCCATCGCCGTGGGTGTTCCCCGGAACGCCGACAAGGCGCTGATGGCCATTCGGGAATCCAACGGTCTGGTGGTGAACGTCTCCGATGAGGAGATCATGGCCGCCCAGAAGCTGCTGGGACAGACATGCGGCGTGTTTGGCGAGCCTGCTGGCGTCACCGGCACGGCGGGTGTGAAGAAGCTGTGTGAACAGGGCGTCATCGGCAAGGATAATACCGTGGTATCCGTGGTCACCGGCAACGGCCTCAAAGACGTGGCCAACGCCATCAAGGCCTGCGGTGAACCCATCTCCATCCCCAGTGATATGGATCTGCTGGTAAAGGCTTTTGCCGAAAAAGGCATTGTGGTGGACTGAGAAAGTGTGCTAAAATGGACTGGGCAATTTCGCCTAGTCCATTTTTTGGGAAAAGGATGAAGAAGATGAAACGACGGCTGTCTGCATGGCTGCTGGTTCTGCTGCTGGTGGTATCTCTCTGTACCGTCGCAGCGGATGCCAATGCGCCGACTTATGAGACTACCATATTGTTTACCCACGATCTCCATTCCCACTTCCTGCCCCAGCCGGCGGAGAACGGCGGAGAGAGTGGAGGCTATGCCCGCTTGAAAACTGCCATCGACGCGGAGAAGGAGAAACACCCGGATGCTCTGCTGCTGGACGGCGGCGACTTTTCCATCGGGTCTCTGATCCAGACTCTCTATACCACCCAGGCTGCGGAGCTGCGGACCATGGGTGCTTTGGGCTACGATGCCACCACCATTGGCAACCATGAGTTTGACCATACCGGTACGGGCTTCGCGGAGATGCTGACGGCGGCAAAAGACGCACAGACGGCGGCCTTTGGCGTGCTGGCAAGCTCCCAGTATCCAGCGCCCATTGAGGACTACCGGGAACAATATGACCCTTTGACATTGGACCTGCCCACCCTGTTGGAGGCCAACTACCGGCCTGCTGGCAGCAACCCGGATCAGGAGTTGATCCAGCAGGCCATGGACAACTATGGCGTGCAGGAGACCATGATTCTGGAGCGGGGCGGCGTTACCTACGGCATCTTCGGCCTCATGGGCGTGGACGCCGATGAGTGTGCTCCCACCTCCGGCTTTGAGCGGGAGGATGCGGTCCAGGCGGCCAAGCGGTGCGTGGCGTCCCTGCAAGAGCAGGGTGCCCAGTTCATCATCTGCCTGTCCCACTCCGGGACGGGAGACAGCCTGGAGACCTCCGAGGATGAGGATCTGGCCAAGGCTGTGGACGGCATCGATGTGATTCTCTCCGGACACACGCACTCCACCTTGGCCGAGCCCATTGTGGTGAACGGCACCTATATTGTTTCCGCCGGCCCCTACTGCCGGAACCTGGGTGTGCTGACTGTGGAGTGGAAGCCTTCGGGCGAGCGGACGGTGACGGATTACCGCCTGGTCCCCATCGACGAGACCTTGGCGGAGGACCCGGATACTGCCGCCATGGTGGAGACCTGGAAGACAAAAGTGGGGGAGAGCTACCTCTCCCGCTACGACCTGACCTACGACCAGGTACTGACCACCACGAACTTTGACCTGAATACGCCCCATTCGGGTATTCAGGAGGGCAATAACTTGGGTGAACTGGTGGCGGACGCCTTCCTTTGGGTTACGGAAAACCTGGAGGTGAATGCGCCGGATGTGAACACGGTGTCCGTCACAGCGGACGGCGTTCTGCGGGCGCCTCTGCGGACCGGAGACCTGACAGCCACCCAGGCCTTCGATGTGCTGTCCATGGGTGTGGGAGCTGACGGCACCTCCGGTTTCCCCCTGGTAGCGGTGTATCTCAGCGGAAAGGAATTGAAGGCGGCGGCGGAGGTGGACGCCTCCGTGACGCCTATCATGCCGGCGGCCCAGTTGTATATGGGCGGCATGGAATACGCCTTTAACACGCATCGGATGTTTTTCAACAGGGTGACAGATGCCCAGCTGTATCCGACCTCTTTTTCTGACGGCTCCAGGAGCGGCGCGGCGGCAGAAATCGAAGATGACCAGCTCTACCGGGTGGTCACCGGTATGTATTCCGCCCAGATGCTGGGTACGGTGAAGTCGAAGTCCATGGGCCTTTTGTCCCTGGAACCCAAAATGGCTGACGGGTCTCCCGTGATGGATTTCAACGACTGCATCCTATATGACAAGGATGGCAACGAGATCAAGGAGTGGTACGCTCTGGCGGCCTATCTGGAGTCTTTTGGGAAGGATGGCGTGCCGGAGCGGTATGCGTCGGAGAAGGGAGACGGCCGCAAGACCGTCAGCCGCAGCTGGTCTCCGGCGGGGCTGCTGAAGAGCTGGAACTGGATCACCTGGACGGTGGTGTTGGTGGTCCTTGCGCTCATCCTGCTGGTAATTCTGCTGATCCGGCTGGCGATCCGCAGGGTGCGGCGGAGAAAGAGCCGAAAGCATCAATAAAATAGAAAGGCAAGTGTCGTGCTGACACTTGCCTCAGCCTGTCGAGAAACCCGGTTGCGCAATTAGGCGGCAACCGGGTTTTCAGCACATATTGGGGAAAAAAGAATCGAAAATAGGAAATGGGCAGAGTCATACCATTTCCACCTTGCCAGTTTTTTGAGGTTCATGGCAACAAATTTAAGCTTCACCCATTTTGTTACTTGGGCCAAGCCTCTGTACTGTGTATAACGCATGGCGTATTTTTCTTTTGCATCCGCAAAGACTCGTTCAATCGTTTCTTTGCGGCGCTTATAAAGCGTCTGGTACTCGGGTACATATCGGGCGTCGTCCGCCAGATCCTCATAGTCCTTCCAGATATGCCGCTG
>CAMFAL010000070.1 GCA_945948185.1 uncultured Clostridia bacterium | reverse complement strand
CCTATTATACCAGAAGAACCTCGCCACCGGCGAGGTTCTTTGACAAGCTGGAAAAGCGGCACGCATAAGCGTGCCGCTTTTGCTATGTTGTTTTCAGACGTGGATACCGCCTATGAAATAGGTGTTGTAATATCCACTGGTCAGATCACTGATGATAACGCCATTGCTGCGGGAAGAAGAGGAGTGAATATGCTGACCATTGCCGATGTAGATGCCCGCGTGAGAGCAGGCCTTGCCGGCGTTGCGGCTGGGATCATTGAAGAACACCAGGTCACCGGGCTGCAGCTCGGAGATCGAGTAGACCCTGGTGCCGATGCCGCTCTGCCACTGGCCGGTAGCGGTGTGAGGCAGGGAATAGCCGAACTGCTTGTAGATATACATGGTGAAGCCGGAGCAGTCAAAGCCGCTGGGGGAGGCACCGCCGTAGACATAGCGTGTGCCCAAATGCTGCATGGCAATATCCACGATGGAACTGCCGGCGGCGGAGGAAGCAGTGTTGGAAGCGGTCAGATCCAGAAAATCGCTGCGGATATAACCTTCCGTGCCGTATTTGCAGGTGACATCATACCAGCCGTCCTCAAAGCCATTGACGGTGACGATGGTACCGCTGTTCACGCTGGCCAGAACCTCGGATTCCGTGGAGGGGCCGGAACGGACGTTGATGCCGTCGCCATTGGCGCGGCCATAGGTGGTGAAAATGTTGTCCTGATCAATGACCAGGTAGTCGGCGGAGACATAGCCGGTCTTTCCGCTGTATGCGACCCTGTACCAGCCGTCGGTGCTGTCGTCCAGCACGGCCACAGCCACGCCCTTGTCCAGAGTGGTGACAATGGCAGCAGAGGTGGAGGGACCTTCCCGGAGCCGCAGAGAGGAGCCGGTGGTAGCGCCCACGGCAACAGCTTGTTCAGACTCAGCTGCCACGGCGAAACCGGCCAGCAGCAGAACAGTGATGACGGAGAGCAGGAACACGCGGGTCATCTTACCTGCGAAGTATGTCATGGGTGTACATCCTTTCGTTAATCTTTGGTGGCTTACTTCTCTTTCAAAGCCCGCTCCAGCCAGATGGCGGCGATATCCATCGCGGCATAGAGGCTGTCCTTTTCGCTCTTTTTTACCACGCGGTCACGGGATTTCAGGTCGGGGTCCGTCAGCTGCAGCTGAATGGAGACCTTGGTGGCCACGTCCAGATCCTGGTCTTTCTTGGTCTCCAGAATCTGCATCATGATGATATATTTCTCGGCCATCGTTCCGTAATAGATCAGGTTGTCGATCCGGCGGAGGGGGTGACCCTTATACATAAGGCCTTCCGCTTTCGTGGTCTTGGGTTCTGCCATGGAAACACTCCTTTGAAAAATTGTAACCAAATTGTAACACATTTTTTCCAGATTGTCAACATTACCGGAAAAGAGGTGAAGAAGGGAATTTATGCCAGAGTTCAAAGGGCAAAAAAGCCCCCGTGGACCATGGTCCACGGGGAATGATCCTTATTGTCCCAGATACCGGCGGACCAGAACCTGTAGCAATTCGTCGCGGTCGATCTTACGGATCAGGGTGCGGGCGTTGTTGTGGTTGGTGATATAGGTGGGGTCCTCAGAAAGAATGTAGCCCACGATCTGGTTGATGGGGTTGTAGCCTTTCTCCTCCAATGCCTGATAGACGGTGGTGAGGATCTGATGGATCTCCGCGTCCTTGTCTATGGCGATTTTAAACTTCCGGGTATAGTTATCCAAGTTGTCCATACAGACACCACCTTTCCTCAATATTAATTAGTATACTCGCTTTTTGAAAAACTGTAAAGCCCTTAGATGAGAAAAATGCGAAAGATTTTTACTGGGCGGAGCCAAAGATATTCTTTGGCTCCGCCCGGTATAGTTTTCCTTTAGCGCAAAACGGCGTTCAGCTCGGAGGCCAGCAGGTCCAGGATGCTCTTCACATCTTCGTCGGCTTCCTGGGCGGTCAGGCTGCGGTCGTTGGCCCGAAGGGTCAGATTGAAGGCCACGCTCTTCTTGCCCTCGGGAATGCCAGTGCCGGTGTAGATGTCGAACAGGGCCACATCCTTCAGCAGGCCCTTAGCACCGCGGCGGATGCAGTCCTCCAGGACGCCCACGGTGACGGCCTTGTCACAGACCACGGCAATATCCCGGGTGACGGCGGGGAACTTGGGCAGGGGCTGGTAGACGGGGTCCTCACCGCGGGCGGCGAACAGGGCGTTGAAGTCCAGTTCCGCGCAGTAGAAGTCCGCGTCCACGCCGTAGTTCCGGGCCACCAGGGGATGAATTTGGCCGAACACGCCGATGCGGTTATCGCCGCACCAGACGGACGCACAGCGGCCGGGATGATAGGAGGGATTGTCACCGCAGGCCTCAAAGCGGATATCCGAGGCACGAATCTCGCCCAGAATGGCCTCAATGACGCCCTTCAGGGCGAAGAAGTCCACATCGGGACCGTAGGCGCCCATGGACAGCACCTTGTTCTCCGCAGCCAGGCCATCTTCGCCGCCCAGCTGATAGGTGCGGCCGATCTCATACAGCTTGGCGGACTTGTTGCGGAAGTTGTAGTTCCGGGTCAGAATCTCCAACATGGAGGGCAGGACCGTGGTCCGCATGATGGAGGTGTCCTCGCCCAGGGGATTCAGGATCTTGAAGGATTCCCGGCGGGGGTCATCGGCGGCCCAGCGGATCTTGTCGTAATATGTGGGGGAGATGAAGGAGTAGGTGATGATCTCGTCGTAACCGCAGGTGCGGCACACGGCACCCAGCAGCTGCTCCAGCTTCTGCTCGGGGGAGTAGCCGCCCTGGGTGGTCTCACCGGACACCAGGGTACAGGGAATGTTGTTGTAGCCGTGGAATCGGGCCACTTCCTCGGCAAGGTCTGCCATCCGCAGCACGTCGCCGCGCCAGGAGGGGACGGTCACCTGGTCGCCGTCCACCTGGAAGTCCAGCTTTTCCAGGATGCGGACCATCTCACCGGCGTCCACATCGGTACCAAGCAGTGCGTTGATCTTCTCGGGCTCCAGCTTCAGGACAGTGGGCTGGGGCACATAGTTGAGGATGTCAATGACACCGTCCACCACTTCGCCGGCGCCCAACAGCTCCACCAGCTCGCAGGCACGATTGACGGCGGGCAGGGTGTTGAGAATGTCCAGGCCCTTTTCGAACTTGGCAGAGGCCTCGGTCCGCATACCCAGGGACAGGGCGCCCTTGCGGATGCAGGTGCCGTTGAAGTTGGCGGATTCAAACACCACGTCCACGGTGTCCTCCACAATCTCACTATTCAGACCGCCCATGATGCCCGCCAGGCCCACGGCCCGGGTGTCGTCGGCGATGACCAGGTGGTCGTGAGTCAGCTTGCGGACGTTGCCGTCCAGGGTGGTCAGCTCCTCACCGTCCTCAGCACGGCGGACGATGATCTTGCCGCCCTTCACATAGCGGTAGTCAAAGGCGTGCATGGGCTGGCCGTACTCCAGCATGACGTAGTTGGTGATATCCACGATGTTGTTGATGGGACGGACGCCCATGGCCCGCAGCCGCTCCCTCATCCACTTGGGGGAGGGGGCAATCTTCACGTTCCGCACCATGCGGGCGGTATAGCGGGGGCACAGATCGGCGGCGGGAGTCTCCACGTCCAGCAGCTCCGCCAGATCGCCTTCCGCGCCGCCCTTCACCACGGGCTCGTGGAGCCGGAGGTCAGCATGGAAGGTGGCGGCGGCCTCCCGGGCCAGACCGATGATGCTCAGGCAGTCAGGGCGGTTGGGGGTGATCTCGAATTCCACCACGTGGTCATCGGCGCCGATGACGGGCTTGATGTCCTGGCCCAGGGTTAGGTCATCTTCATGCAGGATGAAGATACCGTCGGGGATGCAGTGGGGAAACTCCGCCTGCTCCGCGTGGAGGTCGGCCAGTGTGCAGATGGTGCCGGACTTGGTGTTATAGGCCACCAGGTCCTCTACATGCAGGTTCTGGCAGGGAGTGACCACTTCGGTGACGGCCTTGCCGTCATCCAGGGCGCACTTCCACAGATTAACGCCGGCGTTTTCCACAGCGGTGACCTTGGCGGCCACCACAGGGCCGTAGATCTTGTGGCCCGGCTGGATGTCGGCGGGGATGGAGGGCTTCTCGGGATCGAGAGGCTTATAGTCTCCCAGAATGGCGGCGGCGGTGACTACGGCATAGGGGAAATCCCGCTCGTCCAGATTCAGTTCGTACAGGCCGCACAGCATGCCGTTGGACACCACACCCCGCAGCTTGCCCTTTTCAATCTTCTTGCCGCCGGGCAGGGTAGACTTGTGCTTGGCCACAGGCACCAGATCACCCTCGTGGACGTTCCAGGCACCGGTGCAGATCTGCAGCAGCTCCTCGCCGCCCACGTCGATCTGGCAGATCCACATGTGGTCGGAATTGGGATGGCGCTCCAGGGAGACGATCTTGCCGACCACCACGTTGGAGATTTCGGCGCCCAGGTCCTCAGTGGTCTCCACCTTGGAGCCGGACAGGGTCATAGCCTCAGCAAATTCTTTATCATTGACCTCAACAGTGACGAACTCGTTGAGCCATTTTCTGCTTAAATTCATAAAATGATCCTCCTATTTTGATTAGGAAAGCGAAGCAAAAGCGTCGCAGAGTTTCCGCCCTCGGCGGAAACATGAAAATCGTCCGGAGCAGGACATGCGCCTGCGGAGGACACCACTGCCTGCGGCTGTTGCGGCCGCAGCCGCCTTCACTGTGTGAAGGCGAAGGGGGTATCGAAAGCGTTGTGCCGTTCACGGCGTGGCGCTTTCGGATCTAGGGGGGACAAAGTCTCCCCTGGACATAGTTAGAACTGCTCAAGGAAACGGACATCGTTCTCAAAGATTAGCCGCAGGTCGGCGATCTTGAAGCGGCGCATGGCGGTGCGCTCCAGGCCCATGCCGAAGGCCCAGCCGGAGTAGACCTGGGGATCGATACCGGCCATCTCCAGCACCTTGGGGTGCACCATACCGGCGCCCAGCAGCTCGATCCAGCCCTCTCCCTTGCAGGTGGGGCAGCCCACGCCGCCGCACTTGTGGCACTGGACGTCCATCTCACAGGAGGGCTCGGTGAAGGGGAAGTGATGGGGACGGAACCGGGTTTTGGTGCCCCGGCCGTACAGCTTTTCCACCACGGTGTTCAGGGTGCCTTTCAGGTCGGCCATGGTGACGTTCTTGTCGATGACCATGCCCTCCACCTGATGGAACATGGGGGAGTGGGTGGCGTCCACCTCGTCCTTGCGGTAGACGCGGCCGGGGGCGATGATGCGGATGGGCAGTTCCATGGTCTCCATGGCCCGGACCTGCATGGGGCTGGTCTGGGAGCGCAGCATCACGCGGCTGTCCTCGTCAAAATAGAAGGTGTCGGACCAGTCACGGGAGGGATGGCCCTCCTCGGCGTTCAGCTTGTCAAAGTTGTAGGTGGCCAGCTCCACCTCGGGGCCGTCCAGCACGGTGAAGCCCATACCCACGAAGATGTCCTTGATCTCGTCCAGGGCCAGGTACATGGGGTGCTTGTGGCCGATCTTCACTTCCTTGCCGGGGATGGTTACGTCCAGGGTCTCGGCTTCCAGCTTGTCGTCCAGGGCCTTTTCCGCCAGAACAGCGGACTGCGCCTCAATGGCGTTCTCCAGAGCGGCGCGGACCTCGTTGGCCATCTGGCCCATGACGGGCCGCTCCTTGGGGCTGAGCTTGCCCATCTGCTTCAGAACGGCGGTCAGCTCGCCCTTCTTGCCAAGGTACTGGACACGGACGGCGTCCAGCTCCGCTGTGGTCTGGGTGCCGTTGATGGCGTCCAGCGCAGCGCTGCGAATAGCTTCCAGTTGTGCTTTCATAGTCATGCTCCTTATATGAAATGTTCTTTTGAGGCAAATAAAAAAACCTCTCGTCCCTGATTGGGACGAAAGGTCAGTCCTTCCGCGGTACCACCCAAATTCACGCCGGCGCGGCGCGCACTTGAAGCCCCTGTAACGGAGGACCCCCGGCCGTGTCTCCACGGCGGCTCCCGGGCGAACCAAACCGGGCGTCCGCAGTCT
>CAMFAL010000069.1 GCA_945948185.1 uncultured Clostridia bacterium | reverse complement strand
CTATGCTAAAACACCAGTTCTCGCTTTTTGACAACTGGTGTTCTTTGACAGTCTGCAAAAGCGGCACGCTTATGCGTGCCGCTTTTCATGTCTGGTCTCTCTTTACTTCCCCAGGCTCCGGAACATCCGCTTTACGCTCTCCCTTCTGAAATAGCTGCCAGTTCCAGGCTTAAAGCTTCATAGAACCGGGCAATATGAAGGCCGTCTACCAGGGCATGATGAGCCAGCAGCGTCACCGGCATCAAGGTCCGCTCCCCCTGCCGGAAATATTTTCCCCATGTGATGCGGGGATTGCTGTCTGCCGGAGCAGGCACCGGCTGAACTATGGCCGTATAGCTGGCCCAAGGTACACAGGAAACGAAGAACAAGCTCTCTGCATCTCCGCCGTCATCCAGAGACGGCTCTTTTTGGGCTTGCTCCTGGACCGCTTTCGCGTAAGGCAGGAAGTCCGCCAGAAGCATGTCCGCCGACAGCCGGCAGTAGCAGTAGGCACCGTTGTCCAGGGCCACCGTGTGGGAAGTCGAACACCAATCGTACTCCACCACCTGGTCTCCCCGGATGCGCCGCCGCAGCTCCGGTACACTGTTGGCCGCCTTGGAAACGGCATAGAGCACCAGCAGGAAGAGGCTCTCCCCCCTCTCTTTCCGAACCATCAGTCCGGTGATATCCACATTTACCGTCAGTCCCACATAGGGATTGGCAAAAGTCCGGAAATAAGCGTACTGTTCTCGCCGGGGGTCCTGTTCCATTTGGATCACTCGACAGTCCATGCTGTTCCATCCTCTCTGTTTTTTGCCCTCATTGTAGTCGTTTTTTCCGCCAATTGCAAGATTTCCGCTCCCAACCGGGCGGTTTTGCTTGCTATTTTTCTCCTCCCCTGCTATAATCAGCATTTGTGTGAGAAATACACCAAAAAGGACGAAAAACATGGAAATTGAGAAAATGTATGAACAGCTGGGCATCAGCCGGGCTGTCTATGAATACGGCGAGGCGGTGCTGCGGAACCTGCGGGAGCGGTTCGACGCCATTGACCAGACGGCGGAGTACAACCAGGGCAAGGTCCTGGCCGCCATGCAGAAAAACAGGGTCAATGCCACCCACTTCGCCGCCACCACCGGCTACGGCTACGATGACGAGGGCCGTGACAATCTGGAGAGGGTCTACGCCGACGTGTTCCACACCGAAGCCGCCCTGGTCCGTCCTCAGATCACTTGCGGCACCCATGCCCTGACGGTTGCCCTCTCCGCCAACCTGCTGCCCGGTGATGAGCTGCTGTCCCCTGTGGGCGCTCCCTACGATACCCTGGAGGAAGTCATCGGCATCCGGGAGAGCAAGTGCTCCCTGAAGGAGTATGGCGTTACCTATGCCCAGGCGGACCTGAAACCCGATGGCTCCTTTGACTACGATACCATCCGGGAAAAGATCAATGACCGCACCAAGCTCATCACCATCCAGCGGTCCAAGGGCTACGCCACCCGGCCCTCCTTCTCCGTAGCCCAGATCGGTGAACTGATTGCCTTCTGCAAGTCTGTCAAACCCGATGTGAAGGTCATGGTGGACAACTGCTATGGCGAGTTTGTGGAGCGCATTGAACCCTCCGACCTGGGGGCCGACATGATCGTGGGCAGCCTTATCAAGAACCCCGGCGGCGGCCTGGCCCCTATCGGCGGCTACATCTGCGGCACCAAGGAGTGCGTGGAGCGGTGCGCTTACCGCCTCTCCGCCCCCGGCCTGGGCCAGGAAGTGGGTGCCAACCTGGGGCTGATGCCCGCCTTTTATCAGGGCCTGTTCCTATCCCCCACTGTGGTGGCGGGTGCCCTGAAGGGTGCTGTGTTTGCCGCCAACATTTATGAAAAGCTGGGCTTCGCCTGCGTGCCCAATGCCACGGAGAGCCGCCACGACATTATCCAGGCAGTCACGCTTGGCAGCCGGGAGGCCATGGTGGCCTTCTGCAAGGGCATCCAGGCGGCCGCTCCTGTGGACAGCTATGTGACGCCGGAGCCCTGGGCCATGCCGGGTTACGACAGTGACGTCATCATGGCGGCGGGCGCCTTCGTTCAGGGCAGCAGCATCGAGCTGTCCGCTGACGGCCCCATCCGGGAGCCCTATGCTGTCTACTTCCAGGGCGGCTTGACTTGGTATCACGCCAAGCTGGGCATTCTCATGAGTCTGCAGAAGCTGGTGGAGGCCGGCCTTGCCACTCTGCCTGAGGTATAAGAAAAGGAGCTCGAAAGAGCTCCTTTTATTTTTGAATTTTTTTGTCCAGACGAGCCAGCAGGAAAGCCAGCAGGAAACCGCCAACACAGCAGAGGGCCGACAGCAGCGGCTCTCCGGAAGCATATTCCGTGGGGATGATGACCAGGGTGGATGCCACCACGAAGCCCAGGATGCCATGGAAGGCCACCGCGTAATGGGTCCGGAAGAACCAACTCACCAGCCGGGCCAGCAGAGCGACAGCCAGCACCATCCCCGGAAGGCTGGCGGACAACACCAGCAGGTCCAACCGTGCCAGACCCTCCAGCATGGGCTGATACAGCCCCAACGCCATCATCACAGAGGAGGAGGTCATGCCGGGGATCACGATGCTCATGCCCCAAAGGACGCCGCAGAAATTGTACCACCAGAAGTTGGGCTCCACCGAGACCTCCGCGATGCGGCTCACATAAAAAAGCCCCGCGAATACCGCCCCCGCACACAGCAGCAGGCTCCCCCAGGAGGCGGCAGTCCGCCCCTCCTTCCCGGCCTCCCGGAACAGGGAGGGCACCGTACCCACGATCAGGCCGATAAACAGCCAGGTGGTCACGGTATTGGAGAGACTGATGGCCGCCGCGATGCCCTTGGCAAAGCCCAGGAAACCCGCGCACCAACCCAGGGCAATAGGCGGGAACCACTTCCAGTACTTTGGAATAGCGGTCCGGGGCCTGGTCAGAACCTCCATGAAGGGGTGGTAGATGTCGAACACCACTGCCAGCACGCCGCCGGAGACGCCGGGCAGGATGGCTCCCGCGCCAATCAGCAGACCGCACAGCAGGTCCCGCAGCCATCGCATAATGAAATTCTGGTCCCGATGCGCCGCCATTGGCCTGTCTCCTTTCCTGTGGTCTCTCTTTGCGTTCCACATATAATAGCAGTTTTGCCCCGGCCTTACAATCCCATACCGGGCCTCAAAATATAAATTTTTATCAGCATTTTTACTTGACTTGTCAAAATCATACAAATTCTGCGTTTTAAATTTTCCGTTCTCTGGTTCCTTTGTCTGTTGACACAAAAACTGATAACGTGTAAACTGCAATACAGATAACCAAACAAGTTCATACCGAAAAGACGATGAAGAGAAGAGTACGCAGGCAGATACGTCACAGAGAGCCTTCGCTGGTGGGAAGAGGCACGGAAGGGCTTGCCGAACATGGTCTTGGAGTTGCGTGGCCGACCGCAGACGCATAGGTCACGACGTGTGCGCACGTCACAGCGCGGGAGTGTGTTGGCACTCCATAAGGCCGCTTTCGTGAGAAAGCGTGCGAATCAAGGTGGTACCGCGGGTTTCCGACTCGTCCTTGGAGCAATTGGCTTCAAGGGCTTTTTTATTGCTTGAATTTATCCGAAAAGGAGTTTTGATACTGTGAGCGAATCCATCATTCAAATCCAGCATCTGAACAAGACCTTTGGCAGCGGCGAAACCGCCGTTCACGCCCTGGAGGACATCAATCTGGACATCAAACAAGGTGAGATCTTCGGCATCATCGGCCTGTCCGGCGCCGGTAAGAGCACCCTGGTCCGGTGCATGAACCTGCTGGAGCGTCCCACCTCCGGTACCGTCATTGTGGACGGTCAACAGCTGGCCTGGATGGAACAGGACGGCGAAAAAGAAAAGCCGGTCCAGGTCAGTGAAAAGGAGCTGCGTTTGGCCCGCCGGAACATCACCATGATCTTCCAGAGCTTTAACCTGCTGATGCAGCGCACCTGCCTGAAAAACGTATGCTTCCCCATGGAGCTGTGCGGCGTCCCAGCCGCCCAGGCCAAAAAGCGGGCTCTGGAGCTGCTTGAGATCGTAGGCCTGGCTGATAAGGCCGACGCCTATCCCTCCCAGCTCTCCGGCGGCCAGAAGCAGCGGGTGGCCATTGCCCGCGCTCTCGCCACGGACCCCAAGGTGCTCCTGTGCGACGAAGCCACCTCCGCTCTGGACCCCACCACCACCGCTTCCATTCTGGCCCTGCTGAAGGACCTGAACCAGAAGCTGGGGGTGACCGTGGTGGTCATCACCCACCAGATGAGCGTCATTGAGGAGATCTGCTCCCGGGTCGCCATTCTGGACGGCGGCGTGGTAGCTGAGCAAGGCAATGTGGAGGAGATCTTCTCCAATCCCAAGACCGACGCGGCCCGCCGCCTGGTGTATCCCGGCGGCGCCAGCGTCCAGCAGTACCCCGTTGGCACCCACGCAGTCCGGGTGGCCTTCAACGGAGGCACCGCCTACCAGCCCCTCATCGCCTCTCTCGCCATTGACTGCGGCGTGAAGGTAAACATTCTGGGTGCCGACACCCGCAACATCGACGGCAAGGCCTTCGGCACCATGCTGCTGGGCCTCCCCGACGACCCCAATGAGGCCGCCAAGGCCTTGAACTATATCCGTTCTCAGCCCAACGTCACTGCCGAGGAGGTGGAATACCATGGCTGATCTTCTGACCGCTGAATTCTGGTCCAAATACGGTCCCCTGCTGCTGGACGGCACCATCGACACCCTGGTCATGACCGGCATCTCCACGGTGTTCGCCTACCTGCTGGGCCTGCCCCTGGGTGTGGCCCTCATTCTGACCCAGCCCCACGGCATCCGCCCCAACAACGTGATCTACAAGGTTCTGGGCTGGATTATCAACGTGGGCCGGTCCCTTCCCTTCATCATCCTGATGGTGGCCATCATGGACTTCACCAAGCTGATTGTGGGCACCAAGATCGGTGTCCGGGGCGCCATTGTCCCCCTGGTGGTCTCCGCGGCCCCCTTCATCGCCCGTATGGTGGAGACCTCTTTGGCAGAGGTGGATGCCGGCGTGGTAGAGGCGGCCCAGTCCATGGGCGCATCCACCTTCCAGATCGTCTGGAAGGTCTATCTGCCGGAGGCAAAGCCCTCCCTGGTGCTGGGCGGCGCCATCTCCATCGTCACCATTCTGGCCTACACTGCCATCGCTGGCGCCATCGGTGCGGGCGGCCTGGGCGACCTGGCTATCCGGTACGGCTACCAGCGCCGCTATCCCCCCATGCTGCTGGTGACAGTCATTTTCCTGATTGTCCTGGTGCAGCTCATCCAATCCGTTTTCAGCCATGTATCCTCTCGGATCGACAAGCGGCTGGACAGTGGGCACAAGAATGGCTTTGCGCCTTTGGAGCTGCTATTCCGCTTCACTCACACCAAGTAAACCCGCGCTTCACTGGTTTCACCGCCTGTCTCTGGAATCCCGGACAGCCGTTTGAAATAAAAAATCCCAAAAATATTGGAGGAAAAGAAACATGAAGAAATTGCTGACTTTGGCACTGGCCCTGGTGCTGTGCCTGTCCTTGGCCGCCTGCGGCGGCTCCAAGGAAGCCCCTGCTGCAGAAGAGAAGCCCGCCGAAACCGAAGCTCCCGCTGAGACCGCCGAGCCCACCGTCCTGAACGTGGCCGCTTCCGCCACCCCCCATGCCGAGATCCTGGAAGTCTGCGTTCCCATCCTGGCCGAGCAGGGCATTGACCTGCAGGTCCACGTCTACGGCGACTACGTGGTGCCCAACACCGCCGTGGAGGAGGGCGCCGAGGACGCCAACTACTTCCAGCACGTCCCCTATCTGGAAAACTTCAACGCTGAGAACGGCACCCACCTGGTGAGCGTGGCTGGCGTCCACATTGAGCCCATGGGCATCTATGCCGGCAAGACCGACTCTCTGGATGCTCTGGCCGACGGCGCCTCCGTGGCCGTTCCCAACGACGTGACCAACGAGGCCCGTGCTCTGCTGCTGCTGGAGTCCCAGGGCCTGATCAAGCTCAGTGCTGACGCCGGTCTGGACGCCACTCCCAACGACATTGTGGAAAACCCCAAGAACCTGACCTTCACCGAGCTGGAGGCCGCCATGGTCCCCAACGCCCTGACCGAGGTGGATATCGCCGTCATCAACGTCAACTATGCGTTGGAAGCCGGCTTCAACCCCGTGGAGGACGCCCTGGCCATTGAGGACGCTGACTCTCCCTATGTGAACATCCTGGTAGTCAAGGAAGGCAACGAGAACAACCCCACCATTCAGGCCCTGGTGGAAGCTCTGCACTCCGAAGATGTCCGCGCCTTCATTGAGGAGAAGTACGCCGGTGCCGTGGTGCCCGTGTTCTAAGGTCCCCCAGAAGAAGCAAATTTCCCGCCTGAAAATGACAGCCGCTGTGTACTGAGTACACAGCGGCTGTTCAGACTGTCAAAGAACACCAGTTCTCAAAAAGCGAGAACTGGTGTTTTAACAT
>CAMFAL010000068.1 GCA_945948185.1 uncultured Clostridia bacterium | reverse complement strand
ATTAATCCTACATGGGTGCCTTTTTGTACTGTCCGTACAACTTGGGCCGGTTCAAAATCGACACATGGACTTCCTTCTATTTTCACTGCCGCTCCTCACCACCAAATGCGGGACTGCACGATCTCTGTTCTCACAGGTCCAAGCACACCCGGCACACGGTCGCAAGTCTCCACCACACTCATCACAACAGCCCCGTATAGAAGCAACCCGGCGCAGGGCCTTGGCCCTGCGCCGGGTTTGCGCCTAAACATTTTTCTTTTCCACCGCTGCGGCACAAAGCGGCGCATCACCCAGGATTCCGCTCCTCCAGCAGCCTGATGATCTCCGCCACGGCGTCCTCCCGGGCGTCGGCCACGATGACCGCCCCGCAGTCCCGCACGGCAGGCGCGCAGTTGGCCGGAGCAAAGCCCTGGGCCGCAGCGGTCAGCATGGAGATGTCGTTGGCCTCGTCCCCGGCACAGTAGACGTGCTCCATGGAAATGCCCAGCCGCTCCGCCAGGCGGCGGACCATGCCGCCTTTGTTGGCACCCCGGGCAGTCATCTCCAGCAGCTCTCGGGCAGAGAAAATCAGCTCATAGTCTCCGCTCCAGCCCTGTGCTTCCATGAAGGCTTTTGCCGCCTCCAGGGTCTTGCGGTCCGCCTCCAGCAGCAGCTTGCCCAGGGGCAGGGGAACCTCCTCCAGGGAAGCCCGCTCCGTCACACCCACCTTGGTCAGGTGCTCATGCTGGCGGGTGATCTCGTTGGGGTGGACGGCGTAGATCACGTTGTCCATGTGGTAGGCCTCCACAGCCACCTCCGGAAACCGGTCCAGCACCGCCTGCCCCCGCTGCCGGACATCACCATCCAGCATCGCTGTCTCAAGATATTGGCCCGTGGAAAAATCGTACAGAGCCGCGCCGTTGCACACCACGCCGGGAGCATTCATGGGGACATTGTCCGCGTACTTCATAAAAGCCGCCAGGGCCCGGCCTGTGGCGATGGCGAATTTTCCGCCCTCGGCCATGAAATACTCCAGAGCCGCCCGGTTCTTCTCCGACAGGGGAGGCACCGGCACGCCGGAGCGCAGGGCTTCTTCCGTATAGATCAAGGTATTGTCAAAATCGCTGGCCAGCAATACGCCTGTAAATCTTCCCATGGTAGTCTCCTTCCTTATTTCCGAAAACATAAACCCCGCCGCCCGCAATGCGGACGGCGGGACTCATTTCCTGCTTATTCAACCTTGGGCGCGGCACCCTCGCCGCCTCCGCCGTTTTTGTTGCGGCGGCGGCCTCCCCGGTGATGGGGACGGCGGCGCTTGGTGCCCTCACCGCTTTCGCCGGTGGCCTGTTCCCCGCCCTTACCCTCAGGTCTGGGCTGGGGCTTCTGCTTCTGCTGGGGCTTGGGCTGCCGGGGCTGCTGCTTCTGGCGAGACTGCTGCTTGCCGCCCTCCTTGGCCTGCTCCTTCTTTTCACCCTTTTCAGGCTGCTTCTTCTCGGTCTTTTCCAGGGCTGTCTGTTCCGGCTTGGCCTGACCGCTCTTGCCGCGGCGGCGTCCGCCCCGGTGGCGGCGGCGGGATTTTCCGCCCTCGCCGCTGTCGGGCGTGCCGATCTTCTCCCGGACAGGCGCATCCTCCAGCTGGCTGTCCATGTAGAAGGGCGTGGACAGAATGGGGGGACTGAACAGCTCCTCCTCTTCTTTCTCTTCCACATAGCGGGCGGGACGCTCGGGAATCTCGATGCCGTCCCGGCTGCCCTTGCCGTTGCGGAGGACACAGACCTCGCAGTTGTGGTAGCACTTCATGGGCTCATTGGGGGCCGCGCTGTCCAGAGAGACCTTCACGGTCTCCCGGAGCAGGTCCACACTCTTGACATTGCCGGGGCCGTCGGGGGTCTGGACGAAACTCTCCACCTTGGGCATCCGCTTGGCGGCGTCCTCGTAGGCGTTCTGCTCGTACTTCAGGCAGCACATCAACCGGCCGCAGGTGCCGGAGATCTTGGTGGGCTTCAGGCTCAGGTTCTGGGTCTTGGCCATCTTGATGGAGACCGGCAGGAAGCTGTCCAGAAACTGGGAGCAGCAGAAGGGCCGGCCGCAGATGCCCAGGCCGCCGATCATCTTGGCCTCGTCCCGGACGCCGATCTGCCGCAGCTCGATGCGGGCCCGGAACACGCTGGCCAGGTCCCGCACCAGCTCCCGGAAATCCACACGGCCGTCGGCGGTGAAGTAAAAGATGATCTTGTTGCCGTCAAAGCTGGCAGAGACATTCACCAGCTTCATATCCAGGCCATGATCCGCGATCTTCTTCTCGCAGATATCGAAGGCCTCGCTCTCTTTTTTGCGGTTGTATTCCACCGTGCGGCGGTCGTTCTCCGTGGCCATCCGCAAAACGGCGCACAGAGGCTTCACGATAGCGGAATCCTCCACCTCGTGGTTGCCCTCGGTGCAGGTGGCAAATTCGGCACCCTGGGCGGTCTCCACCACCACCTGGTCCCCCATTTTCACCTGCAGTCCCTTGGGGTCAAAAAAATAATTCTTGCATCCGCCCCGAAAGCGGACGCTGATCACTTCTGTCAAAGGATACCCTCCAATTCCGCGGCAAGCGCGCCCAGCACATGGCCTACGCCAACGTTATAGGCGCACTCTCCGTAATACGTTTCTAACAGTTCTATTGTGGACATGATCTGCGCTTTTGTCAAGTTTTTCGCAAGAAATGGCGCGATCTCCCGGTCATTTTCCTCCGGTTCCTTCCCATACAGCAGCAGAAGTGCGGCGGCAAAAGCCTGACGGCTCCGCTCCAGCATGGCGGCCAAGACATCCCGGTCCAGCTTCTTCCGTTCCAGACGCACGGCCAGTTCCGCCACGGCCCCCCGCTTCCGGCGGCCGATGGCCCGGCACAGCTCCAGCCCCGGCTCGGAAGCTTCGCCTCCGGCCTCCTCCGCTGGGCGGAGCTTCAGCTCCACGCATCGGGACCGCAGGGTCTGGAGCACCGCGGCTGCGTTTTCCGCGCAAAACAGGAAGGCCGCGTAGGGGGGACCCTCCTCCACGATCTTCAGAAGGACGTTCTGGTCCTGCTCCGTCAGGATGGCACAGTCGGGGAAGATGTATACCTTTCTCTGCCCCTCGTTGGGCCGGATATAGGCGTCGGCCCGAATGTCCCGTACCACGTCCACGGCAATGTTTTTGTGCTCCGGATCCCGGACGGTGATGACGTCGGGATGGATGTCCTCCGCCACCTTACGGCAGGCCCGGCAGACACCGCAGGGACGCGGGCCCTCTGCCTCACACTCCATGGCAGCTGCCGCATATCGGGCAGCTGCGACGCAGTCTCCGCTGCCGGTAAACAGCAGGGCATGGGACAGCGTCCCACGGGCAGCGGCCTCCCGAATGCGGGCAACCGCCGGTTCCTTTTCCGGCAGTCCAAACGGAGTCATGTCAACGCCTCCTCACGCGATCATCAAACGATTTTATCATCAACATCCTGAAAAATTCAGAATAATTCTTTCAAGTTCCTTGACTATATCATATTTTTATCAAAAAGGGAATATGGGAAAATTCGCATTTCACCCCGCTCCCAGAAGTGTCCTTCTGCGGTACCAGAGCAAACGTTTGCGTTCCTCCTTTCTCTTCGAGAGCCGGTTTTTGTGTAAAACTGACAGGATTTTTTCAAAATTTTCGGGTTTTCGCACCGGCTTCTTTTTACTTTTATATATTGTTTTTCAAATGTTTTCCTATTATAATATTAAAGCTAATTCATAACGCAAACGTTTCACTGCAACTCTGCCTTTGGGCATTACCATCAAAATGGAGGAAAGAAAGAATGAGCAAAAAGTACTGCTACCTGTTCACCGAGGGCAACGCCAACATGCGTGAACTCCTGGGCGGCAAGGGCGCCAACCTGGCCGAGATGACCAACATCGGCCTGCCCGTGCCTCAGGGCTTTACCATCACCACCGAAGCCTGTACCCAGTACTATGAGGACGGCCAGAAAATCAACGACGAGATCGTGGCCGAGATCATGGAGTACATTGAGAAGATGGAGGGCATCACCGGCAAGAAGTTCGGCGACGCCGAGAACCCCCTGCTGGTCTCCGTCCGCTCCGGTGCCCGGGCCTCCATGCCCGGCATGATGGACACCATCCTGAACCTGGGTCTGAACGAGACCGTGGTGGAGGTTCTGTCCAAGAAATCCGGCAACCCCCGCTGGGCCTGGGACTGCTATCGCCGTTTCATCCAGATGTACTCCGACGTTGTCATGGAGGTCGGCAAGAAGTACTTCGAGCAGCTCATCGACAAGATGAAGGAGGAGCGCGGCGTCACCCAGGACGTGGAGCTGACCGCCGACGACCTGAAGGAGCTGGCCGGCCAGTTCAAGGCCGAGTACAAGTCCAAGATCGGCACCGACTTCCCCTCTGATCCCAAGGAGCAGCTGATGGGCGCCGTCAAGGCCGTGTTCCGTTCCTGGGATAACCCCCGCGCTAACGTCTATCGCCGCGACAACGACATCCCCTATTCCTGGGGCACCGCCGTCAACGTTCAGTCCATGGCCTTCGGCAACATGGGCGACGACTGCGGCACCGGCGTTGCTTTCACCCGTAACCCCGCCACCGGCGAGAAGAAGCTGTTCGGCGAGTTCCTGACCAACGCTCAGGGCGAGGACGTCGTGGCCGGCGTCCGTACTCCCATGCCCATCAGCCAGATGGCTGAGAAGTTCCCCGAGGCCTTCGCTCAGTTCGAGGGCGTCTGCAAGATCCTGGAGGATCACTATCACGACATGCAGGACATGGAGTTCACCGTGGAGAACGGCAAGCTCTACATGCTGCAGACCCGTAACGGCAAGCGTACCCCCGCCGCCGCTCTGAAGATCGCCTGCGACCTGGTGGACGAGGGTCAGATCTCCGAGAAGCAGGCCGTGGCCATGATCGAGCCCCGCTCTCTGGACACCCTGCTGCATCCCCAGTTTGACGCCGTGGCTCTGAAGAAGGCCACCGTCATTGGCAAGGCCCTGGGTGCTTCTCCGGGGGCCGCTTCCGGTAAGGTCGTCTTCTCCGCCGAGGACGCCAAGGCTTGGGCCGAGCGCGGCGAGAAGGTCGTCCTGGTCCGTCTGGAGACCTCTCCCGAGGACATCGAGGGCATGAAGGCCGCCCAGGGCATCCTGACCGTCCGCGGCGGCATGACCTCCCACGCCGCCGTCGTGGCCCGCGGCATGGGCAAGTGCTGCGTCTCCGGCTGCGGCGACATCAAGATGGATGAAGAGAACAAGAAGTTCGAGCTGGCCGGCAAGACCTACGTTGAAGGCGACTGGATCTCCCTGAACGGCTCCACCGGCGACATCTATGACGGCGCTGTTCCCACCACCGACGCCACCATCGGCGGCGAGTTCGGCCGGGTCATGGGCTGGGCCGACCAGTACCGCCGCCTGCAGGTCCGCACCAACGCCGACACTCCCCACGACGCCGCTCAGGCCCGGAAGTTCGGCGCTCAGGGCATCGGCCTGTGCCGTACCGAGCACATGTTCTTCGAGGGTGACCGTATCCGCGCCATCCGCCGCATGATCTGCTCCGACACCGTGGAGCAGCGCGAGGCCGCGCTAAGCGTTCTGGAGCCCATGCAGCAGGGCGACTTCGAGGGCATCTACGAGGCCATGGAGGGCTGCCCTGTCACCATCCGCTTCCTGGATCCCCCCCTGCACGAGTTCGTCCCCACTGAGGAGCGCGACATCGAGCTGCTGGCTGAGGACCTGGGCAAGTCCGTTGCTGACATCAAGAGCGTCATCTCCTCCCTGCACGAGTTCAACCCCATGATGGGTCACCGCGGCTGCCGTCTGGCCGTCACCTATCCCGAGATTGCCGCCATGCAGACCCGCGCCGTCATCAAGGCCGCTCTGGCTGTCCAGGCCAAGCATCCTGACTGGAACATGGTTCCCGAGATCATGATCCCCCTGGTTGGCGAAGTCAAGGAGCTGAAGTACGTCAAGAACGTGGTCGTCTCTACCGCTGACGAGATCATCAAGGCCGCCGGTTCTGACATGAAGTACCTGGTGGGCACCATGATCGAGATTCCCCGTGCCGCTCTGACCGCTGACGAGATTGCCAAGGAGGCCGGCTTCTTCTCCTTCGGTACCAACGACCTGACCCAGATGACCTTCGGCTTCTCCCGTGACGATGCCGGCAAGTTCCTGGGTGCCTACTACGACAAGAAGATCTACGAGAACGATCCCTTCGCCAAGCTGGACCAGACCGGCGTTGGCAAGCTGGTGGCCATGGCCGCCAAGCTGGGCCGTTCCACCAACCCCGACCTGCACCTGGGCATCTGCGGCGAGCACGGCGGCGATCCCTCCTCCGTGGAGTTCTGCCACCGCGTGGGCCTGGACTATGTGTCCTGCTCTCCCTTCCGTGTGCCCATCGCCCGTCTGGCCGCCGCTCAGGCTGCCATCAAGGAACTGTAATTCCCTGATTCCAGACGCTTCATAAACATGAAGGACGCTCTGCGGAAATCCGCAGAGCGTCCTCAGCTTGTCAAAGAACCTCGCCG
>CAMFAL010000067.1 GCA_945948185.1 uncultured Clostridia bacterium | reverse complement strand
ATGCTAAAACACCAGTTCTCGCTTTTTGAGAACTGGTGTTCTTTGACAGTCTGAGTAAAAGAGGACGCAAACGCGTCCTCTTTTACTGTACTCATTTTGTCTGCTCTCGCATAAGAGCGATCTCCCGGGCATATCCCGGCAGCTCGTTGGGAGTCTCCAGACAGAAAGGAAGATCCTTCAGCACGGGATGGCGCACCATCCGGGTCAGGGCCTCCAGTCCGATAAAACCCTCGCCGATGCAGGCGTGGCGATCCTTCCGAGCACCAGCGGGGTTTTTGCTGTCGTTGAGGTGAATGGCCTTCAGCCGGTCCAGGCCGATGACTCTGTCGAACTCGGTCAGTACCCCATCCAGGTCGCCGATGATGTCATATCCGCCGTCGGAGACGTGGCAGGTGTCCAGGCATATGCCCATTTTGCCGGAGAGCGCCACACGGTCCAAAATTTCCCGCAGCTCCTCGAACCGGCCTCCCACCTCGCTGCCCTTCCCTGCCATGGTTTCCAGCAGGACGGTGGTAGTCTGGCTTTCCCACAGAATGGTATTGAGCCCTTCGGCGATGAAGGTGATACCGGCCTCCATTCCCTGCCCCACATGACTGCCGGGATGGAAGTTGTAATATTGTCCTGGTACATATTCCATACGCCGCAGGTCGTCAGCCATGGTTTCCCGGGCGAAGGCGCGGTTCTTTTCCTCTGCGCCGCAGAGGTTCAGGGTGTAAGGTGCATGGGCGATGATGGGGGCGAAGCGGTGCTCCGCCATCAGGGACACCAGGGCGGCGGCATCCGCGGGGTCCAAGTCCTTGGCTTTGCTTCCCCGGGGGTTTCGGGTAAAAAACTGAAAGGTATCCGCCCCCAGTTCCAGTGCCTGCAGCCCCATGGCGGCAAAGCCCTTGGAGGAGGAGAGGTGACAGCCGATGTGCAGCATAAAAAGCCTCCTGATTGTTTTTTGATGTAGTATAGCACATTTTGGTTTGGCTGTCCGTAGGAATTGCAACGAATCTTTTGGGATGGCGCGGCGGATTAGGCGGGCTCCGGAGCCTCTTCCGGAATGTTCAGATACAGGTCCTCGGCCTGCCGCTGGGCGGCGATGAGGGTCTCCCGCAGCTCGTTCAAGGTCTCTTCCGCATCGGAAATGGCATTGAACAGCAGCAGATACTCTTGGGGAATAGACTTCATATCGTACTTCCTTTCTTAGCGCACACAAAATATTGGTGGCTACGGTCTAATCATACACAAAAGCTTCGTCATATACTGTCTGAATCTGTCGAGTACTTTGGAAAATGGGAAAAATGGAGAGAGCGGTGCCGAAACCTCACGTTTTTTCAGGGAAGGGGTTGCCCTGCCGCCAGGAAAGATGGTATGATAACGTCATGAGTGTACGGGAAACGACAATGGAATATCTGTTGGATCAGTGCGAACGATATCCGGCTCTGGAGCCCGGTGATCTGCTGAAGGGGCTGCACCAGAGTGTCTTTGGCTGCGGTCATTTTGTAACGGACCAGGCTGCCGGTCTGGCGCTGCTGCGCCGGGAGCTGGAGGCTCCGGGCCTTCGAGCGGACGTAGAGCCCCTGGACGGCCCCTACTGTCGGGTCCACCTGGGGTATCTGAAAGACGCGGGCCTTGCGCCGGAGACCCTGTTCCGGCTGTTCGCTCTGTCGGCGGAGGAACCCTCCGGCGATGCGGCAGTCCTGGAGGAAAAACTGGCGGCCTTGCTGTCCCTGGCGGAAGCGGATAGGCTTCCCTTCCCATTGGAGGAAACGGCAGCGGCTGTGGAGGCCTGGCGCAAAGCGGACTTCCCTGCCTGTCACCATTCGGAGCGCTTCCGGGCGGCGTACCGTCCGGCCTACCGGGTCATTCGGAAGGATCTGATCTGGATTTTGCCGCTGCTGGCGGCTATTGACCAAAAGCGGGCGGCGCGGGACCGGGTGACCGTGGCCGTCGAGGGCGGCAGCGCCAGCGGCAAGACCACTCTGGCGGCCCTGCTGAGTAAGATTTACGACTGTAATGTGTTCCACATGGATGACTTCTTTCTGCGGCCGGAGCAGCGGACGGCGGAGCGGCTGGCGGAACCTGGCGGCAATGTGGACCGGGAGCGGTTTGCGGAGGAGGTTCTGCGGCCCTTGACTGGGGGTCAAGAGATTCCCTACCGCCGCTACGACTGCCAGACCCAACAGGTACTGCCTGCTGTCACGATTGCGCCCAAGGCGATGAACATCGTGGAAGGGGCATACAGCATACACCCGGCCCTGGCGGGCAGCTATGACCTGTCGGCCTTTCTGCGCATTTCCCCGGCGCTGCAGCGCAGCCGCATTCAAAAGCGCAATACACCGGAGATGGCGGAGCGATTCTTTGATCTCTGGATCCCGCTGGAGCAGCGCTATTTTGAGAAAACGGACGCGGTGGCACGCTGCGATCTGATCCTGGAGGTGGAAGGATGAAGGTAGTCGTTATCGACGGCCAGAGCGGCCGTATGGGGCAGCTGTTTATCGAGCGGGCCAGGGCGGCGGAGCTGTCCTGCGAGATCGTGGCGGTGGGCACTAACGCCATCGCCACGGCGGCTATGCTGAAGGCCGGCGCCTCCGCCGGCGCTACCGGAGAGAATCCGGTGTTGGTGGCCTGCCGCACGGCGGACGTCATCGTGGGTCCTATCGGTATCCTGGCGGCGGACTCTCTCATGGGGGAGATCACTCCTGCCATGGCGGTGGCCGTGGGCCAAAGCGCCGCCCGAAAGCTGCTGCTGCCAGTGAACCAGTGCAGCAACATTGTGGTGGGGACCCAGGCCCTGACGTTGTCAAAGCTTATGGAGGAAGCGGTGGATCTGCTGCGCTCCCTGTGTGAATAATTCCTTCGGTCAAGCCGGAAATATCCCCTGGCGCGTATTCAAAATCGTATCCCAAGATACGGCCTCCCGTTCAAGACGGCAAACTATTTTGAAAGGGAGAATCCCAACGTGAAAACCAATGTGAAAACCAGCCCCATCCTGCACCTGACCTATGCGGCGGCCTGCCTGGCCCTCTGCATGGTCCTGCCCTTCCTGACGGGCCAGATCCCGGAGATTGGCAGCGCCCTGTGTCCCATGCACATCCCCGTCCTGCTGGCAGGCTTCCTCTGCGGCCCCTGGTGGGCCCTGGCGGTGGGCGCCGTGGCGCCGCTGCTTCGGTTTGCCCTGTTCGGTATGCCGCCCCTGTTCCCCACCGGCGCCGCCATGTGCTTTGAGTTGGCGGCTTATGGCCTAGTCAGCGGCATCCTCTATCGAAAGCTGCCCAAAAAGGCCGTGAATGTCTACGTGTCCCTTGTCCTCGCCATGCTGGCGGGCCGTATTGTCTGGGGCATCGTCATGGTAATTCTTATGGGCCTCAGCGGCTCCGCCTTCACCTGGGCTGCCTTTGTGGCCGGCGCTTTTGTTAACGCTGTCCCCGGCATCATCGTCCATATCATCCTGATCCCCATCATCGTGCTGGCCTTGAGGAAGGCGGGGCTGATCCACTAAAACGTCCACGGACACGGCCCAAGGCTGTGTCCGTGGTTTTTTCTTGCCATAACAAAGCAAGCCCGGTCCAAAAAGACCGGACTTGCTGTTTTGCGTCTTATTTCTCCTCGTAAAGCTCGATAATGGCGTCATCCTGAATGACGAAGGCCAGCCGGACGGTGTCGCTGAGGACTTCCGGCCCAAAGATGACCTGCTGAGCCTGGGCAATGTAGGGGTCCATGTTGTCCACCTTGTAAGCCACATGAGGCTGTTTGGAGAGAATCTCCGGGAAGCGGGTGCCCTCTTCAAACTTCAGGTACTCGATCTTGTAATCGTAAGCATCCACACTTTCGTTGACCCAGAACTTGCCCCACTCGTTGTAGACCATACCGGGCTTCTTGTTGAGGACGGGGATACCGATGTGCATGTACGCAGCTGCCATAGGGAACCCTCCTGTTTTCGTTATTTGGAAGCCAGCTCCCGATAGAACTGATAGGCTTCCTTGTCGGTGAACTTCTCGTGCACGATTTTGGCTACCGCCCGGCACATGGCGGCGGGGTGCTCACTCTGGAAGATATTGCGGCCCATGTCCACGCCTCGGGCACCGTCGGAGATGGCCCGGTAGGCCATGGTCAGGGCTTCGTTCTCCGGCAGCTTCTTGCCGCCGGCAATGACGATGGGGACAGGGCAGGCGGCAACCACTTTTTCGAAATCGTCGCAGTAGTAGGTCTTGACGAAGGAGGCGCCCAGCTCCGCCAGAATGCGGGTGGCCAGCAGGAAATACTGGGTGGTGCGGGCCATCTCCTTACCCACGGCGGTGACGCCCAGGACGGGGATGCCGTAGCGCTCCCCGGCGTCCACGGCACGGCAGAGGGTCTCCAGGGACTGGGCCTCGCCTGCGCCGCCGATGAAGCACTGCATGGCCACAGCAGAGGCGTTCATGCGGATGGCGGCCTCCATGTCGGCCCCAAGGCCGTTGCCGGTGCTCATGTCGTCGATGAGAACGCTGGCGTCATGGGTGGCCCGGAGGCAGATGGGTTTATTCACCGTGGGTGGGATGCAGGAACGGATGGCACCCCGGGTGGCCATCAGCACGTCGGCGTATTGGCACAGGGGGGCGATGGTGACGTCCATGCGCTCCAGGCCCGCGGTGGAACCCATGATGTAGCCGTGGTCAAAGGCCAGCATAACGGTGTTGCCGCTCTTAAGGTTGAACAGCCGGGAGAGACGGTTCTTGGCGCCCCAGTCCCCATGGCCCAGGCCCTTGGCGAAAAAGCCCTGCTCCGGGACGGGCACGTCAAAGTGATAATCCTTCGCGGCCTTATTTCCGATTGCGTCCGCCATAGCCGTTACTCCTTGCTGTATGCGGGGGTGTGGCAAGGCGTGTTCCACAGGCGGAGCGTCTCGTCATCCCACTTGGCAATGTTCATCTGGAAGCCGGCGGCCTCCTGCACGGTGAGGATCTCGCCCACCATGCTGGCCACGACCTCCACGCCCTTGGCCTTCAGGAACTCCACGGTGTCCTTGAACAGGACCAGCATCTCCATCATGGTGGTGGCGCCGCAGCCGTTGATCATAACGAAGGCTTTGTCGTCCGCCTTCAGGTCCAGGTTTTTGCACAGAGCTTCGGCCACCGTGGCCACGGTCTCCTTGGAGGTCATCATGGGCACCCGGATGCCGCCGCCCTCGCCGTGCTGGCCCGCGCCGATCTCCATGAGGTCGGTCTCACCCAGGTCACCGAAGGACATGCCGTTCTGGGGATGGGTGGCGTCAGTGGACTTGACGGTGAGGGAGGCCATATTGTCGGCGTAGTGCTGGGCAATGTCGGCCACCTCGTCCAAGGCCTTGCCCTCCCGGGCAGCCGCGGCGGCAATATGGTACAAAGCCACGGCACCGGCCAGGCCCCGCTTGTTGTCCTCGCCGTTGGGGTCGAACTGGATTTCCTCACCGGTGACCACTTGGCGCACATTGAGGCCAGCCTTCTTCGCCAGCTTCATGGCCTGCTTGCCGGCAAGCTGGTCGCCTGCATAATTCAGGGTCAGCAGCAGCACGCCGTGGCCCTTGTCCGCCAGCTTCATGGCGTCGAACACCAGCTGACCGTTGGGAGCGGCAAAAATATCGCCCACAGCCTGCACGTCCAGCATCCCCTTGCCCACAAAGCCCGCCTGTGCGGGCTCGTGGCCGGAGCCGCCGTAGGTGACGATGGTGACGCGGTCGGCGGTGGCCAGGTCCTTGCTGATGACCAGGTGGCCATCCACATCCAGGATGTCGGGATAAGCCAGGCCCAGACCGGTCAGTTCTTCGTCGGTGACGGTCTCAGGGGCGTTCATAAACTTCTTCATTTTCATAGCAGGTCCCTCCAGTCAAAATTTAAGTATCCCATAAAAGCCCCGCCGCCGGGGCAAAGAGAACAAATCTTATGCCTGAGCCAGACCCCGGAAGAAGCAGGCCATGGAGGCGGCACCGGCGTCAGGAGTGCCGATGGTCTTGGTGCCGTAGCTCTTGGCCCGACCAAACTTGGATACGAAATTCTTGGAGTTTTCCGCGCCCTCAGCAGCGGCCTTGGCGGCGGCGGCGAACAGCGCGTTCACGCTGTCGCCCTCATAGGCGGCGATGGCTTCGCTGGCGGGGATCAGGGCGTCCATCATGGTCTTGTCCCCCACCTTGGCGCCGGACATATCGTCGATCTCCTCGAAGGCCTTGGCGAAGATAGCTTTGATGCCGTCGATATCGATCTCTTCGCCCTCAGGGGCGTCTTCTTGCATACCGTCCAGCCAGGTGTTCCACAGGGGCACCGCGCTGCCGCCGTTCAGGGCCATGACGGCCATGGCGGCGTCGTCCAGCATGGACTGAATGCCGCCGTCTGAAGCGTCCACCGCGGCAGCAATGGCGCCGGCGATCTTGGTCATGGTGAGACCGTGGTCGGCGTCACCGAATTTGGAGTCGATCTCGGTCAGCTCTGCCTCTGCGGCGGTGACGGCCGTGCAAGCGTGTTTCAGACGTGCTGCGAATTCTGCTTTTGTCATGGCTTGACGCCTCCTATTTTTGCAAAATCAACAAATTTATGGATTGTAAATCATTCTAACATAGTCAGTCTGCATTTTCAAGGCGGATGGTCAGACTTTTGCGGACGCAAAAGGACGCTCTGCGGATTTCCGCAGAGCGTCCTCAGACTGTCAAAGAACACCAGTTCTCAAAAAGCGAGAACTGGTGTTTTAGCA
>CAMFAL010000066.1 GCA_945948185.1 uncultured Clostridia bacterium | reverse complement strand
CAGCAGCACATGGCTGGGGTCCAGGGAGCCGGAGGTGCAGGCGCTGCCGGAGGAGGCAGCGATACCCTTGGCGTCCAGCAGCAGCAGGAGAGATTCACCCTCGATGCCCTCGAAGCACAGGTTCACATTGCCCGGCAGGCGGCGCTTGGCATCGCCGTTGAGGATGGAGTGCGGGATCTTTGTCAGGCCCTCGATCAGCTTGTCCCGCATGTCTGCCACATACACCGCGTTCTTCTCCATGTTGGCACAGGCCTCCTCAAATGCCGCCGCGGCGCCGCAGATGCCGGGGATATTCTCCGTGCCTGCCCGCTTGCCCCGCTCCTGGGCACCGCCGTAGATCACGTTAGTCAGGGCAATGCCCCGCCGGGCGTACAGGACGCCCACGCCCTTGGGACCGTGGAACTTGTGGGCGGAGAGGGACAGCAGGTCAATATGCATGGCCTGCACATCGATGGGCAGATGGCCCGCCGCCTGGACAGCGTCCGTGTGGAACAGAACGCCGGCTTCATGGCATACCGCGCCAATCTCCGGAATGGGCTGGATGGTGCCGATCTCATTGTTGGCAAACATGACGCTCACCAGGCAGGTGTCCGGCCGGAGCGCCGCCTTCACCTGCTCCACCGTCACAATGCCGTCCGGGGGAATATCCAGCAGGGTGACTTCGCAGCCCTCCTTCTCCAGGGCCTCCAGAGTGTGCAGAATGGCATGGTGCTCAAACTTGGTGGAGATAATATGCTTCTTCCCCTTCCGGGCGCCCAAGGCTGCCGCGGAACGGAGCGCCTGGTTGTCGGCCTCGCTGCCGCCGGAGGTAAAAGTGATCTCCCGGGGGTCGGCATTCAAATATTTGGCAAAGGTCTCACGCGCTGCAGCCAGCTTTTCCGCCGCCCGTTGTCCGGGGCTGTGGAGGCTGGAGGGGTTTCCGTAGACCTCCTGGAAGCAGGGCAGCATAGCCGCCAGAGCGGCGTCGCTAACGACGGTCGTAGCTGCGTTGTCAGCATATATTTTCATGGAATTTCCTCCTATTCCTATCTATTTACTATGATATGATGCTACCATATAATTTCCCAGCTGTCAAGTAGGATATGAGAGGGATCGTAAAAAAATCCCGGGCTGTTGGATAACAGTCCGGGTTTTTCCTTAAAATTCGTAATCCACAGCCACCCGGTCAGTCCGGATGGACTTGCACAGGGCGGAGACGGCCTTGTGGCGAGGGTCGTTTTTGTAGACCTCCAGCGCCTTCATGCTTTCAAACTCACTGACCAGGACGGCGTCGTAGTTGCCCTCCCCCACGTTGACGGCCACCTCGGACTTCAACAGCTGGGGGATGACGCCCTGAAGCCCCCGCAGGCCCTCCAAAAATTGTGTCTGCTCACCCTCTGTACCGGGGCGGAATTTCCACATGACGATGTGACGGATCATATCAGCCCTCCCGCTTGGCGTTGTACGCCGCAATGCCCAGGCCCAGCAGCTCCACGGAGCGGCGCAGCTCGTCAGGATTGGTGACATAGGCGATGCGAATCTCATTGCGGCCCTTGCCGGGGGTGGCGTAGAAGCCCTCGCCGGGGGCGTACATGACGGTCTGACCGTGATCCTCGAACTCCTCCAGCAGGAAGTACTGCAGCTTTTCCGCATCGTCCACCGGCAGGGTCGCCATCAGGTAGAAGGCGCCCTCGGGCACACGGAACTGCACGCCGGGGATCTTGCCCAGGCCCTCCACCACCGCGTCACGGCGGCGGCGGTACTCCGCCCGGATGGTATCGTAATAGTCATCGGACAGACTGTTGTACATGGCAGCGGCGCCAATCTGATCCAGGGTAGCGGCACACAGGCGGCCTTGGCAAATCTTCATGGCGTGGTCCATCAATTCCCGGTTGCGGGAAACAATGACGCCCACCCGGGAGCCGGTGGCGGAAAACCGCTTGGACACGGAGTCCACCACCACCACATTCTCTGCGGCGTCCTCAAATTCCAGCATGGAGCTGAGGCTCTGGCCGTCATAAACCAGCTCCCGGTAGACCTCATCACTGATGAGGAACAGGTCATGCTCCTTGGCGATATCCGACATGGTCCGCGTCTCCTCCCGGCTCAGCACCACGCCAGTGGGGTTGCCGGGGTTGGTCATCAAAATGGCGCGGGTGCGGTCAGTGATGTATGGCTCAATCTGTTCCCGGGTGGCAAAGCGGTAGCCGTGCTCCGGGTCCGTGGGCACGGGCTTGATGACCGCGCCAGTGACCTTGACAAAGGTGTCGTAGTTGGGATAGTAGGGCTCCGGCACCAGGACCTCGTCTCCCTCCTCCAGGATGCAGGAGAAGATGATCTGCAGAGCCTCACTGCCGCCGTAGGTGGCCAGGATGTCCTCGTCAGCCAGAGAGATACCCAGCTTCTCATAGTACTTGCGGACAGCCTCCACGAACACCTCCACGCCGGGAGAGGGAGCATATTCCAGGACCTTTTCCCGAAAATCATGGATGGCATCAAAAAAAGCGGTAGGGGTCTCCACGTCCGGCTGGCCAATGTTCAGGTGAAGGACCTTCCGGCCCTTGGCCTCCGCCGCCACCATGTAAGGGCGAAACTTGCGGATCGGAGATAAAGAACAGGACTCGATTCTGCTGGAAAATTTCATGGCAAATGCCTCCTTGGCATAATTCTTTCTAATCAATCAGTGCGCATCAGCTGCGCAAAAAAACGCCCCTGACTGCCGTCAGGGGCGAAAAAACTCCGCGGTACCACCCTGATCTGTCCCCTTGCAGAGACATCTCATGTCATCCGGTAACGGGGATGAATCGTTCCACTTCTCGTGGACTGCTCCAAAGTGGCTGCTTCATGGCGTGGGCTGAGGGTTTGCACTGTTTCCCTCTCACTGGGAGCCGGTTTCAAGAAGCTGGCTTTTTCACCGCATTTCTCTGTACATTATACGCATTTCAAAGTTTTTGTCAACCCGGGTATTAAAAAGTTTCATACCTCTTCTTCCGGGAACGGACATTCTTCATTGCTACCTTCCACCTCAGGCGCACTGCCCATCTGCATCTCCTGCCACTGGGCACGGGTGATCAGCAGCTGCCGGGGCTTGGAGCCCTCGAAGGGACCCACAATACCCCGCTCCTCCATCTGGTCCACCAGACGGGCGGCACGGGAGTAGCCCAGCTTCAGGCGGCGCTGGAGCATGGAAACGGAAGCCTGTCCGGTCTCCAGCACCACGTCCACGGCGGCAGGCAGCAGCTCGTCGCCCTCCTCGTCGGCGGGCTCGGCGGAAGCGGCAGCGCCCTTGGCGCCGCCCTTCTCCTTCTCCTGGATGGACTCCTCGATCTTGGCAATGACCTCGTCGGAATATTGCGCCTCGCCGGACTGCTTGACAAAGGTCACCACGTCCTCGATCTCCTCCGGGGAAATGAAGCAGCCCTGGACACGCTGGGGCTTGCCGCCGCCCAAGGGGGCATACAGCATATCACCCTTGCCCACCAGCTTTTCCGCACCGGTGTTGTCCAGAATGATGCGGGACTCCAGCGAGGAAGCCACGGCAAAAGCAATGCGGCTGGGGATGTTGGCCTTCATCAGGCCGGTGATGACGTCTGCGGAGGGCCGCTGGGTGGCGATGACCAGATGGACACCGGCGGCACGGCCCATCTGTGCCACGCGGCAAATGGATTCCTCCACCTCTTTCGCCGCCACCAGCATCAGGTCAGCCAGCTCGTCGATGACCACCACCACGCTGGGCAGAGGCTCCAGGTCCTCGCTGGCCTTGGCCAGGCGGTTGAACTCCTCCAGCTTCTTGACGCCGTGCTCGGAGAAGGTCTTGTACCGCTTCATCATCTCAAACACCGCCCACTGCAGGGCACCGGCGGCCTTCTTGGGGTCCGTCACCACCGGGATCAGCAGATGGGGGATGCCGTTGTAAGGCGCCAGTTCCACCATCTTGGGGTCCACCATGATGAAGCGCACCTCGTCGGGCGTGGACTTGTACAGCAGAGAGATGATAAGGGAGTTGGTGCAAACGGATTTACCGGAACCGGTGGTGCCGGCGATCAGCACATGGGGCAGCTTCTCGATATCGCCAATGACATTCCGACCGCCGATATCCCGCCCCAAAGCGAAGGCGGTCTTGGATTTGTGTTCGGTGAAGTCCCGGGACTCGATGACATCCCGGATCAGGACCGGAGTCACCCGCTTATTCGGCACCTCGATGCCCACCACGGAGCTCTTGTCCGGGATGGGGGCAATGCGGACGCCGGTGGCGCCCAGAGCCAGGGCAATGTCATCCGCCAGGTTGGTGATCTTGCTGAGCTTCACGCCCTGGTCCAGCACGAACTCATACCGGGTAACAGAGGGGCCATGGACCACGTCGGCGGGAGTGGCGTCCACGCCGAAGCTGGTGAGGGTCTCCGCCAGACGACGGGAGTTATTCCGCAGCTCTGCCCCGGCCTCCACATGGTTCTCCCCCTGGCTGGCTTTCAGCAACGTGATGGGCGGGAACTGGTAGGTGTCCTCCTCCGTGGCCAGCTTCTGCTCGATCTCCGCCGTGACGGCGGCGGTCTGGGCGGCCACCTCTTTGGCAGTGGTGGCTTTTTCCTTCCGGGCGGAGGCAGGCTCCTCCTGAACCGGGACCGGCGCAGGGGCCCGGACCGGCTTCGGAGGCTCCGGCTCCGCCGGGGCCGCAGGCAGGACAGACTTTACCGGCTCAGCCGCGGGAGCGGGCTCAGCGGGGATGGCGGGGGTAAAGGTGGGATTCTTCTCCGTCTTTTCCCGCAGGACCTGGTCGGGGGTCTTTTGCTGGTCGGACTTGTGACGGAAGAAGCTGGTAAAACGGCCTTCCTTCTGGGCTGGAGCCTGGATGGCCGTCTTTTTCACCGGCTCGTCATCCAGAGGAATGTCGATCTGGGGCTTGGGTTCCTCCGTACGGCGGCGGACAGGCTCTGTCTCCACCACTCGGATATGGGGCCGCTGGGACTCCGGCTCCTCCTCGTAGCGGGGCCGCTCCCGATGCTTTTCGATGAGGGCGCCCACCGTCAGCCGCAGAGCCACCATCAACAGCACCACGAACAGCACCGTGAAGATAATAATGGAAGCCAAGCGCGAGAATACCGCCACGGAACCCTCCGCCAAAGCGCCGGAGACGGCACCGCCGGAAGAAATGGCAAGGCCGGACTTCCAGAGCTTTTTCAAAATGCCGAAACCGGACTCAAATATCTCCTTGCACAGCACCATGTGCGTCAGGGAGCCGAACAACACTGGCAACAGCAGTGCGCAGGTCACCCGCAGCTGGACGGGACGCCCATGGTGGAACAGCAGGATCAGACTGGCCAACAGCATGGCGGGGGCCGCCAGCCAGTAGCCGTAGCCAAACAGGCCCTTCAGCAGCGCCGCGAACCAGTCGATAAAAATGGCGCTGACGCCGAAATAGCTGATGGCGGCAAAGAGCGCCAGCACCAGCAGCACCACACCGCCCACCTCCCGGCGGACAGGGCGCTTCTGGGGCTGCGACGGCTTTTTGGAACGGCTGGTACCGCTCCTGGAAGCACTGCTTCTGGAAGAGCCGCTGCTCTTTTGGGTCGTTGATTTCTTTTGTGTCGTGGAAGCCACGGTATGTACCTCCGATGGTTATTTCTGGATAATTGTCAGGATCAGGGAAATAACACCCACAATCCAGCAATCATAGGCAAAGAAGCCAAACTTGTCGCCCCACAAAATATCTGATTTTGCGGGGACCCCTTTGATTGGACTCAAATGGTCAGGCAAAGCCGGTTTTGCACATTGCAAAACGCTTGGCGCCGCTTCTGTGGCGGACACGCTGTGCGCGTCTGGGCAAGTTCCCTCACCCCTGGATGATGGTCAGAATCAGGGTGATGGCACCCACAATCCAGCAATAATAGGCAAAGAAGCCAAACTTGCCCTTGTCCGCAATCATTTTCAGCAGGCGGATACAGGCGTAGCCCACGGCGGCAGCCACCGCCACACCCACCAGATACACCGGCACCTCGGACCACACCACGGTAGCCAGAGCGTCCTTGATGCTGAGAACATTGGCTCCCAGGATGGCGGGAATGGACAGCAGGAAGGAAAAACGGACGGCAAATTTCCGGTCAAAGCCCACGAAGCAGCCGGCGGTGATGGTAGTGCCGGAGCGGGAGATGCCAGGACAGGTGGCGATGGCCTGGGCTGCGCCCACCAGCAGAACGTCCACCAGCGTGGCGTTCTTCTCCGTCTTGCGGCCCTTCTTTACCCGGTCGCTGGCAAACAGCAGAAAGCCGGTGACAATCAAGGCACCGCCTACGAAGTACATGTTGTCCGCCAAACCTTCCACCAGGTCCTTGATGGGCAGGACCACCAACAGCGGCAAAGTGCCCACAATGATCAGCAGGATCAGCCTCCGGGCAGGGGGCACCGGTGTGGGGGTGGTTCGATGTGCCAGGTCCCGGACACCGCAGAAAAACTCCACCACCATATTCCGGATATCATCCCAGTAGGCAGCGAACACCGCGATCAGGGTACCCAAGTGCAGCAGCACGTCGAAAAACTCGGGAATCTCCAGGCCGGTCATGCCCAGCAGATGCTCGGCGATGGCCAGGTGGCCGGAGCTTGAAATAGGCAGGAACTCCGCCACGCCCTGGATCAGGCCCAGGATGATAGATGACAGCAGCGACAAAAAGCTCACACTCCTCAATCATTGAAATTTCATACAAAGATAGTATAGCATGGACAGGCCGTAAATTCCAGTCATATTTACAGGCCGCCCCCTCTGTGCTATCATCAAATCAAACACAGAGGAGGCGGACCATGGATACCTGGTATGTAAATGACAGGCCCTTTCAGCCGGAGCGGCTGCTGGGCAAGGGAAAGGGCGGCTATTCCTATCTGGTAACCAGCGGCGGGCAGCAGTATGTGCTGAAACAGATTCACCACGAACCCTGCGTCTACTATCAATTCGGCGACAAGCTCCAATCGGAGCTCCGGGACTATCAACGGCTCCGGGCCATCGGTATCCGGATGCCCGAGCTTCTGGACGCGGACGTGGCCCGGGAACGGGTCCTGAAAGAGTATATTGAGGGCGACACCATTTATGACCTGGTCCTGCGGGAGGAAATGCGCCCGGAATATCTGGAGCAGATGAACGCCATGTGCACCCTGCTGTACCCAGCCCATACCAACATCGACTACTTCCCTACGAATTTCGTGGTGCAGGATGGCCTACTGTATTACATTGATTTCGAGTGCAACGACTATATGGCGGAGTGGGATTTTGAACACTGGGGCGTGCAGTACTGGTCCAGGACGCCCGCGTTTCTGAAATACGTGGAGGAACACCGCCAGTAACGCTTGAGACGAAAAGTTCCGGGGACGAATGTCCCCGGAACTTCAGACTGTCAAAGAACACCAGTTCTCAAAAAGCGAGAACTGGTGTTTTAGCA
>CAMFAL010000065.1 GCA_945948185.1 uncultured Clostridia bacterium | reverse complement strand
ACGCCAGAAGGGACTCGAACCCCTGGCCTACTGCTTAGAAGGCAGTTGCTCTATCCAGCTGAGCTACTGGCGCGAATAAAATGGAGCAGGTGACGGGAATCGAACCCGCATCCCCAGCTTGGAAGGCTGGTGCCCTGACCATTGTGCTACACCTGCGTTCGCCCTCCGTGGAAATCGTCAGCTTGGATATCATAGCATGAAACCTCATATCTGTCAAGGCGTTTTATTTCATTTTTTCACAATTTTCTCCTGTTGAGACAAAAAGGCACGTATCAGTGCCCCACCAATGGGGCCATCCAGCCGTTCCGGATGCCACTGAACACCCCACACGGTCAGTGTTTCGTGGCAGACCGCCTCCGGGGCCCCATCAGGCGCCCACTGGACTATCCGCAAGCCCGCTCCAATGCGGTCCAGAATCTGGTGGTGGGCGCTGTTAACTATGCACCGTTCACCGCAGATATTCCGCAGCGGAGAGGCGATGGTGTGGACACTGTGGTAACGGTCCGTTCCAGAGACCGCGCTGTGCCCCGGCCAGTCCTGGACAAGCGTACCACCGAAGTAAACATTGATGGTCTGAATCCCCCGGCAAATGCCCAGGACTGGCCTTTTCCAGGTCAGGAACCGGTCCAGAAGCTCCAATTCCGCTGCGTCCCGGTCAGGCTCCAAGCCGTAGGAAGCCGTATTCGCCTGCCCGTACCGCCAGGGCTCCACATCTCCGCCGCCCGGGAGCAGCAGCGCACCGCACTTCAAGGGATCCCCGTGAAACTGTACCATTCCCCCGGCAGCTTCCACCGCCCGCCGATAGTTTCCATACCGCTCCGGCTCTCCCCAGATGTATACCTTCATTTTTCGTCCCTCCCGCATTTTATATACCGCATAAACGGATTGCTCTTGCAACAAAGGGAAATCTATGGCATAATAACCGTTGTGACCGGCACGCGTCACACCAAACCGTGGAGATGTACCCAAGTGGCTGAAGGGTCCGGATTCGAAATCCGGTAGGCGCCGCAAGGTGCGCGGGGGTTCAAATCCCTCCATCTCCGCCAAATCGCCGCAAGCGTCATATCGCTTGCGGCGTTTTTTTCAGTTTTCGGCAGCATACGGCCTACGCCCGCTCTTTTTCTAAGCACGCAGCAGGCGAATATAGTGGTTGGCCTCCCGCAGAACGTGGTCTGCCAAAAGCGGCAGGATGACGGACCGGATCTTGCAGTCTGTGATCCCCTGGACACCGGCGGTCTTGAACTCCCGGAAGCGCAGGGTCTCCTTCAGCGCCTCCTGCCGCATCAGTGCCGCGTTGTTCACCTCTCTGGCCCTGGCCAACAGCGTGGCGTACTCCTGGGCGAAGGTATCCGAGGTCCTGATCAGCGTATCTTCCACCGGGTCCAGCAGTCCCCGGATGAACTGGGCGTGCTCCATCATGATCTGGTTCCAGAAGATCTCCGTCTCCCGCATGGACTGGCCGTCCAGGACGTCCTTTTCCAAGTCCCGGACAAAGCTCCGGTAAAGCTTTGCCTCCCTGATGATATGCTCGATCAAGAGGGGATAGTTCATGGTGAACATCCGGCAGTCGAGCACTCCTTTCAAAATACGCTCCTTGAAGCCGATCAGGCCGTCCAACAGCCGGAGAGCCGCCCGGTTCAACTGCCGGACCTGCCGCCACAGCGCTAGAGGAACACAGCGGGGTGCCCCGCAGCGCAGACCTGCTTCCATTCGCGTGATGGCCTGGTCGATCCGGATCCCGGTGAAGCACTGGGTTTGCCGCTCCGCGTTGGCGGTAAATTCCGTGACAAGCTCGCCGGAATCCAGTACGCACCGATCCAGCAAGCCGCCGCTCAAGCAGATGGCCCGGCGCAGAATCGCCTCAAATTCCCGTTTATAAAGCTCCGCTTCCCTGGCGAAGGCTCCGTCCGCAGGGGTGAAGCCCGCCTCCAGGAACAGCGCGTGCTCCTTCATGATACGGGCAAAAAACAGATGCAGCTCCAGGGACAGGGAGACATATTTCGTCTCATCAGCCAAAATCATCTCTCCTCTCATGGTACTGCGCCAGTATATGCTGCCGGGCTTTGGCCGGTGCAGGCGCATGAGACGCAGCACTCACACAAAACAGGCTCCTCTTTTCGAACATTCTGTCGAAAAGAGGAGCCTGCTGTGGTCCATCCATCATGTCCGGGTGACGATGTCCCCCGTCTTTTTAAAAATGCTGCCCGCCGGGATGGCGCCCCGGACGCAGGAAGTGGGATAGACGCTGGTGCCCCGGCCCAGGATGGTGCCCGGATTCAGCACACTGTTGCAGCCGACCTCCACGTGGTCTCCCAGAATGGCGCCGAATTTCTTCCGGCCAGTCTCGATGTGCCGGTCGCCGTCCTTCACCACTACCAGAGTCTTGTCAGACTTCACGTTGGAGGTGATGGAACCGGCGCCCATATGGCTCTTGTAGCCCAGGATGGAGTCGCCCACGTAGTTGTAGTGCGGCGTCTGGACGTTGTCAAACAGGATAACGTTCTTCAACTCCACAGAGTTGCCCACCACGCAGTTGGCTCCCACCAGGGCACTGCCCCGGATAAAGGCGCAGTGACGGACCTCCGTCTCCGGCCCGATGATGCAGGGGGCACCCAGATAGGCGGAGGGGAATACCTTGGCCGTCTTGTGGACCCAGACATTGGGGGACGGCTGGTCATACTCCTCCGGAGAAAGGCCGGCGCCCAGTTCCAGGATCAGGTCCTTAATGCCGTCCAGAGCTTGCCAGGGATATTCGAATCGTGCCAGATAGTCCCCCGCCAGGGTGTGGGACAGGTCCAGCAGCTCTGTTACCTTCAATTCCATTGCTGTCAGCTCCTCATTGAAATGATCGTACCGCATTATATACCAGAATCAACGCCGTTGCAAGATTTCACGTTGCTTTTAAGGCCTCGTTGCAGTACAATAGGGATACTTCAACAAAGGAGACCCTGGCATGAAACTGCTGATCGCGTCGGACCTCCATGGGTCCGCTTATAACTGCCGCCTGCTGCTGGAGGCCTTTGCCCGGGAACAGGCGGACCGTCTGGTGCTTCTGGGAGACCTGCTGTACCACGGTCCCCGGAATCCTCTGCCTCAGGAATATGATACCAAAGCTGTCACCGCCCTGCTGAACGGCATGGCGAACAAGCTGCTGTGCGTCCGGGGCAACTGCGACTCCGAGGTGGACCAGATGGTGCTGAACTTCCCCATGCTGGCGGACTACGCCTTTTTGTCGGTGGACGGCGTCAACCTCTGCGCCACTCACGGCCACACCTGGGGACCGGACAACCTGCCGCCTCTGCGCTCCGGGGATTACCTGCTCTGCGGCCACATCCACCTGCCCGTCCGCCGCTCCCTCGGGCAAATCACTTATGTTAACCCCGGTTCCCTGGCGCTCCCCAAGGAGGATACGCCCCGGAGCTACATGACTCTGGAACAAGGCGTGTTCACCTGGCATGAGCTGGACACCGGCGCGGAGTTCCAGCCCCTTCCCTGAAACAAAAACGTGATGCTATCCGGCATCACGTTTTTTTCGGTTCCAGAGCACTCCCCTGCTCCACATCGTCCCGGAGGAAAGCCTGGTGGATGGCGTTCAGCACCCGCTTTTTATCGCCGCTCCACAGGGGCGCCAGCAGGTCCCGCTTGGCTCCGTCCCCGGTGAGACGATGGATCACCAGCTCCCGGGGAATATGGCGGACGCAGTCCTCCAGCACCCGGATATAGGCCTCCAGAGTCATGGTCTCCACCTGCCCTTCTTCCCACTCCCGGGCCAGGTCTGTGCCCCGGAGGATATGCAGCAGGTGGAATTTGATGCCATTTACACCGGAACTTCCAATATATTGTGCGGTTTCTATCATCATCTCCGGCGTCTCACCCGGCAGGCCCAGAATTTGATGACCCACCACGGTCAATCCCCGGGTACGCAGCTCCTCCACCGCCCGGTCAAATACCGGCAGGTCATAACCCCGGCAGATGCGCTTTGCGGTGGCGGGATGGATGGTCTGGAGCCCCAGCTCCACCCACACCGGCTTGACGGCGTTCAGCTCCGCCAGCAGGTCCAGTACCTCCGTGCCCAGGCAGTCCGGGCGGGTGGCGATGGACAGGGCCACGATCTCCTCCGGCTTCAGGGCCGACAGGTACAGTGGCCGCAGGCGGTCGATGGGCCCGTAAGTGTTGGTGAAGGACTGGAAGTAGGCGATGTAGCGGGCATCCGGACCGGACTTGGCCGCCACCCGGGCTTTGGCCGCCGCCAGCTGGGCCGGAATATCTCCCGCCGCCGCAAAGGCCCCCGCCCCATCGCAGAAGGTGCAGCCACGTTCCCCCAGGGTGCCGTCCCGGTTGGGGCAGGAGCAGCCGGAGGACAGCGCCAGCTTGTATACCTTGGTGCCGTACTGCTCCCGCAGCCGGTCATTCAGGCTGTTCCAGTACATGCTGCTTAGGGGTGTAAGGGATGCGGTAGGGCTCAGTCCCCCGCTCCGCCAGCTTCTGCTCCAGCCAGGCCTTAATGGCCTCCACGCCCTCCTCCGTCCAGGGGAAGGTCTCCGTCTCCACGTCCTGCGCCAACTCGAAGCTGGTATTCTCATAGACCCAGACCTGAATGGTAGAATCCGGCTTATTCAGCCAGCCGTTTCGCTGAAAGCGGTACCGAAAGGTCCCCAGACTGCCGGGAAACACGGAAGCCTTTGTGAAAAAACTCATATTCAGAAAATCAAAATGCTGCTCCATGGTCGTTCCTCACTTTCTGTTCGGGTACAGGATATCAAATCCTCCGCTGGCTGTCAAATGGCGGAAACGGGGCATACTACCTCAAAAGGAGGTGCTCCCATGGATTCTATCTGGACCCAAACCATCACGCTGCCTGCGTTTCCGGCCCTGGAAGGCCATGTACAGGCCGACGCCGCCGTCATTGGCGGCGGCATCACCGGACTGCTCACTGCCCATCTGCTGCGCCGGGAGGGCGTCAGCGTCGTCCTGCTGGAAGCTGACCGCGTGGGCGGCGGTCAGACCAACCGCACCACCGCCAAGCTGACCGCCCAGCACGGCCTGAAATACCATTCCCTGATCCAGCAGGTAGGCATCAAGACCGCCGGGCAATACGCCCGGGCCAATCTGGAGGCTGTGGAGCGGTTGCGGCGTTTGGTGAAGGAGTGGAACATCAACTGTGACTTTCAGGACTGTACGGCCTACCTGTACACCCAGGGTCCCCCAGCGGCTTTAGTGGCGGAGTACAACGCCTGCCGCCGGCTTGGCATGGATGTCTTTCTCACCAAAGACACCCAATTGCCCTTTCCGGCCCAGGCCCTGGGACTGCGGAACCAGGCCCTGTTCCACCCGCTGAAGCTGCTGGCAGCTCTGTTGGACGGGCTGACCGTCTTTGAGCACAGCCGGGTCCTGGAGGTGAAAGGCCACACTCTGCGAACTGAGCAGGGCTCCGTCACTGCCGGGACAATCATTTTTGCCTGCCATTATCCCTTCGTCAACTTTCCCGGCTGGTACTTTCTCCGGCAGCATCAGGAGCGGAGCTATGTGCTGGCACTGGAAGGTGCGGGGGCCATGGGAGACTGCTATCTGGGCTTGGATGGGGCGGGCCTGTCCTTTCGTCCCTTGGGAGACCTGCTCCTGCTGGGAGGCGGCGGCCACCGCACCGGAGAGAACCGGCAAGGCGGAAAATACGCGGAGTTGGTCCGGGCAGCCGAAGGCTTCTGGCCCGGGTGCCGGGTGGTCTCCCGCTGGTCCGCCCAGGACTGCATGCCCATGGACGGCATCCCCTATATCGGTTCCTTTTCCAAAAACCGCCCGGACTGGCTGGTAGCCACCGGCTTCCAAAAATGGGGCATGACTTCCTCTGTGATCGCCGCGGAGGTCCTCAGCAACCTTGTCCTGGGGCGGAAGCTCTCTCCGGATCATGCGGTGTTCTCTCCCCAGCGCTTCCACGGAAAGGCCTCCGTGAAACAACTCGCAGGAGATACCATCCAGGCAGTCCGTGGCCTCAGCCGCCGCGTCCTGGCGCCGGGCCGTATTCCTGCGGAGACACTTCCCGCCGGTCACGGCGGCATCGTAAAGCTAAATGGGGAAAAGGTAGGCGTCTACCGAACCGAGGACGGAACATTGCTGGCCGTGTCGGTGAAGTGCCCCCATCTGGGCTGCCAGCTGGAGTGGAATCCCGATGAAAAAAGCTGGGACTGCCCCTGCCACGGCTCCCGCTTTGACGTGTACGGCCATCTTCTGGACGGCCCCGCCCAAAAGGATCTGTAAAGAGTTGCCAACCAGCGGAAAACGCGCTATACTGTTGCATATTTCCGCAGAGAGGTGCATCTTGATGAAGATTCTGGTCCTTTCGGACTCCCACGGCAAGGTGGGGAATATGGAACGGGCGGTAGAGACGGAGTCCCCCCGCATGATCCTGCACCTGGGGGACTGCTGGCGGGACGGCGAGAGGCTCCATGACCTGTTTCCCGATATTCCTTTCCAGCAGGCGCCCGGCAACTGCGACTTCCGCCCGGCAGAGCCGGCGGAACAGCTCTTATTTTTGGAGGACAAGCGGGTGCTGATGTGCCACGGTCACACCTATGGCGTGAAGCAGTCCCTGCTGACAGCTGGCTACACCGCCGAGGAGCAGAACCTGGACCTGTTTCTCTTCGGCCACACCCACAAGCCCCTGGTGGACATGCGTGGCAAAACCCTTTTCCTGAACCCCGGAAGCATCGGAGACCCCCGCCGCCCTACCTACGGCGTGGTGACCCTGGAAAACGGCCGTCTCGACGGCCGCATCGTCCTACTGGAGTAAAGAAAACACCCGGAACCTGATGGTTCCGGGTGTTTGACTTTATTCATGGGGATGTCCGCAGCTCTCACAGTGGCCGTCACAGGCCTTCAGTTCGTCGCCGTAGGCGATACCATTGCGGTCGAAGTAATCCTTCACCGCCGCCCGCACGGCCTCCTCCGCCAGCACGGAGCAGTGGATTTTCTGGGCGGGCAGACCGTCCAGGGCCTCCACCACCGCCTTGTTGGAAAGCTGCAGAGCCTCGGAGACAGGCTTGCCCTTGATCATCTCCGTGGCCATGGAGCTGGTGGCAATAGCGCTGCCGCAGCCAAAGGTGTTGAACTTCACATCGGTGATAACCTGGGTCTCAGGGTCCACCTTGATATACATCCGCATGATGTCGCCGCACTTGGCATTGCCCACCTCGCCGATGCCGTCGGCGTCCTCCATTTTGCCCACATTCCGGGGATTCTGGAAATGGTCCATGACCTTGTCACTATATAATGCCATATCGAAACGCTCCTTCCTTAAATAAGATGGGGCCGCTGGCCCTTCTCCAGTTCATCCCACACGGGGGACATGTCCCGCAGGTAGTGGATGATGCCCGGCAGCTCCGCCAGGATGTAGTCCATCTCCTCGGGGGTGTTATATTCACAGATACTGAGCCGCAGAGAACCGTGGGCCACCTCATGGGGCCGTCCCAGGGCCAGCAGCACATGGCTGGGGTCCAGGGAGCCGGAGGTGCAGGCGCTGCCGGAGGAG
>CAMFAL010000064.1 GCA_945948185.1 uncultured Clostridia bacterium | reverse complement strand
GCTCATCATCTCTGTTGTGAGGGAGCCACCTTCCATAGATAGCAGAAAAGATATGTGTATCAGAAAAAGAAAAGCGCAGATTGGGAAGCAATCCGTGGTCGGTAGCGGGCGGTACGATCATGTCCGGTTTTTCTTCATCCCGCCTCAGATCCCGCGGACCCAGATCCAATGCGCCCGCGCCGTCACTGCGAATTGGCTCCGGACGGCCTGCCTCTTTCAGCTGATTCAGCTTTTCCTGCATTCTTTCATAATAATGGCGATTCATAGATACTTCCATATATAGCGTATAGATATATTCTTTTTGGCTTTCTGAACTTTATGTGTCGATTTCGCCTTGTGGAATGAAGGACTTTCCCGGTCGTCTGCAGATCACCGCCGTTTTGGGTATTTGCATGCTTTTCTCCCAATTAGGTTAGTTTCTCTCTTGTCTTATCGAGTGGAAAACACCAGTTTATTCGAACACACATAGGATGGGTTACACAGCTTCCGACTTTTGCCGGACGCTGTGCAATGCATCGCAAGGAGAACGATCCTATGCTGGAATTATCAGCTTATCCGAGTCCCGGACAACTCCGGGTCTATGATATAGAAGCGATTTCCCTTCCTATCGTTTACAACAAATTTGGAGACTATGACCCCAACGGACTGCTGTATGTGCTGAAGCAGGATTCTGAGCGCATCCAGAGGGAGGCGAGGAAGCGGTTTGAGCTTCCCGTCCCCCAGCCCTATGAGGAGGTGCAGCCCCTGGTCATCCGGGCCAATGTGGGCGACACCGTCCAGATCAACTTTGAAAACAAGCTGGACCGCCGGATGTCCATCCACGTGCAGGGCCTCTCCTACAATGTGCTGACCTCCGACGGCACCAATGTGGGCTTTAATCCCGACTCCACCACCAGCCGCCGCATCTGCTACACCTGGCAGGCGGACCATGAAGGCGTCTTCCTGTTTTCCGACATGGCGGATACCCGCAGCGGCGAGGACGGCACCAACATCCACGGCCTGTTTGGCGCCATCATCGTGGAGGCGGCGGGATCCTCCTGGTACGACCCGGTGACGGGTGCCCCCATTGACAGCGGTCTCTTCGCTGACATCTACCACCCGGCCAAACCCGCTTTCCGGGAATACGCCGTGTTCTTCCACGACGAGCTGGAAATCCTGAACAAGGACAATCAACCGCCGGTGGACCCCCATATGGGGCTTCCCAGCGGCACCACCGCCATCAGCTACCGCTCCGAGCCCATGCGCAACCGGCCGCCTCTGGAGGGCCATCACGCCGACCCCGCCGACACGGCGGAGGACATCTCCATGAGCTCCTGGTCCTATGGCGACCCGGCGCCTCCTATCCTCCGGGCCTACGTGGGAGACCCGTCCAAAATCCGTCTCATCCACGGCGGCGTGAAAGAGACCCACGTGTTCCACCTCCACAACCACCAGTGGCGGCTGGAGCCGGAGGACCCCAAGTCCACCATCATCGACTCCATCTCCATCAGTCCCCAGGAGTGCTACACCCTGGACATTCTCTACGGTGCGGGCAGTCTCAACGGGATGATCGGCGACGCCATCTTCCACTGCCACCTCTACCCCCACTTCCACGAGGGGATGTGGACCCTTTGGCGGGTGTTCGACCGGCTGCAGGACGGCGGAGCCATCTACCCCGACGGCACGCCTATTGAAGCACTGGTGCCCCTGAGGGACCGCCCTCTGCCGCCGCCCAGAGACGACCTGCACCCCGGCTATCCCAACTTCGTCGCGGGGACCTTCGGCCAGGAACCCCTTCAGCCGCCTCTGGGCGTCCTGACGCCGGAGGGAGACGTCACCAGAGAGCCATCTCCGTTGGAGGAGGCCAACTTCGTGGAAAACGCCGTGCCCGGTGCCCTGTACACGGACACCTGCCCCTGCGGCGCGGCTGAAAACGTAAAGCGCTTTGACATCGCGGCGGTGCAGGCCAACGTGGTCTACAACGACTACGGCTGGCATGACCCCCAGGGCCGCTTCTTCGTTCTCAAGGAAGACATTGAAAAAGAGGGAACGCTGGACGACTACCTTTCAAAAGTGGAACGGGGCGACATCCGCCCGGAGCCGCTGGTCATCCGGGTCAACGCCGGGGACTGCATCGAGGTGCGGCTCACCAACTTCCTGCCGGAGCGCATCGAGGCCAGCGCCTTCCAGCTGGAGACCATCACCGATATTGTGGGCTACCACATCCATCTGGTGAAGTTCGACACCATCGTGTCCGACGGCGCGGCCAATGGCTGGAACAACATCGCCGGAGCCCGGCAATATGAGACCCTGATTGAACGGTTCTTCGCCAACGAGGAACTGAATACCGTCTTCTTCCACGACCACCTGTATGCCAACGTCCACCAGCAGCACGGCTTGTTCGGCGCCCTCATCGTGGAGCCTGCCGGAGCGGAATTTCTGGACCCTGAGACGTGGGAGCCGCTGAAAAGCGGCACCAGGGCGGTCATCCGCACCGCCGACGGGAACATGCACCGGGAGTTTGTTCTGGCGCTCCATGACTTCGCCCTGCTGTTCGACGGCGAAGGGAAGCCTCTGAATCCACCGGAGCATCCCGGCTCCGACGACGACCCCGGCGTCATGGGCATCAACTACCGCTGTGAGCCCATGGTTGAGCGGCTGAAGCGCAAAAACGACCCAGCCCACATTTTCAGCTCCCTCTGCTACGGCGACCCGGCAACGCCCATTCTGGAGACCTATCCCGGCGAACCCATGGTCATCCGTCTGTTCGACGGTGCCCACGAGGAACAGCATGTCCTCAATATCACCGGACTGCCCTGGCGGAAAGAGATCACAGATCCGGTCTCTCCCCTGGTGCAGGCCCAGACCATCGGCATCTCTGAGGCCTTCAACCTCCGCATCGACGGCCCCTACGGTTCCGGGGACTATCTCTACTACTCCGGCGGCATCGACGATTTGTGGCTGGGGCTGTGGGGCATCATCCGTGCCCACGCCGCGCCAAGGCCGGACCTGAAGCCCCTGTGCGGCGCCCGGCCCATCGCCCCTCCCCGGACGCCGCCTCCCGGCGCGGTGGTGCGGAAGTTTGAGATCGCCGCCATCCAGAAGGACCTGCGGTACAACCGCTACGGCGACCACGACCCGGAGGGGTTGCTGTTCGTCCCCTTGGAGCAGGCCGAGGATGTGCGGTGCGGACGGCGGAAGGCCATTCCACTCATCCTCCGAGTCAACGCCGGAGACTGGGTGGAGGTCACCCTCCACAACCTGTTCGACCCCAGTGTGCCCATTCAGTGGAATGAATATCCCTCCGTGCCGCTGAACACACCCTTTGTTCCCGGCAACCGGGTGTCCCTGAACCCGCAGTTTCTGAAGTATGACCCTGTGGCTTCCCCCGGCGTCAACGTAGGCCGGAACCCGGTTGAGCAGACCGCCGGGCCGGGAGGGTGCGTCAAGTATCTATGGCATGCGGACCGGGAATACGGCGCCTGCCTTCTGACATCTTTTGGGGACCTTCGGAACCACCGGCACCACGGGCTGTTCGGCGCCGTTATCGTGGAGCCGGCCCATGCAAAGCATTACAGCGGCATCTGCCCCATGGAGGAGAATTACAAGGAAGAAGCCGTCATCGCCGCGCCGGGGTCGGAGGCCTTCCGGGAGTTCGTCCTGTTCGCCCACAACGGAATCCGCCTGCTGGACAAAGACGGCAACCTCATCAAGACCACGGAGCAGGGCATGGAACCCGGAGAAGAGGGCGGCCACGACGCCCCCGACCACGAGGACACCGGCGAAAAGGGCTACAACTATCGCTCGGAGCGGTTCTTCAACCGTCTGCAAAGGGTCCCCCTCATCTACAAGGTGTTCGATTCCCATGTCCACGGCGACCCAGCCACGCCGGTGTTCCAGTCGTACACCGGAGAACGGGTCATCATCCGTCTGCTGATGCCGGCGGATAAACCCCGAAACATCAGCTTCGTCCTTCACGGCCACCTCTGGCGCGCCCAGCCCGACGACCCCTTCACCCGGATCATCCCCATTCAGGGGGCCGTCAGCGTGGGCAATGTGTTCAACATCGAGCCGGAGCGGACAAAATGCCCCGGCGACTATCTCTACCGCTCCGGCTCCCTGCGCTGGGACGTGGAGTCCGGGATGTGGGGCATCTACCGGGTGCTGAGCCGTGGGATCCGGTATCACTGTGAGACCGCCTGCCGGAGCGTCAAACAGTGGTGGGAAAAGAAGTGGTACGAAAAATGAGTTGGACTCGATGTGTCCAGAACGTGTGACAGCGTTCTTTCACTCGCTTTTCGGAACAGTTTCGGGCCGTATTTCAAAATAGCACGGGTGCGGAAACTCCGCACCCGTGCTATTTACCTGGTGCCTTTAGACGTAGAAATAAACCACCAGTTCTGGAGATAAAGTAAAATAGGTATTTTCGTTGGAATCCGCCGGGGAAAAACGGTACTGAAGCCGGTCAAAATCCCGCATCCGCTCCGGGTCCTCCGCCCGGTTTTCCGCCAGATAGCGGACCATTTCACCCCGGGCCATTTTGCACATGGTCCCCTTTTCGATGAGTTTGCTGTCCTTCCGCTCTCCAAACACGCAGGTGATGAACCGTGCGCCGGAGGGCACATACCGGGACAGGCACTGGCTGTACTCTTTGGAGGCCAGGTTCACCACGCAGTCCGTCTCTCCAAAGACCTCCGCCGCCAGGGCATCTCCCCAGAATTGATAGAGATCCTTCCCTTTGGGCGTTTTCAGTCTGGCCTGCATCTCCAACCGGTAGGGCCGCACGCCGTCAAAGGGCCGCAGCACACCGTAAAACCCGGACAGGATGCGGAGATGCTCCTGCACATAGTCCAGCTCCTCCCCGGTGAACACGCCGGGTGCCATGTACTGGTACTGGATGCCCTCGTAGGCCAGAATGGCGGGGGTCAATTGGATCCGTAGGTCCACGTCCGCCAGCCGCTCCACGTTCAGCCGGGCAAGCTGCTCGTTGCATTTCCAGAGGGCCTTTATGTCCTCCGGGGACATGGCCCGCAGCAGGGCCATCAGCTCCTCCGTCCGGTCCAGGAACCGGGGCAGGTCCCGGACAGGCAGGCTGTCGGTGTCCATGTTCATTTTCTTGGCCGGGGAAATGATGATACGCATGGAATGGCTCTCCTTCTTCGTTACATGGTCTTGCGGTACAGCTCTGCGATCTCCGCCTGAGTCAGTACCACCGGGTTATTGGCCACGCCGGCGGCAGAGACCTTCATGCAGTTCTCTGTCATCTAGGGGATGTCTGCCTCCGTGATGCCCAGATCCCACAGGGTCAATATCAGGTGGGGCCTTTTGCCCCAAGGTACCACCCGATACCGATAAGATGCCTTTATTATAAAAGTCCTTTTCTCAAAGACAAGTCCGTTTTTCGGAGATGCATCCCGAAAAACTTTGAAAACGCGGAAATCCTGTTTGTACTTTCCCCACATTCGTGATATACTGCAGGGGAGAACACGCAAAGGAGTATCCCATCATGCACGATTTTGACGATATTGAACTGTTTGAATGCCCCCTGTGCCATGGCCCCGGCCTGATTCAGGAGGAGAATGGCTGGTGCCTGTATGTGGAGTGTCTGGACTGCGGCTGCCACACGGCGGAGCTGCCCTTCCACAGCGAGGAGGAGCGGCAGTCCGTGGCCCGTCACCTGGCCACCACCTGGAACCTGGGAAAGGTCATCAGTCCCGCCATCGGCGATTGAGCCGGCTGCACAAACAATCAGGGAGACATTCTCACGAATGTCTCCCTGGCTTTTTTATGCGCAGTCTTTCCGGACTTTTTCAGATCAAAATGCCGTGACAGTGGTCAATCTCGTGCTGGATGATCTGGGCTGTCCAGCCGGTGAAGGTCTTTAGCCGCACCTGGAACGCCTCCGTCTGATACCGGACCTTGATGGAGCGGTACCGCTTTGCCTGCCGGGTGCCCGCCAGGGACAGACAGCCCTCCTCGGCGCCGTAGGGCTCCGAGGCCTTCACGATCTCGGGGTTGAACATGACCATGTATTCCCCGCCGTTGTCAAAGGCGATGATGCACTTCGCCACGCCGATCATGTTGGCGGCCATGCCCACGCAGCCCTCCCTGTGGGCCTCCAGGGTATCCAGCAGGTCCCGCGCCACCGGCAGGTCCTCCGGGGCGGCAGGGGCCGACTTCTGCGCTAGGAAAATAGGGTCCTTCATAATGGGACGGATCATGGGTTGTCCTCCTCCAGATTGGTCAATGTCCACCGGCACAGCACGTCCAGCTGCTCCGGGGTGTGGAACCAGTGTTCGCCGTCCTCCATAACGGTCAGATTGGCGTGAAACCGGGCGGCAAAGGTCTCTGCCGTGGAGCGGGGAGTCAGGTTGTCCGTGCCGCCGTATAAAATAGCGGTTGGGCTGTCCCACCGGATGATGGGGTGGTCCAGAGCATACTGCCAATAGCGCCAGGACAGGGTCTCTCCGAAAGCTGTCGGGATCTCTCCCCTGGCCTCCAGGTCCGCCTCCGTCACACCGGCCCAGCCCATCATGCTGCGGATCAGCTCCGCCATGTCCAGAATGGGCGACACCAGCAGGCTGCGGAGGGGCGGCGTTTTGGCAAAGGCCTGCATGGCGAACCAGGCGCCAATGCTGTTGGCCCGCAGCGACACCTGCCCCCATCGGTTCCGGACGTAAGAAATTACCGCTTCCAGCTCCGGCAGCACTTGCCAGGGCACCAGCTTCTCCGGTCCTCCCTGCCGCTCACCATGCTCCGGCATGTCAATGGATAGTACTTGCCATCCTTTGGGGCAGAGCAATTCTGCAAAATCAAGTCCTTCCTCCTTGCAGCCGCATTTGCCGTGGAGGAACAGCCACACCCGGTCCGACGGCGCGCCGTAAAGCACAGCCGGAATCCGGTTAATATAAAATGTCTCTTCTCTCATAAAATTTCTCCGGCAGAACAAAAAGGGGGCAATCCCCCTTTTCATTCCAGCATTTTTGCAAATTCATCCTCCGTCAAAACGGGGATGTTCAGCTCCTGAGCTTTTTTGAGCTTGCTGCCTGCGGCCTCGCCCGCTACCACGTAGGTGGTCTTTTTGCTGACGGAGCCCGCCGCCTTGCCGCCTCGCTCCTCAATGAGGCCCTGGGCGGTCTTGCGGTCAAAGCGGGTCAAAGTGCCGGTGAGGACAAAAGTCATCCCGGCGAAGCGGCCATCCACCAGCTGCGCCGTGCTCTCCATGTTGACCCCGGCGGCCTTCAGGCGGTTGATCAGGTCCCGGGACTGGGGCTGGGCCAGATAGTCCACGATGCACCGGGCGGTGATGGCGCCCACGTCGTCGATCTCCGTCAGTTCTTCGGCCGTGGCGGCGTCCAGGGCGTCGAAGGTGCGGAAATGAGAAGCCAGCACCTTGGCGGCCTTCTCGCCCACCTGGCGGATACCCAGGCCGTAAATCAGCTTGCTCAGGTCGTTGGCCTTGGACTTCTCAATGGCCCGGATCAGATTCTCCGCCGACTTGGCGCCCATGCGGTCCAGCTGGGCAACATCTGCGGCGTGCAGGCTGTAAAGGTCAGCGGCATTACGGATCAGACCGCTGTCCACCAGCTGCTGCACCACGGCGGGGCCAAGGCCCTCAATGTCCATGGCGTCCCGGCTGGCAAAGTGGGTGATGTTCCGCAGCAGCTGGGCCGGGCACTCGGCGCCGGTGCAGCGCAGGGC
>CAMFAL010000063.1 GCA_945948185.1 uncultured Clostridia bacterium | reverse complement strand
GCTCCTTGACGGGAGAGACCACGGCGGCGGTGCCGGTGCCGAAGACCTCTTCCAGACGGCCCTCGTGGCCGGCCTTCATGACATCGGCGATGGCCAGCTTGCCCTCGATGACCTCATAGCCCCAGTCCTTCAGCAGCTCGATGCAGCTGCGGCGGGTGACACCGGGCAGCACGGTGCCGGTGCAGGCGGCGGTGTAGATCTTGCCGTCGATCTTGAACATGATGTTCATGGAGCCGACTTCCTCAACATACTTCTTCTCCACGCCGTCCAGCCACAGAACCTGGGCAAAGCCCTTCTTCTCAGCCAGTGCGCCGGCCAGGATGGAAGCGGCGTAGTTACCGCCGCACTTGGTGAAGCCGGTCAGGCCGGGAGCGGCACGGATGTACTCATCTTCCACGTAGATGCGGACGGGGTCAATGCCTTCGGCATAGTAGGCACCGGAGGGAGAGCAGATGATGCAGAAGGTGTAGTTGTGGCTGGCGTGAACGCCCATGCCCACGTCGGTGGCGATGACGAAGGGACGGATGTACAGGGAGGTGCCCTCGCTGTGAGGGACCCAGTCCTTATCCACTTCCACCAGGGCCTTGACGGCCTGGACATAGTCCTCCACGGGGATCTTGGGGATGCACATACGCTCAGAGGAGTCCTGCATACGGGCGCCGTTGCACTCGGGGCGGAACAGCTGGATGGTGTTGTCCACGCTGCGGTAGGCCTTCATGCCCTCAAACAGCTCCTGGGCATAGTGGAACACCACGCAGGCGGGGTCCAGCTGGAAGGGCGCGTAGGGGACGATGCGGGCATCGTGCCAGCCCTGCTCCGGGTTGTAGTCCATCAGGAACATGTGGTCACTGAAGGTCTTGCCGAAGCTCATCTTGGGGCTGTCCACAGGCTTTTCCTTTGGAGCGGTGGTTTTGGTGATCTTGATATCCAGCATTTCAAACTCTCCTTATCTACATGTGATTTGAATTTAAGAAAAAAGACTTCCGCGCAGTCCCACACCGTGGGAGAGGCGAAAGTCAGACTTCCGTGGCGTGTTCCGCGACAGCACGGTAACAGTTCGCCAATCTTATTACCTTTATACGCTGATGACTGTGCAAAGTCAAGCGGCAAAATGCACAGAATGCGTGAGGAACGGGCACCTGTGTTTCTGAAGAGAACAGCCACGGCGCAAAATGTCGGTGGGAGAGCCGGCGGGCCGGCTTGTACCGGCCCGCCGAGTGTTTTGGTAAGGAAGGAGTGCGTTACTGGATGCAGGCCATGCCGCGGCGGAAGGCCTCGATGTTCAGGGGAATGAACTTGGCCTTGGGACCGGCAAACATAGTCTCGATCATCTTCTCGATGGTCTCGGGCTTCAGGACCTTGGTGGCCGCCACGTAGGCGCCCAGCATGACCATGTTGCCCACCTTGGGGTTGCCCACCTCGTCGGCGATCTTGGAGCAGGGGATGTAGTAAGCGGACAGATCGGAACGGGACACCTTGTCGGTGACCACGTCGCTATTGACAAAGACCGTGCCGCCGGGGAGGACGCCCTCCTCGAACTTGATGAGGGAGGGCTCATTCAGCGCGATCAGCTCCGTGCAGCGGGCGAACACGGGGGAGCCCACGGGCTTATCGGAGAGGACCACGGAGCAGTTGGCGGTGCCGCCGCGCATCTCAGGACCGTAGGAGGGAGCCCAAGTGACGTTCAGGCCCTCGTCCATACCGGCCTCCGCCAGGTTTTTGCCGATGGCCAGGCCGCCCTGGCCGCCAAAACCGGAAATGATGATCTGCTTCTTCATCTTATTTCACCTCCGCACTGATCGGCTTATCCTTGATGACGCCCAGAGGATAATACGCAGCCATGTTCTCCTTCAGCCACTGGTTAGCCTTCAGCGGCGTCATGCCCCAGTTGGTGGGACAGGTGGACAGGACCTCCACAAAGGTGAAGCCCTCGCCGGCCATCTGCTTCTGGAACGCCGTCTTGATGGCCTTCTTGGCCTTGTTGAGGTTGGCGATGTCGGTGACACAGACACGCTCGGCGTAGACGCAGCCGTCTAGGGTGGAGAGCATCTCGGCCACGCGGATGGGCATACCGGCCTGCTCCACGGTACGGCCGCTCTGGCAGGTGGTGGCCCGCTGGCCGATCAGGGTGGTGGGGGCCATCTGGCCGCCGGTCATGCCATAAATGGCGTTGTTGACGAAAATGGTGGTGAACTTCTCACCGCGCATGGCAGCGTGAACGATCTCGGCAGCGCCGATGGAGGCCAGGTCGCCGTCACCCTGGTAGGTGAATACGGCCTGGTTGGGATGGGTGCGCTTGATGCCGGTGGCAACGGCGGGGGCGCGGCCATGGGAGGCCTCCATCATGTCACAGGAGAAGTATTTGTAGGCAAATACGGAGCAGCCCACGGGGCAGACGCCGATGGCGCCGTCCAGCAGTCCCAGCTCCACCAGGGATTCCGCCACCAGCTTGTGGATAATGCCGTGGTGGCAGCCGGGGCAGTAGTGCAGTCCCTTGTCGGTCAGTCCAGCGGACTTCTGATATACGATCGCCATATCACTTGACCTCCTTCAAGGCCTCTCTGGCCCATTCGATCATTTCTTCCACGGTGGGCATGATGCCGCCGGCGTGGCCCAGATAGCTGATGGGCTTCTGGCCCTCCACGGCCAGCCGGACATCGTCCAGCATCTGGCCGGTGGTGCTCATCTCCACGTCCAGAATCGCCTTGATGTGATCTTTGCCCGCCAGCGTGTGCAGCGCCTTCTCGGGGAAGGGCCACAGGGTGATGGGGCGGAACAGGCCGGCCTTGATGCCCTCGGCCCGCAGGGTTTCCAGAGCGGTCAGGGCGATACGGGCAGGTGTGCCGTAAGCGGTAATGAGAACCTCGGCGTCCTCGCACTGGATTTCCTCCCAGCGGACTTCCTTTTCCTCCATCTCGGCGTACTTGGCGGTCAGACGGTCATTGTGGGCCTCGCATTCCTCCGCGTCCAGGAAGATGGAGGTGATGGAGTTTTGATTCTCCCGGCCCATCCGGCCATTGGCCGCCCAGTCCTTGGGAGGCAGGTCCCGCTTGGGCACAGGCCGCCACTCAATGGGCTCCATCATCTGGCCGATCAGGCCGTCGCAGAGTACCATGACGGGGTTGCGGTACAGGTCGGCGATGTCGAAGGCCTCCTGGACGAAGTCCACGGTTTCCTGTACGTTGGAGGGAGCCAGGACCACAGTGCGGTAGTCACCGTTGCCGCCGCCGCGGGTGGCCTGGAAATAATCGCCCTGGCCGGGCTGGATGGTGCCCAGGCCGGGACCGCCGCGCATGCAGTTGATGATGACGGCGGGCAGCTCCGCGCCTGCCAGGTATGTAATGCCCTCCTGCTTCAAGCTGATGCCGGGAGAGGAGGAGGAGGTCATGGCCCGCATGCCGGCGCCGGCAGCGCCATAGACCATGTTGATGGCCGCCACCTCGGATTCGGACTGGACGAACACACCGCCCGCCTTGGGCAGGTGCACGGACATGTACTCGGGGACTTCGCTCTGGGGTGTGATGGGATAACCGAAGAAGCAGTCGCAGCCGGCGCGGATGGCAGCCTCGGCGATGGCTTCATTACCCTTCCACAATTCCTTTGCCATGGTGAATAACCTCCTTCTTCAGAATTTTTCCACGGTGATGATGGAATCCGGGCAGATCTTGGCGCAGCTGGCACAGCCGATGCACTGCTCCATGTCCGACACGGTGGCGGGGTGATAGCCTTTGCGGTTGATGGCCTCCATGTCGATGACGACAATGTGCTTGGGACACACGGTGGTGCACAGCTCGCACCCCTTACAGCGGTCGGAATTGAATGTAACTTTCGCGCTCATGGTGATGTGGTCCTCCTTCCCCTTTTGCGTGGTCATTCCCACGGCTTTTTCATTTGAATGGTGATCGGAAACACGGTTCCCGAAAGATCAGACAGGCTTGGGATAAATTTCTCCTCCGCCACGTGGCACAGCACCGGGATGCCGGTCTCCCGGGAGACCTCCGCAGCCAGGGCCGCGCCCTTGCGGATTTCCTCTTCGGTGGTTTCTCCGCACAGGTGGGTGTTGTTGACGATGCCGGTGCAGATGAGGCCGGTGGTGGCCTCGATACCCCGGAGGTAGGCGATGGCGTTCTCCGGCTCCCGTACCTCCGGCCGGTTGGCGTTCAGCACGTAGATCAGCTGGTAATCCTCCATGACGATCCTGGGCTGGAACCGGGCCAGCACCCGGGCGCCCACGGGATCGCCGCCGATGTCCAGGATGCCCCGGACCGTCCGGTCCTCCAGAATGGTCAGCAGCTCCGCCGGCAGGGCGGGCACATCCGCGTCGGAGCAGGCCTGGGAGGAGGAGATCAGCCGGATGCCGGCTTCCTCGAGGACATTCCTGCGCTCCCGGGAGCGGAAGTAGGGGTTGACGATATCCAGGTCCGCCATCATGACCCGCTCCCCGTCCCGGGCCATGGCCAGGGCCAGATTTACCGCAAATTCTGTTTTGCCGGTACCGTAGTGGCCGGTGACAATGGAGAGGCGGTGGGGGCAAAATGATGTGGTAAGCAAGTGTCAGCCACCTCCCAAAAACAATGTTGTATTATTTCTTAATACGTGGTATGATGTCATTGTACATCTCGAAACATGTGATGTCAAGAGGGGCCTTGTTTTTTCGAGAAAAAGTCGGTATATTATTCTAAAAGAAACGAAAAGCTCCTGACGGGAGGGAACCTTATGGCGGAAATGAAGAAAGCGAAGCTGTCGGAGCAGACCTCCGACCGGCTGTATGAGATGATTGTGGACGAGCGGCGGTATGCCCCGGGCAGCAAGCTGCCCAACGAAAATGACCTCAGCGGGGAATTGAAGGTCAGCCGCACTACCCTGCGGGAGGCCATCTCCTTCCTGGTGGCCCAGGGTGTGCTGGAGATTCGCCGGGGCAAGGGTACCTTTGTGGCGGAGGAGCTTCCGGCGGCGGGGCTGGATTTGACCAGCCTGGCGGGGCTGCGGTCCCGGGTCCGGGCCAAGGACCTCTTTGAGATGCGGTTGATTTTTGAACCAGCCACCGTGGCCCTGGCCTGCCTGCGGGCCACGGATGATGAGCTGGCCCAGATCGAAAAGCGGGCCCGGCGGGTGGAGCGCATTGCCGCCGAGGGCGGCGACTGGCCCCTGGCGGACCAGGAGTTCCACTGGGCCATCATCAAGGCTTCCCACAATGAGTATATGCGGCGGCTGTATCCCATCATCAACAGTGCTGTCAACGAGATCCTCCAGATTTCCCAGAACCGACAGCACATGCAGGATGTGGCCATCAGCGACAACCGGATGATCTTGGAGTTCTTGATGAAGCGGGACGAGGACGGCGCACGGCACGCCATGAGCATCCATATGAAGCACCTCATCAGCACCCTGCAGGATTGACCCTCCGGCAGCCTGCTCTTTTCTCACAAGTAAAAAAAGCGGCCTTTGAAATGAGCGCGTTTTTCAAGGGCCGCTTTTCCATTTTTCGGCCGAAGGGACAACCAGTCAGAGATTTTTGAAGCAAAAACAGCAAAATGTACAAAGGAAAACGATTATAAATGGTGGAAATGGAGATGGAATTTGGAGAAAGAGAAAAAATGTTTACCAGAATCCACAATTTTTAACGGCCTATTCACAAATTGTACACAAATTTTGAAGAACCCCCTTAACAAAAACAAACAGAGCGTGTATAATAGCGACTGAACAGTGAGGATATGCCCTTTTTTGGAAGGAGAGGAGAATGCTGCCCATGGAAATGACCCAGCAGGAACGGCTAGATAAGCTGCTGAACGCATACTCGCATCACTACGATATTGCCCGGGATGTGACGGTGGAAGGCGGCAGTTTTCCCGCAACGGCATTTTTCTTTCTTCGGGATGAGAATTACCTCATCAGCAAGAAGCATGTGCTCAATGCGGTGGAAAACCACGAATACGTCTATTTTTATCTGACGGAACATTTGGATGCCGCAACGCTGCAGAAGCAGATCAACGTGTCCAGAGAGGCGGGCATGAGCCATATCAAGCCCAACAGGGAGCATATGTCCTCCTTTGTGACCCTGGTGATCCTGGCGGACACCATTGACCCGGAGGCGAAGAAACTCATTAAAAAGACCCGCTTCCGTAAAAACTTTCGGCTGGCACTCCATGGCTGGATGGAGTATCACATAGCAGCAATGGAAATCTCAACAAACAGCTTCCTTTCCAATCCAGCCGGCAAGGAAGCACGCAAGCTCCTGGAGAGGAACTTCCTCTCTAAGGAAAAATAAGAAGGGAGAGTATATCAATGAATGGTGTAGTAGTTCTCATCATTGGCGTTGCTCTGCTGGCATGCGGTTATATTTTCTATGGCCGCTGGCTGTGCAAGCAGTGGGGCGTCGGTGAGCTCAAGGAAGAAACACCCGCACATACCATGCAGGATGGTATCGACTATGTTCCTGCTCCGGCCCCTGTCCTGATGGGCCATCATTTCTCCTCCATCGCCGGCGCCGGCCCCATCACCGGACCCATCTCCGCTCTGAAGCTGGGCTTCGGTTGGCTTCCCTGTCTGGCATGGATCGTCATCGGCGGTATCTTCTTCGGCGGCGTCCATGACTTCGGCGCCCTGTTCGCTTCCGTCCGTCACGGCGGCCGTTCCATCGGTGAGATCATCTCCGAGAACATGAGCAAGCGGGCCAAGATGCTGTTCCTGACCTTCGCTTACCTGACTCTGATCCTGGTCGTGGCTGCCTTCGCCTCCATCGTGGCCGGCACCTTCGGTGCCACCTTCACTGAGGCTGGCGCTGTGGATCTCGTGGCTTCTGAGAGCAATGCCCGCGTGGCCATGGTCTCTCTGCTGTTCATCGTGATCGCCATCATCTTCGGCTTCTGCGTCTATCGCCGCAATGCTCCCATGGGCATTGCTTCTGTGATCGGCGTTCTGGCCATCGTGGCCATCATTGCCATCGGCATGGTCTTCCATCCCATCTATCTGTCCACCAAGACCTGGATGTGGATCTGCGGCCTGTACATCGCCATCGCCTCTGTCACGCCTGTGTGGATTCTGCTGCAGCCCCGTGACTACCTGAGCTCCTTCCTGCTGTACGCCATGCTGGCCCTGGCTGTTATCGCCGTGTTTGTCGGCCATCCCTCTATGGCAAGCCTGCCCGTGGTCCAGGCTGAGACCTGCACCACCCCCGTGTTCCCCGTCCTGTTCACCACCATTGCCTGCGGTGCTATCTCTGGTTTCCATTCTCTGGTTTCCTCTGGTACCACTTCCAAGCAGTTGGACAAGGAAACTGACGCGAAGCCCATCGCTTACGGCGGCATGCTGCTGGAGTGCGTCCTGGCTGTTCTGGTCCTCTGCGCTGTGGCTGGCTTTGCCAATGCCAACGGCGGCGACATCGGCGTGGGCCCCACCGTCCTGTTCGGCGGCGGTATCGCTGGTATGATCGATCCCAGCCATGGTGCCGTGTACAGCGTGCTGTACACCCTGCTGGTCCTGACCTATTCCTCCTTCTGCCTGACCTCTCTGGATACCGCCACCCGTCTGGCTCGCTTCATGTTCCAGGAGTTCTGGCTGGATGGTTCCAAGGGTGAGACTCCCGAGAACGTCACCGGCTTCAAGAAGGTTATGTCCAACATGTATGTTGCCACCGGCATCACCGTCATCCTGGGTGTGCTGCTGGGCCTGAACGGCTATGGCAAGATCTGGGCTCTGTTTGGCTCCGCCAACCAGCTGCTGGCCGCTCTGGGCCTGCTGGCTGTGGCTACCTGGCTGGGCAACATCGGCAAGAACAACAAGATGTTCCTG
>CAMFAL010000062.1 GCA_945948185.1 uncultured Clostridia bacterium | reverse complement strand
TGCTAAAACACCAGTTCTCGCTTTTTGAGAACTGGTGTTCTTTGACAGTCTGATGGGACCGGATTTTCAAATCCGGTCCCATGTTTTTCACTTCGGAATGCATTTGGATTCACCCAGCTTCCGGCCGGACGGCTGCGGCACGCAGATGATCACCTGAGATATGACCTGCGGCTGCTCTTCTGAACGGCTGCCTTGTGTTCCGTGCAAATTTCACGGCAGGTATCCCGCTGGATCAGTTCCGGCGTCAATAGGCACTGGGTGAATTCCATCCCGTCGCTTTGCCGGATCAGCTCCGTCAGCAGCCGCACGCTGGCACCGGCCAAAGCCTCTGTCCGCTGGGAGATGGTGGTCAGCCGGATCTTGGGCAGGGAGGCGTAGTCGATGTTGTCGAAGCCCAGAAGAGAAAGCTGCTCCGGAATGGCGATGCCCAGCTCGTCGGCCGCCTGCATAATGCCCAGGGCCACCAGGTCCGAGACGGCGAACACCGCCGTGTGGGAGAAAGGCTTTAAAAAGAAGCGCCGGCCCATCTGGTAGCCGCTTTCAGAGGTGGAGTGGCTGGCGGGGTTCCAGACGGTATCCACCGTCATATCCAGTTCCGCCGCCGCGTCCAGGAAACCCCGGTGACGCAGCAGATGGGTGTCACTGCCCTGGCGCACGCCCAGATAGGCCACTTGCCGGTGCCCCAGACTGTGGAGATATCGAGCGGCCATCTGACCGCCTACATAGTTATCTGTGCAGACGGAGTTGATGCGCATAGAGGAGGACACTGGGGCGAAGGTGGCGCCGATCAAAACCGTGGGCACCGTGGACTGGTAGCGCTCCAGCAGAGGAATGGCGCTGTTGCTGGCGCTTGTCAGCAGAATACCGTCCACTCCCTGGCTGATGAGAAGGTCAAAGAGCTGGTCGATGCGGTCCGAACCGGGCTGCCCGCTGCACAGCATGACCTGATAGCCAAGCTGTGCAGCGCAGGTTTCGATGTGCAGGGCCAGGGAGGCGTGGAAGGGGCCGGAGATGTCCGACAGGATGACGCCGATAACGTTGGTGCGGCTGGAGATTAGGCTCCGGGCCAGCAGGTTGGTGCGGTAGCCCTCTTCCCGGCAGAGCTCCAGGATCCGCTCCCGGGTCTCTGGGCTGATCTCCGGGGCGTTGTTCAGGGCCCGGGAGACGGTGGTCACGGAAACTCCCGCCATCCGGGCGATATCCTTGATGGTCACACGCCGCATGAGCGGACCTCCTTCCATAATAATTGGTAACGTTTGCATTAGTTTTGGGGACAACGGAAATACCTGAGCGTGCCATACGGGGGGAAACGGGAAATATTTTAAAAAGATCAGGCAATTTTGCAAGAGAAACCAGATAAAAACTGGCTGAAATCGCTTTTGCTGACGCTATTATAACAAAAATAGAACCGAAGGAATATTGTCTATTTTAAACAAAAAAAGGAATGACATATAGTGTTTAATGTGAAAAATGTAATGAAAGCCTTGACAATTCTTTATAAATAATGCTAATGTAAAGCCAGAAAGCCGAAAACGTTTGCATAACTCGTCGTTTTGTATGGCTGTGCTTTCGGTAGAAATCCAGGAAAGAGAGAGGGTGTCTCCACGCAATGAAGCAACACGAGCAAAACTACTCCAGATCCCGGCGGCTGAAAAATCAGATCAAAGCAGTGGTCACTAATCCGTACAATGTGATCGTGCTGATCGCCATTATCCTGCTGGCTTACCTGATCGTTCTTCCCCTGCTGGATATGCTGGCCACCACCTTCCAGCTCTCCCAGCGAGACCTGCGGGCAACCGGAGGAACCATGGAGGATGTGGGCAAATTTACCTTTTATTATTGGCAGCGGCTGCTGGCCAGCGACCTGAGCTGGAACCTGCTGGTAAAGCCTCTGCTGAACTCCCTGACCATCGGCTTCGGCGTGTCTGTCTGCGCCATCGCCCTGGGCTCCTGTCTGGCGTGGCTCATGGTCCGCAGTGACCTGCCCTTCAAGCCGTTCTTCTCCCTGGCGGTCATCATCCCCTATATGATCCCCTCCTGGGTGAAGTCCCAGGCCTGGCTCTCCATGTTCAAGACGCCCCGTGTCGGCGGTGCGCCGGGCTTTGTGGCATCCATGATGATGAACGCAGGCATCTCCAATGAAGTAATCGAGCGGATACTCTCTCCCATTGCCTATGGCCGCATTGCCATCATCATCGTGCTGACGCTGCACTATTACGCCTATACATACCTGCTGGTTTCTGCGGCGCTGAATTCCATCAACTCCGAACTGGAGGAAATGGGCGAGATCCAGGGCGCCAGCAAGACCCTCATTCTGCGGAAGATCACCCTGCCTCTGGTGCTGCCCGCCATGCTGTCTGCCGTCATTCTGACGTTCTCCAAGGCCATCGGCACCTTCGGCACCATCAATTATCTGGGCGCTCCCGTCAGCTTCCGGACCCTGTCCAGTGAGCTGTACTCCAACAGCAAGTCCCAGAACACCCAGACGGCCTTCGCCATGGCTATCCTGATGATCTGCATCGCCTCTTTGTCGGTGTTCATCAATCAGAAGCTCATCGGCACCCGGAAGTCCTACGCCACCGTGGGCGGCAAGGGCGGCCGGTCCACTCCCATCGGCCTGGCCGGCTGGAAGCCTATTATTACCGTAATCCTGTTCATCTTCTTCATCGTCGGCATCATCATGCCGGTGGTCATTCTGATCATTGAGAGCTGCATGCTGAAGGAGGGCACCTACTCACTGTCCAACTTTACGCTGTATTATTGGATAGGTGAGGGCGACCCCAATATCATGGAGGGTGTTCCGGGCATCTTCAAGAACGGCAACTTCAAGCTGTCCCTGTGGAACTCCCTGAAGCTGACCTTCGTCAACGGTGTGTTCGGCACCATCTTTGGCCAGATGCTTGGCTACATCTGCGCCAAGGGCCGCGGCAAGTTCCATGGCCGGCTGGTGGAGCAGCTGGTGTTTATCCCCTACCTGATCCCCTCCGTGGCCTTCGGCGGCATCTACCTCTCCATGTTCTCCAAGCCCCAGAGCCTGTTCGGCGTGGAGCTGATTCCCGCCCTGTACGGCACCTTCGCCCTGCTGACGCTGACCTCCGTGGTCAAGCACCTGCCCTTCGCCTCCCGTGCCGGCACCTCCAACATGCTGCAGATCAGCGGTGAGCTGGAGGAGGCTGCCACCATCGAGGGCGCCGGCTTCTTCAAGCGCTTTGTGAAGATCGTGTTCCCCCTGTCCAAGGGCGGCTTCATCTCCGGCTTCATGCTGATCTTCGTCTCCATTATGAAGGAACTGGACCTGATCATCCTGATCATGACCCCCAAGACCTCCACGCTGCCTTACCTGGCGTTCCAGTATCAGAACCAGAACTGCCCCCAGGCATCCAACTGCGTGGCCATCGTGATGTTCTCCATCGTGTTCCTGGTGTACGCGCTGGCTAACATCTTCGGAGACGCCGACCTAGCCAAGAGTATGGCCGGCTGAGAACAGAAAGGAGACGAAAACAATTATGAGCAAGATCGTACTGACGAATGTTGATAAATTTTACGGCAAGAACCACGTCCTGAAGGATCTGAACCTGACCATCGAGGACGGCGACTTCATGACCCTGCTGGGCCCCTCCGGCTGCGGCAAGACCACCACCCTGCGTGTGGTCTCCGGCCTGGAAAAGCCCCAGAACGGCTTCATTTACATGGACGGCAAGGAAATGGTCAACGCTACCGAGGCCTATTTTGCCCCTCCCAGCAAGCGGAATCTGAACCTGGTGTTCCAGTCTTATGCCCTGTGGCCCCACATGACCGTGTATGACAACGTGGCCTTCGGCCTGAAGATCCGCAAGGAAGCCAACGACGTCATCGAGAAAAAGGTGGCCAGTGCCCTGGAGCGGATGCAGATCGGCGAGTACGCCAAGCGTTATCCCACCGAGCTGTCCGGCGGCCAGCAGCAGCGTGTGGCCATCGCCCGTGCCATCGTGTCCGAGCCCCGCCTGCTGCTGCTGGACGAGCCCCTTAGTAACCTGGACGCCAAGCTCCGCGTGGATATGCGGGCCGAGCTGAAGCGCCTGCACCACGAGACCGGCACCACCATCATCTACGTGACCCACGACCAGGTGGAGGCCCTGACCATGTCCACCAAGATCGCCCTGTTCCGCAAGGGAGAACTGGTCCAGGTGGCGCCGCCCCTGGAGTTGTACGACAACCCCTGCAACCTCTATACCGCCGACTTCATCGGCAACCCCAGCATCAACTTCGTCAAGGGCACCGCCACGGTGGATGCCGCCGGTATGACCACTGAGAGCTCTGTGGGCCAGATCACCTTTGAGCGGGCGGACATGACCCCCGACGTGCCCCAGAACGGCAAGCTGGATGTGACCCTGGGTATCCGCCCCGAGCAGCTGAGCATCACCCGCACCCCCGACGACCTGCACCGCATCGAGGGCCATGTCTACTCCGGCATGCCCGCCGGTTCCGAGACCCTGGTCACCGTCCGGGTAGGCGGCGACATGCTGACCGTCAAGGAGCTGGGTTCCACCCACTACAACAGCGACGAAACGGTTTATCTGGGCTTCAACCCCAAGAAGATCAACGTGTTCGACACCAACACCGAGAACCTCATCAAGTACTGCGTCTGAGATTGTATCCCCTGCGGCGGATGCCGCACGAAATAAAAAGGAAGAAATCAAGGAGGAAAAGGAAATGTTCAAGCACAAGAACTGGCTGGCCGCACTGATGGCCGTGGTTATGCTCCTCAGCCTGACCGCCTGCGGCGGCAAGAAGACCGAGGAAAAGCCCGCCGAGACCCCCGCCCAGTCCGAGCAACCCGCCGAGACCCCCGCTGAGTCCAATCTGACCGAGTGGGAGCAGAAGTCCGGTATTTACAACACCGACGAGACCGACGAGGAACTGTACCAGAGAGCCCTGGAGGAAGGCGCTACCGTGACCCTGTACTCCATCTCCTCCCGCTGCACCAAGGTTGCCGACGCCTTTATGGCCAAGTATCCCGGCCTGGAGTGCGTGCCCTTCGACATCTCCACCAACGAGCTGCTGGAGAAGGTCACCCGTGAGTACGACGCCGGTCAGCACGTGGCCGACGTGGTCCACATCAAGGACCAGGACGGCTCCATGTACATCGAGTATGTCCAGGGCGGCAAGTTCTACAACTTCCAGCCCGCCGACATCTTCTCCCACATCGACCCCGAGTACACTGCTACCGCCACTCCCCTGTACATTGAGCTGACCCAGCTCTTCTACAACACCGAGGCCTATCCCGATGGCTCTCCGATTACCAACATCTGGCAGCTGACCGAGCCCCAGTGGAAGGGCAAGATCATGATGCAGAATCCTCTGGACAACCTGTCCTGGGGTTCCTGGATCACCGGCTTCTGCGTGGGTGAGGAGCCCGACCGTCTGGCCGAGGCCTATAAAAACCTGTACGGCGAAGAGCTGAAGCTGTCCGACGACTGCGAGAACGCCGGCTATGAGTTCCTGAAGCGCCTGCATGCCAACGAGCCCATCTTCACCGCCTCCTCTGACGAGATCGCCGAGTCCGTCGGTACTCCCGGCCAGAAGGATCCCCCGGTTGGCTTCTGTGCTTCCTCCAAGCTGCGTAAGGCTGAGGAGAACGGCTGGGTCTTCGCTCCTGTGAATCTGGAGCCCGACACCGGTATCCCCGCTGTCAACACCCTGTACATCGTGGAAGGCTGCGAGCATCCCGCCGCTGCCAAGCTGCTGGTCCGCTTCATGATGGGCGGCGTCGACGGCGATACCTCCGGCTACAAGCCCTTCAACACCCTGGGCGGCTGGCCTGTCCGTGACGACATTACCCCCGCTGATGGTTCCACTCCCTATTCCGAGATCAACGTGGCCCCCTTCGACGCCAACGAGATCTATGTGAACTACAACATCGTGCGCGATTTCTGGCAGAAGCTGGGCTAAGCCCGTTCAGCCTGACTGACGTGTAAGCCACCAAGCGGCGGGCGGATTCCCCGCCCGCCGCTCTCCTCTTGTTTCCCGCTATGATCTGCCGCTCACAAGGAGCCTGTTATGAGTTTTTTTATTGACCGTTTTAACCGGAGAAAAAGTCCCCTGGCCCTGGCCGCCTTTGGCGCGGCCCTGCTGGATATGGCCGTTTTCGGCCTGCTGTACGCTTTTTTGGCGAAGCCCCTCCATGATGCCGTTTCTCTGGGCAGCGCTGCCGCCACAGTAACGGTCCATGCCCTCATCATTGCCGTGCTGGGCACGGCGGTCTGCTGCCTGCTGTTCCTGCTGAAGGACAAGCGGGTGGCCCCTTACGGCTTTCTGGGCCTGGCTGTGCTGCTGCTTGTTTTTTACGCCGTGGCCTTCCTGCTGGAGGAGGACGCCCGGCCCCTGATGCTGTATATCATCACGCTCTACGGCCTGGCCCCCGTGCTGGTGGGCAATGCCGTGACGTGGCCTATTTACCTGAAAATGAAGCGCGCCAACCCCGCGCTGAATCATAGAAAGACCATAGCCGAAGAACTGCGGGAGGCCGTGGAAAAAGAGGCGTCCAAAAACCCCGGCCGGATGGAACCTTCCGTAGCGACCCAGCCCGGCGAGGCCCCCGTGCCGGAGACTCCGGCCACGGCGGAAGAGGCCATGTTCGGCCTGCAGGCGGACTGCTCCGCCGCCGCGTCCCGCTCCGCTCAGGAGGAAGCCATGCTGCTTTATGAGGACGACGAAGATGAAGAAGAGAGCGACTATTAAGGATGTGGCGGCCCTGGCGGGCGTCAGCGCCGCCACGGTTTCCCGGGCACTGGATGACCGTCCGGAGATCAGTGACGAGACCAAGGAACGGGTCCGGTCCGCCTGCGCCCAGCTGGGCTATGTGCCCAACGCGGCGGCACGGGGACTGGCCGGCCACGCCACCAACACCATCGGCTTGGTGCTGCCTGATATCTCCAACCCCTATTTTTCCGGCATGGCCACCGCCATCGAGGAGACCGCCGCAGCCCATGGCTATCGGGTGTTTCTGAGCAATTCCCTCCGCAAGGAGGAGCGGGAACTGCGGGCCATCGAGAACCTGATGGCCCGTCAGGTGGACGGCATCCTGGTGAATCCGGTCTCCCCGGAGAGCCATCTTCGTGGCCGGGAAGTTCTGAGTGGGCTGCCCTGCGTTTACCTGGGGGCCAACCACGACGGCAATTGCAGCTATGTGATGACGGACAATGAAGCCGGTGCCTATGCCGCTGCACGGTATCTCATTCGCCTGGGCCACCGGGATATTCTGTTTTTAGGGGGGCGCACCACCTCCCGTACCCGGGAGCGGCGCATCCGGGGCTTCCGCCGGGCGCTGGCGGAGGCGGGCCTGGAGGGCCGTGAGCTGCCCGCACCTCCCGATGTGACCCTTATGCGCCAGTGGAGCTATGAGACCGCCCTGGAATTGCTGAAGGGCTCCCTGCCGGATGCCATCTTCGCCTACTCAGACATGACCGCCTTGAAGGTGATGGAGGCTGCGGAGGAACGGGGCATCCGCATTCCGGAGGACCTGTCCATGGTGGGATATGACAACATCGCCTTCGGGGCGCTGCCGCGCATCCACCTGACTACCGTCTCCCAGCATAAGTACCGGCAGGGACAGATAGCGGTGGAGCGGCTGCTGGAGAAGATCGGCGGCTCCGAGGCATATACGGCGGATATTCTGGAGCCGGAGCTTATCATCCGCTCCACCTGTGTCAAGAAGCGAACCTAGAAATAAAGGAGGACTCCATCCTATGAACGGACTTCCCAATGACGAACGCCAGCGCCTTGGCGTGCTGCTGGACCACACCTCCCAGGAGGAGGTCATGGCCATGATCCCCCAGTTTTCCCAGGCGGAGATTCACAACATTGCCGCCGCTCCCGAAAAGACGCCGGATTCCATGGGGGTTCTGGTATTCAACATGGAGCGCGGCGTGCACCTGGTGGAGCTGGGCGACTTTCTGGAGAACTGCCCGGAGGTCAGGCCCTTCGATGTGATCCTGGCCAACGAGCTGGATGACGGCTGTGTCCGCTCCGGCCAGAAGGACA
>CAMFAL010000061.1 GCA_945948185.1 uncultured Clostridia bacterium | reverse complement strand
ATCGTCACCACCTTCGCCTCCAACGTCCACCGCATCCAGCAGGTGCTGGACGCCGCCGCCCAGTGCGGGCGGAAGGTGGCCGTCACCGGCCGCAGCATGGAGAACATGATGAAGGTCTCCACGGAGCTGGGCTACATGAAGGTGCCCAAAAACACCCTCATGGACATCAACAAGCTCAAGGGCCTGCCCAAGAACAAGCAAGTGATTGTCACCACCGGCAGCCAGGGCGAGGAGATGAGCGCCCTGTACCGCATGGCCTTCTCCACCCACAAGCAGGTGGAGCTGGGCGCCGGCGACAAAGTGATCATCTCCGCCTCCGCCATCCCCGGCAACGAGGTGACGGTGGGCCGGGTCATCAACGAGCTGTTCCGCAAGGGCGTGAAGGTGGTCTACAACAAGTCCGACATTCTCCACGTCTCCGGCCACGCCTGCCAGGAGGAGCTGAAGATCATCCACGCCCTGACGAAGCCCCGCTTCTTCGTCCCCCTCCACGGCGAGCAGCGGATGCTCCAGATCCACAGCCAGCTGGCCCAGGACATGGGCATGGAGCGCAACCGCATCGCCATCGCGGACAACGGCTCCGTCATCGAGATGACCGCCAAGACCCTGAAGATCAACGGCACCGTGCCCGCCGGGGAAATTTACGTGGACGGCGCGGGCGTGGGCGACGTGGGTGCCGTGGTCATGCGGGACCGCAAGCGTCTGGCCGAGGACGGCATGGTGGTGGTCGTGATGCCCATCTCCAGCCACGACGGCGCCCTGCTGGCCCCTCCCGAGATCATCACCCGGGGCTTCATCTACGTGAAGGAGTCCGGGGACCTGATGAAGGAGCTGCAGAACGTTGCCCTGGACGCCGCCGAGTCCGTCTCCCGCAAGCGCAGCCGGGACGACGGCGAGCTGAAGGGCGCGGTCAAATCCGCCGTCAGCAGCTACCTGTTCAAAAACACCAAGCGCAGCCCCATGGTCATTCCCGTTGTGACCCGGCTGTGAGAGATATCAGGAGGGGAGCGGGCTCTCCTCCTAAAAAACAAACATCATACAACTGTCACCGCCGTCTCCGGCCTCTGCCGGGGGCGGCTTTTCCTTTTTTTTGAAGAATTTTCTTTTTTTATTTCTTTTTCCGGGGTTATATCTTTATCTGTCCCCAGCTCTGTCTCTCTGTCCTGATCTGTACCTCTATCTGTATCTATGGCGGGACTGCCTGCCCGCTGTGAGAAAGGAAATCTTTTATGAGTGTGAAACGCAGCAGTATCCTGTTCTATTTTGACAACTTCCACCGGGTGGCCGACCTGCCGGACGACCAGCTGGGCGTCCTCTTCCGGGCACTGATGGAGTGCGGCGAAAAGGAGGTCAACGGCGAGGACGGCATCACCGGCTTCGAGGAGCGTTACCCCGGCATGAGCGAAAAGACCAAGATGGCCTTCTCCTTCATGGCGGACACCATCCGCCGTGACGCGGCGGCCTACGCCGAAAAGTGCGGCCACCGCTTCGCCGCCCAGCGCCGGGCAGAGCAGCGGCGGGAGGACCAGGTCGTCCCTGCGGGCAGTTCTCCGGCGGGCAAGCCTCCGGGGGACAATTTGGAGTATCTGGTCCGCCGCAATGAGGAGCGGCGCAAAAAAACAGGGCGGCCCGACTGGGCCGCCCCGTAAAGGTTTTTTCCTTATTCCGCCTTGGGGTCTTCGGTATCGAACACCGTCTTGGCGCTGGCCGCCAGGCCTGCCAGGCCCTGCAGCTCGCTGGGAATGATGATCTTGGTGGCCTTTCCGTCCGCCACCTTCTGCATGGCCTCCAGGGCCTTCAACTTCACCACCTGGTCGTTGGGCGCCGCCTCGTTCAGCAGCTTCAGGGAGTCGGCCATAGCCTTCTGCACCTGCATGATGGCCTGGGCCTCGGCCTCGGCGGCCATGATGCGGGCCTCCTTCTCGCCCTGGGCCTTCAAAATGGCGGCCTGCTTCTCGGCGTCGGCCCGCAGGATGGCGGACTGCTTCTCGCCCTCGGCCACCAGGATCTGAGACTGCTTGGTACCCTCGGCCTGGAGGATGGACTCACGGCGCTCGCGCTCCGCCTTCATCTGCTTCTCCATGGCGTTCTGGATCTCCTTGGGCGGGATGATGTTCTTCAGCTCCACCCGGTTGACCTTGATGCCCCAGGGGTCCGTGGCCTCGTCCAGGATGGCCCGCATCCGGGAGTTGATGATGTCACGGCTGGTCAGAGACTGGTCCAGCTCCATGTCGCCGATGATGTTGCGCAGGGTGGTGGCCGTCAGATTCTCAATGGCGTTCATGGGGTGCTCCACGCCGTAGGTGTACAGCTTGGGGTCGGTGATCTGGAAGTAGATGACGGTGTCGATCTGCATGGTGACGTTATCCTTGGTGATCACGGGCTGCGGGGCGAAGTCCGCCACCTGCTCCTTCAAGGACACCTTTTTCGCCACCCGCATGATGAAGGGAACCTTGAAATGCAGGCCCACGTTCCACACGGAGTAAAACGCGCCCAGGCGCTCCACCACATAGGCCCGGGACTGCTGAACGATATGAATGTTGCTGATGAGCACTACCAGTACCAGAATGACCAGCACAGCAGGGACAATCCAACCAAAACTCATGACACTACCTCCACTTTTTCTTCGATTTTCTCCACGAAGAGCTTCACGCCCTCCATGCGCAGGATCTTCACCACGGTCCCGGCGGGGATGACACTGCCGTCGGCGCTGCGGGCCGTCCAGGTCTTGCCGTCCACATAGACGGCGCCGGTGGAATTCTCGTTGTCAATGGTCTCCGTGACCTTGCCGGAATCTCCCAGCACCCGGTCCAGGTTGGTGGGGATGGCCTTGCCCGCCGTATAGCGCCGTACCAGAGGCCGGGTCACCGCCAGCGCCGCCGCAGTCACCGCCACGAACAGCGCCACCTGCGCTCCCAGTCCCGCGCCCAAAAAGGCGCCGATCAGCGCCGCCGCCGAACCGGCCACGAACCAGATGGACACCAGACCTGCCGTCAGGGCCTCCACGATGCCGAACACCACGGCGGCTCCCAGCCAGACCCAGATCATGTAATCCACAGGCAATGCCTCCTCTCTGCATGACACAAGACGTTTTTCTCACCTGTCTGGTTACAGTGTACCACAGGACGCAGGGGAAATACAATTTCAATTCGGTAACAAAAGCCGCCCACGAGCGGGCGGCCTTTTCCTCAGCGTTTCTTATTTCAAGGTCCAATACGCGCTCCAGCGGCTCTTCTCCCGAATGATCTCCCTGGTCTCCTCCAGCTTTTGGTTATCCGCTTCCGGGTCAAAGCCCTGGCTCACGTTCCGGTTTCCCCTGCCGGTGACGCCCCAGACGAACAGCACCACCAGGATGTAAAGGCCGTACAGCATCCAGGAAAACAGGCCCCGCCGCTCCGCCAGGGCGGGCACCAGGTACATGGCAGGCAGGAGCAGCACCGCCGCGACGGTCATGAGCCATTTGACAGCCTGATACAGCTTCATCTCCGGTCCCCCCTTCTGATAAATTGATCGTATCATACACAAAATCCAAAAGCAAGGTCATCCCGCCGTTGCGGAGCGTGCGGTTTCCTGTTATACTATACTTGATATTTTATGAATTTTAAGGAGGGGCGGGCCATGACACTGACGGTCCCCTGCCTGCTGGGGCTGGAAAGCCTGGTGGCGGACGAGATGAAACGCCTGCAATTGCAAAACGTCCGGGCGGAGAACGGCCGGGTCCACTGTGAAGGGACCATGGCTGACATCGCCCGGCTGAACATCAATCTGCGCTGCGGCGCCCGGGTGCTGATGGAACTGGGCAGCTTCCCCGCAAGAGACTTCGAGGCCCTGTTCCAGGGGGTGCTGGCCCTGCCCTGGGAGGACTATATCCCCAGGGACGGCGAATTCCCTGTCAAGGGCTACTCCCTGAACTCCACCCTCCACTCCGTCCCCGCCTGCCAGGCCATCGTGAAGAAGGCCTCCGCCCGGCGGCTGGGCAACGCCTACGGCTGCGAGACTCTGCCGGAGACAGGCAGCCGCTACCAGATTCAATTCGCCATCATCAAGGACCAGGCAACGCTGTATCTGGACACCTCCGGCGAGGGCCTGTACAAGCGGGGCTACCGGGCCCGGAACATGGGTGCCCCCCTGAAGGAGACCCTGGCCGCCGCCCTGGTAACTCTGTCCCGCTACCGGGGGAAGGATCCCTTCTGCGACCCCTTCTGCGGCAGCGGCACCATCCCCATCGAGGCCGCCCTCATTGCCAAGAACCGGGCCCCGGGCCTGGACCGCAGCTTCTCCGCCCAGAAGTGGAAGAACATGGACTCCAGGCTGTGGCTGGACGCCGCCGACGAGGCCATGGATCGGGAGTTCCACGGCACCTACGACATCTGGGGCGGCGACATCGATCCGGCGGCCATTGAACTGGCCAAGCACAACGCGAAGCTGGCGGGGGTGGAGGACTGCATCCGCTTCGAGGTGGCGGACGCGGGCAAGTTCCACCGGGACAGCGAGTACGGCCAGCTGGTGACCAACCCGCCCTACGGCGAGCGGCTGCTGGAGAAGAAAGAGGCCGAGGAGCTGTACCGGGTGTTCGGCGCCGCCATGCGCACCATGCCGCCCAAGTGGCGCATCCTAGTGCTGTCCTCCCACACGGAGTTCGAGCGCTGCTTCGGCCGCCCCGCGGACAAGAAGCGGAAGCTGTACAACGGCATGCTGAAGTGTGATGTATTTCAGTACGGTAAGTAACAGGTCAGCATGCCGCACGGCGCAGCGCGCCGACGCCGCGTAAGCGGCGCACAAGCGTTTTGGCGCAGCCAAAACCTTGGACCGGACGGGCTTCGCCTGGCCGGTCACATCAAATCCGGGGTCCCCGCAAAATCGCAGATTTTGTGGGGCATGCTGAAATGTGACGCGTTCCAGTACGAAAAGTAATTTTCCTGTCGAATCATACAAAATGTAAATGAATGAGGGGGAATCTGCCCCATGAAGCATATTTTCATTATCAATCCCTGTGCCGGGAAAAAGGACCAGCGGGCGCGCATTTATGAGATGGCAGACCGGCTGCGGGACACCCACGGCCTGGACTGCGCCTGTATGCTGACGGACCGCCCTGGCGGCGCCACGGACATGGCCCGGAAGCTGGCGGAGACGGGTGAAGCCATTCGCCTTTACGCCTGCGGCGGCGACGGCACTGTCAGCGAGGTGGCAAACGGTATCGCCGGCTTTCCCAACGCCGCCATGACCTGCATTCCCACCGGCACCGGCAACGACTTTCTGAAAAACTTCGGCCCGGACATGGAGAAATTCCGGGACGCGGAGAACCTGTGGGACGGGGGCACGTTCCCCCTGGACCTCATCGACTGCAACAGGCGGCTGTGCCTCACCATCGCCTGCAACGGCATCGACGCTCAGGTGGCGGACAGCGTCCACCAGTACAGCGGCACTCCCCTGCTGAACGGCCGGGGCAGCTATCTGGCCTCCGTGGCGGTGAACTTCCTGCTGAAGGACCTGGGCCACCACTGGAAAGTCTGGCTGGACGGCGAGCCGCTGGAGGACGACTTCGCCCTGGTGTCCATGTGCAACGGCCGCTACTACGGGGGCGGCTCCACCCCGGTACCCGAGGCCCGGATGGACGACGGCGTCCTGCACACCATCCTCATCAAAAAGGTCAGCAAGCTCACCTTCGCCCGGCTGTTTGCCCCCTATTCCGCCGGGGAATACCGGAAGCTGCCCGCCGACCTGCTCCGTGTCTCCACCGCCCGTGAGGTGCGCATCCAGTCGGACACGGACATCGTCACCTGCGTGGACGGCGAGTGCTCCCGCAGCCGGGAGGTGATCATGCGCCTGGCGGGCAAGCGGCTGAACTTCTTCGGCCCCACAGGCTGTGATCCCAACGCCACCGCCCGCGTCGTGGAATAAGCATAGGATTTACAGTTTCTTCATAACTTTTGTCAAAATCCCCCTTTACAAAACGGGAGGACTGTACTATGATAACAGCGTTAGCACTCGAAAGTGTTGAGTGCTAACGCTGAATTCGTTTATTTTTTTATATTATAGGAGGAATTCATCATGAAACTCACCCCGCTTGCAGACCGTGTCATTCTGAAAATGGTCGAAACTGAGGAGACCACCAAGGGCGGCATCATCCTGACCGGCAGCGCCAAGGAAAAGCCCTCCGTGGCTGAGGTCATCTCCGTGGGCCCCGGTGGCAACGTGGACGGCAAGGACATCGTCATGACCGTGAAGGTCGGCGACAAAGTCATCACCAGCCAGTACGCCGGCACCAAGGTCACTCTGGAGGATGTCGAGTACGTCGTCGTCCGTCAGAACGACATTCTGGCGATCGTCGAGTAACTGCCGTCTTAAAGAGGAGACTTCGTCCCCCCTTCACCCGTGAAGGGTGCGCCGCATCCGCAAAGCAGCAAAGCTGCTAACGGCTGCGCAGTAGATTCCCCCTCACCAGTGAAGCGTTCTTCACTGGTGTGTGCGCCCCAAGGGCGCACGGGTCGGGGGATTTTCGGCAGGCACATGTCCTGCCGAAAATGATTTCATTTGCTTGATTTGCCGATGGCAAATCAGCTGGGAAAACCAAAGGTTTTCCCTAGCCCCTTTCCTTTTTACTTTGTAAATCTTTATCTCTAAAATGGAGGTCTTTTATTATGGCTAAACTCATTAAGCGCGGCGAGGAAGCCCGCAAGGCTCTGGAAGCCGGCGTCAACACTCTGGCTGATACCGTCAAGGTCACTCTGGGTCCCAAGGGCCGCAACGTGGTCCTGGACAAGAAGTACGGCGCTCCCCTCATCACCAACGACGGCGTGACCATCGCCAAGGAAGTGGAGCTGGAGGATCCGTTCGAGAACATGGGCGCCCAGCTGGTGAAGGAAGTCTCCACCAAGACCAACGACGTGGCCGGCGACGGCACCACCACCGCCACCCTGCTGGCCCAGGCCATGATCCACGAGGGTCTGAAGAACCTGGCCGCCGGCGCCAACCCCATCGTGGTCCGCAAGGGCATGGCCAAGGCTGTCGAGGCTGCCGTGGCTGAGGTCAAGAAGCAGGCCAAGACCGTGGATGGCTCCAAGGACATCGCCCGTGTCGGCGCTGTTTCCTCCGGCGACGACGCCATCGGCCAGCTGATCGCCGACGCCATGGAGAAGGTCTCCGCTGACGGCGTCATCACCATTGAGGAGTCCAAGACCGCCGAGACCTATTCCGAGGTCGTGGAGGGCATGCAGTTCGACCGCGGCTATATCACTCCCTACATGGCCACCGATATGGAGAAGATGGAAGCTGTCATCGACGACGCCTATATCCTGATCACCGACAAGAAGATCTCCGTCATCGCCGACATCCTGCCCCTGCTGGAGCAGCTGGTCCAGTCCGGCAAGAAGCTGGTCATCGTGGCCGAGGATGTGGAAGGCGAAGCCCTGAACACCCTGATCGTCAACCGTCTGCGCGGCACCCTGAACGTGGTCTGCGTCAAGGCTCCCGGCTTCGGCGACCGCCGCAAGGAGATGCTGCAGGATATCGCCACCCTGACCGGCGGCACCGTGATTTCCGAGGAGGTCGGTCTGGAGCTCAAGACCGCCGACATCTCCATGCTGGGCCGTGCCCGTCAGGTGAAGGTCACCAAGGAGACCACCACCATCGTGGACGGCGCCGGTGACTCCCAGGCCATCAAGGACCGCGTGACGCAGATCCGCAGCCAGATCGCCAACACCACCAGCGACTATGACCGTGAGAAGCTGCAGGAGCGTCTGGCCAAGCTGGCCGGCGGCGTGGCTGTCATCAAGGTCGGCGCTGCTACCGAGACTGAGATGAAGGAGAAGAAGCTCCGCATCGAGGACGCTCTGAACGCCACCCGCGCCGCTGTTGAGGAAGGCGTGGTCGCCGGCGGCGGCACCATCTTCGTCAACGTCATTCCCGCTGTGGAGGCTCTGCTGAACACTGTCGAGGGCGACGAAAAGACCGGCGTCCGCATCGTTGCCAAGGCTCTGGAGGCCCCCATCCGTCAGATCGCCGCCAACGCCGGCCTGGACGGCTCCGTGATCCTGGAGAAGGTCCGTTCTTCCGGCAAGAACGGCTACGGCTTCGACGCCTATAAGGAGGAGTACTGCGACATGGTCGCCAGCGGCATCATCGATCCCGCCAAGGTGACCCGCTCCGCTCTGGAGAACGCCGCTTCCGTCAGCTCCATGGTCCTGACCACCGAGTCTCTGGTGGCCGACAAGCCCGAGCCCCCCACGGCCGCTCCCGCCGCCCCCGACATGGGCGGTATGTACTAAGCAAATGCTTCCTCAAGCCACGGGCCTTTCGGCCCGTGGCTTCAGCTTGTCAAAGAACACCAGTTCTCAAAAAGCGAGAACTGGTGTTTTAGCAT
>CAMFAL010000060.1 GCA_945948185.1 uncultured Clostridia bacterium | reverse complement strand
TCCATCTCTTCCTCGATCTTCTTGGCCAGGTCCCGGGCCAGGATGACCATCTGGTCCTCGCTGACCTGCTCGGGCTTCACCATGACCCGGACCTCGCGGCCGGCCTGGATGGCGTAGGCCTTATCAACGCCGGGGTAGGAGCCGGTGATGGTCTCCAGCTGCTCCAGGCGCTTGATGTAGTTCTCCAGGTTCTCGCGGCGGGCGCCGGGACGGGCGGCGGAAATGGCATCCGCAGCCTGCACCAGACAGGCGATGATGGTCTTGGGCTCCACATCGTTGTGGTGGGCCTCGATGGCGTGAATAATGTCCTCCCGCTCCTTGTACTTCCGGGCGAACTCCACACCCAGGGCCACGTGGGTACCCTCCATCTCATGGTCGATAGACTTGCCCAAATCGTGCAGCAATCCGGCGCGCTTGGCGGCCTGGACGTCGGCGCCCAGTTCGGCGGCCATCATGCCGGCGATGTGAGACACCTCCACGGAGTGCTGAAGCACGTTCTGGCCGTAGCTGGTGCGGTAGTGCAGGCGGCCCAGCATCTTCACCAGCTCGGGGTGCAGATTGCGGACACCGCACTCGAACACCACACGCTCGCCCTCGGCCTTGATGGTGGCATCCACCTCACGGCGGGCCTTCTCCACCATTTCTTCGATATGGGTGGGATGGATGCGGCCGTCGGCGATCAGCTTCTCCAGGGCCAGACGGGCGATCTCCCGGCGCACAGGCTCGAAGCAGCTGACGGTGATGGCTTCCGGTGTGTCGTCGATGATCAGATCCACGCCGGTCAGGGTCTCAATGGTGCGGATGTTGCGGCCCTCACGGCCGATGATGCGGCCCTTCATCTCGTCATTGGGCAGGGGAACCACGCTGACGGTCATTTCAGCCACCTGGTCGGCAGCACAGCGCTGGATGGCCTGAGCCACCACTTCGCGGGCACGCGCCTCGCACTCTTCCTTCATCCGGGACTCGACCTCTTTGATCTTGAGGGCGGTCTCATGGGTCACTTCGGACTCCACCTGGGCGATCAGATACGCCTTGGCCTCGTCGGCGGTGAAGCCGGAGATGCGCTCCAGCATTTCGGTCTGGCTGCGCTTGATGATCTTGATCTCTTCGTTCTCCTTGTCCAGGGCGGCATGTTTCTGGGCCAGGGATTCTTCTTTTTTCTCGTTAGCCTCGATCTTGCGCTCCAGGCTCTCTTCCTTCTGCTGCAGGCGGTTTTCCTGCCGCTGCAGGTCGGCTCTGCGCGTCTTCTCTTCCTTCTCGTACTCGCTGCGGCTCTTTAAAATCTCTTCTTTTGCTTCCAGCAGGGCCTCACGCTTCTTGGATTCGGCGCTCTTGATGGCCTCGTTGATAATGCGCTTTCCTTCTTCTTCAGCGCTGGAGATTTCCTTTTCAGACACGTTCTTCCGATAGCGAATACCGAGCGGGAAGCAAACGGCGCCGCCGACCACCAGCCCGATCAGGGCGGTGATGACAATCTGTACCATGCGGCTATGTCTCCTTCACTTTATTTTCGGTATCGATCTTCTACCATCAGCCAAATAAGCGGCCGTCACTGCCGCCAGGCCGGCGAAAACACCGCCATTTGCGGCGTGCTGTCTCTTATCAAACAGATGGTGCGATAACATAGAAAACGACCGGAGGGCACCCCTGATACCATCCGATGATTATCCTTTTCTAGTTTAATCGTTTACAGGGCAAGTGTCAAGAAAAACTGTCGTTTCACCCTGCCATTTTTCGGAAAGCGGTACCAGTTCTCTGACAAAATGTCTCAGGTATCAATATAGGCCGCTGCGGCGTACCCCACATAACCCTGGTAATGCACCACGTACCAGCCCTGCCATTCACCGTAGATGCGGACGGAGGCACCGTCCGGCATGTTGGCGAGAATGGTCCCGGTGGAGGACGGGTAGCTGCGGAGATTCAGGGTGCCGTAGCTGACGGACACGGTACCGGTCACAGGGTTCATGGGATAGATGAAGGGTAGGCCGAAGAAGCGGGTCAGGGCCCTGGCCAGCTGTTGGGCGATAGCGTCCATATGGCCCTCCACCCAGGTGGCGTCGGCGTAGTTGTCGTGGTAACCGATCTCCACCAGCACCGCCGGTGCCCGGGACAGCCGTACCTCGCCCAGGGTTGTGGTGGGCCGGGTGGTGACCAAATTGGGCAGAGGGTAGATGACCCGCAGTTCCTCGGCGATCAGTTCAGCCGCCCGCTGGCCCTGGGCGCTGCCGGGGTAGTAGAAAGCAATGATGCCCCGTTCCTCCCCGTATCGCCCCTCCGGGGCGGCGTTGGAATGCAGGGCCAGATAAAAGTCATAATATCCCTGGTTGGCCTGGCGGATGGAGCTGGCTGCCGTCATGTCCGGGGTGTTGCGGGTGTACTGGATGCCGTTGGACAACAGATAGGGCACCAGAGCATCCGCCAGCAAATTCATGTTGTACTCCTCGGAGCCGCTTCCTGTGACGTACTGGTTCCATTCCTGAGTGGACGGGCTCAAATAGATAATTGGCATAGTAGGTCCCTCCTTTTCTGTTTATCCTATGGTATTTCACCAGAAAATGTGATAGGATAATCGGGAAATGTGAACACCACAAAGGAGATATCTCTATGAAAGCAGAGCGTGAATACCCCAGATTTACCATCACACCCAAGGCGGAGGCCGCCATCCTCCGGGGGCACCCCTGGGTCTACGACGCGGAGATCCTCTCGGTGGAGGGCACCCCAGAAAACGGAAAATTGGTGGATATAGTAAGCAAAAAAGGCCGATATCTTGGCACGGGCTTCCTGTCGGAGCAGTCCAAGATCCGGGTTCGGCTGATTTCCCGGAACGCCAACGACCGCTTCGACGAGGCCTTCTGGGAGCGGAAGCTCCGGTGGGCCTGGGAGTACCGGAAGTCCGTCATGGACCCCGATGACCTGAACTGCTGCCGTATCATCTTCGGCGAGGCCGACGCCTTCCCCGGTCTGACGGTGGACAAGTTCCGCGACCTGCTGTCCGTCCAGGTGCTGTCCGTGGGCATGGAGGGCACCAAGAACTTCCTGCTGCCCGCCCTGGTCCGCATCCTGCGGGAGGACGGGCAGGCCATCCGGGGCGTCTATGAGCGCAATGACGTGGCCCTGCGGGACAAGGAAGGTCTCCCCCAGTATAAGGCCTGGTTCCCCCTGGAGGGCGAGCCGGTGCCGCAGTCTCCCGTTGTGGAGATCGTGGAAAACGGCATCAAATATTTGGTAGATGTGGAGAACGGTCAGAAAACCGGCTTCTTTCTGGATCAGAAGTACAACCGCCGGGCGGTGGCCCGGCTGGCCCGGGGCAAGATGGTGCTGGACTGCTTCACCCACACCGGCTCCTTTGCCCTGAATGCCGCCAAGGGCGGTGCGAAGCACGTCACCGCCGTGGATGTATCGGAGTCCGCTGTGGAAATGGCTCGGGCCAATGTTGAGCGGAACGGCCTGACGGACGTTATAGACTGCGTGGCGGCCAACGTATTCGACCTGCTTCCCCAGTTGGAGAAGGAGCCGCCCAAATACGACTTCATCATTCTGGACCCGCCGGCCTTTACCAAGAGCCGCAAGACCGTGGCAAACGCCATCACCGGCTATAAGGAGATCAACTGCCGCGCCATGCGGCTGCTGCCCCGGGGCGGATACCTGGCCACCTGCTCCTGTTCCCACTTTGCCACGGAGGAAAAATTCATCGCCATGCTCCACGACGCTGCCCACGACGCCGGCGTCCAGCTGCGGCAGGTCGAAGCCCGGCAGCAGAGCTGCGACCATCCCATCCTCTGGGGCGTGGAGGAGACCAATTATCTGAAATTCTATCTGTTCCAGGTGGTGTAATGAATATGAAAAATCCTTCGACCTGACCGTTTCAGTCCGAAGGATTTTTTCGCTTTTTGTCCCAAAGCCACAGGGCCATGCCACCCAGCCAGCAGGCCAGCACATCCCAGGGGTCTCCCACAGAGCGTGGCAGGTACAACGGCGTGAGGACTTCCCAGAACAGGCCGCAGCCCAGCAGGAACAGCGTCACGGCGGCGAAGCGCCGCAGGGGTGGGCGGCCTGTCAGAGCCAGCAGAACGTTGACCACGCACAGCATCAGGGCACCTGCCAAAATGTCAGCCCCGTGCCAGGCCAGCAGGCGGTGCAATGGTCCCGTGGTGGCCGGGATGAGCCAAAAGCGGTTCAGGATGTAAAGGGCGGCAATGGCCGCCGCGGGCGGAATGTACCGTTTCATCTCAGAACACGGACAGCAGGAACAGCGCCAGAATGACCCCTACCGCTACGGCCAGCACCGTTCCGCCAAAGCCCATGGGCTCCTTGTTCGGCTTCACTGCCGGCAGTTCCATGGCTCTTCGCTTGATCACAAGCATGTCATTCGACTCCCCGCAGTCCTCCACGATCTTCAGGCGGAACAGGTCCTGATCCAGATGGCTGGCAAGCCACTGTACAGCCGTGTCGCTCAGTCCCCGCCGCAGTAACGTATAGGTACCGTATTCGCTCATCTGTTTGCAGCAGGTATTGGCATATCCCTGACTGAAACCACAGTATTGCATCAGCTCCGCGGCTCTCCGGTCGTTTTCAACCGTCCCCACAACCCCCTCCGAGACCAGGGCATAGCTGGGCCCCCTGGGCGGCTGGACCGGCACGGGATACCCACAACCGGGACAGATGCTCCCCTCTGCCGGCCTTTTGCAGATCGGGCACTCCTTCGGCGGCTCATAGGGCGGCTCCGCCGGCGGTGCCGCAGGCTCGCCCTCCTCCGGCTCCTTTCCCAACAATACGTAATCCGCCGAGACGTTCAGCGCCCGGCAGAGCTTTGCCACAGTGATGGCATCCGGCACGGTCTGGCCGGACTCCCACTTGCTGACCGCCTGGCGGCTGACGCCCACCAACTCTCCCAGCTGCTCCTGGGTCAGACCCATGGTCTTGCGGATGACAGTGATCCGTTCGTTCAGTTCCATCGGTGTCCCTCCTTTTCCTCCATCATACCCGAGACACCGTCGGTTGACAAGCGGCGGAAGCTGTCATTTTGTCAACAGCCGGTTGACAGGGACCCGTTTCAGCCCATATCCGCCCGCAGCAGCTCCACATCCCCCGTCACCCAAAGGAGCCGGGCGGACACCAGGGCATCCGCCGTGAACACCAGCAGGCACAGGCAGGTGACCTCTCCCGGCACCCGGGCCGCAAGGGCTGCCACCCACGGCTGGACCCACCGCACCGCCAGAGCCGTCAGCAGGCCCCAGGCCGCTGTAAAAGGCAGGCACACCCGGCCGCGGAGGTTCCCCCACACCCGGGAATAATCCCAGAACCGCACATAGAGGAACGTATCATAGGCCCAGTGGACCGCGTATTCCACCGCCGTGGCCGCCAGGCCGCCCCACACCACCAGCCGGAGCCCCTCCCGGCAAACCGGCGGCAGGGCCAGCACCGCCAGCATCCCCAGACCGTACACCGGGCACAGGGGCAGCAGCAGAAAGCACTTACGCCCCTGCTGCGCCGCATGGGTCACCTTGGCAAACACCTTTTCCAGCAGGTAGCCCAGAAAGCTGTAAATCCAGAATTGCCAGAGCCACATCCGCATCCCTCCCCTTCCAGTGTTCCCCGGTGGAAAACTTTGATTCCCGGTTGCGCGGGGCGCCGTTTCGTGGTAGCATGGTCCTATCAAAACCGCGGGAGGTGCGCCATGGCGGACAGTTGGGAAGTTCTGAAACAGGAATGTATGGCCTGCCAGGGCTGCGCCCTGGCGGAGACCCGGACCCATGTGGTCTTTGGGGACGGTGCGGAGGATGCGAAGCTACTGTTCATTGGAGAAGGCCCCGGCCAGCACGAGGACGAGCAGGGCGTGCCCTTTGTGGGCAGAGCGGGCCAACTGCTGGACGACATGCTGGAGATTATCGGTCTGGACCGCACCAAGGTCTACATCGCCAACATCGTCAAGTGCCGTCCGCCCCAGAACCGTGATCCCCTGAACGTGGAGCAGGATGCCTGCATCGGCTGGCTCCGCCGGCAGACCGCCCTGCTGCGGCCCAAGGTCATCGTATGTCTCGGGCGCATCGCCGCAAAGGCTATCATCAAGGAGGATTTCAAGATCACTAGCGAGCATGGTCAGTGGTTCCAGCGGAGCGGCGTGCAGATGACCGCCATCTACCACCCGGCGGCTCTGCTGCGGGATGTGAACAAGCGCCCGGAAACCTTTGAAGACCTGAAGTCCATCCAGGCCAAGTACCGGGAGCTGTGTGAATGAGATACCGCAAAAGGCCAGCGGACCCTCGTTGGCCTTTTCATGTTTATGGAAATTTGCCATTGACAGGCAAAGCTGCCTGCTGTATCCTCAAACACAGAATTTTACAAGGAGGCCTCTGCCATGACCACTGCTGCTGTTTCTTCCCGCCTGCGGACGCGGGATCTCACCTACATCGCCCTGTTTGCGGTACTGATGGCGGTCTGCGCCTGGATCACCATTCCTATGACGGTGCCCTTTACCCTGCAGATCTTTGCCGTATTCGCCGCGCTGGCGACCCTGGGAGGCCGCCGGGGCACCTACGCTGTGGCAGTCTATCTGCTGCTGGGCGCCGTGGGCCTGCCTGTTGGCGCTGGCTTCCAGGGCGGCTTAGGCTGGCTGCTGGGCACCACCGGCGGCTATATCGTGGGCTTTCTTTGCATCGCTCTGATCTACTGGCTCCTGACGGCCAAGCTGGGGGAGTCTCTCCCGGTGAAGGCCCTGGCCTGTGTGCTGGGCCTGCTGGTCTGCTACCTGTTCGGCACCGTCTGGTTCATTGTGGTCTACGGCCGGACTACCGGCCCCGTTGGCATCATGACCGCCCTGGGCTGGTGCGTGTTCCCCTATGTGGTCCCGGACCTTTTAAAGTTAGTGCTGGCTGTGACCCTGAGCCAGCGGGTCAAGGGCTTCCTGCGGTAATAAAAAAGCTCCCCGTCCGGTGTGGACGGGGAATTTTTTTGCTCTCCAGATCAAAAGGTCAGCCGCATGTCGTACCAGACCACGCCGCCGTGGACGGATTCCGACACGCCCTCATTCACAAAGCCCAGCTTCCCATAGTAGTGGATCAGCTTGTCCTTGCAGGTAAGGACACAGCCCTTGCGGCCCTGGGCTTTGGCGTCGGCGATAACCCGGCGCAGAACCTGCTCCGCCAGGCCCTGCCGCCGGTGAGCGGGCAGGGTGTTGACGCCGAAGATCATCTGCCAGGCGCCGCTCTCATCGTGGAAGGAGGCGTCGCTGTACATCTCGTCCCGGAGGGTGGGCTCATCGGTCACCAACCCATCCACAAAGGACACGATGGTACCGGATTCGTCCTCCAGCAGCCAGAAATGGTCCGGGTATACCGACAGACGGGCTTTAAAATCCGCCTCCGTGGCGGCCTCCGCCGCCGGGAAGCAGGCGGACTCCACCGCGGTGATGGCGGCCAGGTCCGCCATAGCGGCTGTGCGAATATGCATAGAAAGTGCGCTCCTTATTTCAGATATTGATACACCAGCAGCAGCCGTGCCGTGGCGTTGGTCATGTTTTCAAACCGGTAGGGCTGGTCCGCGGCAAACCGGATGGCATCCCGCTCCAGCAAGCGGAAGCTCTGGCCCTCCGCCGTCAGATTCACGGTGCCGGACATGGAGGTCACATAGCAGACGCAGCCGGGCACCGAGGGCTCCGGCTCGTACCGGGCGCTGATATACAGGTCCAGGAACCGGCTCTCCAGCCTGGTGACCTCGTCATAGGGAAAGTTCTCCCGCAGGACCGCCTTGCCCCCGTCCATGCGGGTGGGCTTGGTTTTGACCTCCGGATACTCCGCCAGAGTGACGAAATCATCATTTTCCAGCAGGACCTCGGCGGGCACCTTCAGGGCAGACGCCAGCTTGCCGATGATCGCCACGGAGGGATTGGCCTCTCCCCGCTCGATCTGCCCCAGCATGCTGCGGGACACGCCGGCCTCCGCCGCCAGCCGCTCCATGCTGAGCTTCTTGCTTTTCCGAATACGCTTAATATTCTCCGCCACGGCCCGGTTCAGTTCCATGCCAGCCAGCTCCCTTCGCCAAAAAAGCCAATATATTGACAAATTCCTTTCTTATAGTAAGGGAACTGACAGGATTTGTCAAGGCCATGGGATTGTTTTCCACATGGGAAGCTGATACAATAGAGCCATTTAAGTACAGGAGGGACGCACATGGCGGACATCATCGACTTCGGCGCATACCGGGACCCGGCGGACATGGACAAGACGGAGTTACTGACCTATCTGGGCATTCTGCGCGGGCAGATCGTGGAGCTGGACGAAGCGGAGCCGGCGGACATGGAGAGCGAGGAATACGAGGAGTGGGGCCAGCGCCATGAGGACCTGGAGGACTTGGTGGATGACGTGCTGGACCGGCTGGAGGAATTGGAGTGAAAAAACGCGGGAGCCGTTTGGCTCCCGCGTCTCAGCTTGTCAAAGAACCTCGCCGGTGGCGAGGTTCTTCTGGTATAATAGG
>CAMFAL010000059.1 GCA_945948185.1 uncultured Clostridia bacterium | reverse complement strand
ATGAGGTTGGCAGCCCGGCGGCTCATGGCCTCATAGTCCGCCTCCTGATAGATTCGCATAGCTTTATATCTCCTTTGTCCGTTACGAACTGCTCAGCAGTATTTTGCAATGGCGGCGTCGATCATGGCGGAAGCCTCGTCCACCACTGCCAGATCACTGTCGATCAGCGCGGGCAGAGGTTTGCGGACAGAACCGATATCCATTCCGTGCTTCTTCAGGATGGCCTTCATCACGGCGTACAGGTTGCCGTGGGCGGAGCACATCTTGTAGATGATGCGGCAGATCTCATTCTGGATCTCGGCGGCCAGCTGCATCTCTCCGTTCTGATACAGGTCGTAGACCTTCTGGAACAGCTCGGGCATGACCGCATAGGTGCCGCCGATGCCGCCGGTGGCGCCCATGGCCAGGCCAGAGATGAACTGTTCATCAGGACCGTTCATCACCACGAAGTCGGGGCCGCCCTCGTCTTTCCACATCTGGATGTCCTGGGTGGGCATGGAGGAGTTCTTCACGCCGATAACCCGAGGATTTTTCTTCATTTCCTGCAGCAGAGGAATGGACAGGGCCACACCCGCCAACTGGGGAATATTGTAGATAATAAAGTCGGTATTGGGAGCCGCCGCGGAGATGTCGTTCCAGTACTGGGCGATGCCGTAGGGCGGTAAGTGGAAATAGATGGGAGGAATAGAGGCGATGGCGTCCACGCCCAGGGACTCGGCATGACGGGCCAGTTCCTGAGAGTCGGCGGTGTTGTTGCAGGCCACATGGGCGATGATGGTCATTTTACCGCCCACCTCGGCCATCACGTTCTCCAGAATGGTCTTGCGCTCTTCAACGCCCTGGTAAATGCACTCACCGGAGGAGCCTCCCACATACAGGCCCTTCACGCCCTTGTCCAACAGGTATTTGGCAAGGGCCCGGGTACGGGTGGGGCTGACGGAGCCGTCATCCTCGTAGCAAGCATAGAACGCAGGGAAAATGCCCTGGTATTTCTTGATGTCAGACATTGTTAACAGATCCTTTCAAATGCTCGTCGGGAGCAGAGAATAACAAGGTGGGGAATCAGCCCTTGACGGCGCCCATCGTGATGCCCTGCGTAAAGTATTTCTGGAAGCAGAGGAACACGATGATGATGGGCACGGCGGCCAGGGCGGCGCCGGCCATAATGAGGCCGTAGTCGTTGGACATTTCGCTTTGCAATCCGGCGATACCCAAAGCAATGGTCTTGGCCTCGGACTTGGACAGCATAATGAGCTGAAGGGGATACTCGTTCCAGGCGTTGATGAAGGTGAAGATTGCCAACGCGCCGATGCCGGGCTGGATGATGGGCAGGGCCACGTTCATGAAGGTCTTGACCTCGCCGGCGCCGTCGATGCGGGCGGCCTCCAGCAGGGATGACGGGATTCCCTCCGAAAACTGCTTCATCAGGAACACGCCGAAGGGCCAGCCCACCACCGGGAAAATCACGGCAAAGATGGAACCCCAGACAGTATCGATCAGATGCAGCAGGGACATCTCGCGCAGCAGGGGGATCAGGATGACCTGCTTGGGCAGCGCCATGGCGCATACAAACAGGGAGAACACGAAGCCCCGGCCCCAGAACCGCTTCTTTGCCAGGGCATAGCCGGCAAGAGACGCGCTGAAGCAGGTGAGGGCCATTGCCACCACGGAAATGAACACGCTGTTGAACAGCCAGCGGACAGCCAGCGGCATTCCCACACCGAACAGCTTGGTCTGGGTCTTGAACAGACGGGCGAAGTTATCCCAGGAGATGGTGGTGGGAATCCACTTGACGGACTCGCCCGCCTTGATGATGATGTCGCTCTTCTCCTTCACGGAGCCGGTGACGATCCAGTACAGCGGGAACAGGAAGAAGATCGCCAGCGCGATGAGCAGGATGACCGTAATGACGAAATACGGTGTGATCTTTTGCTTTTTATTCATGTCCCCACCCCCTTATTCCGTGGTGCCGCCGTTCATGACCTTGAACTGCAAGGCGCTGAACAGAGCGATGACGATCGCCAGAATGACGCCCATGGCATCGGCGTAGCCGAAGTCCTTGGTGGTGCGGAAGGCGATCTCGTATAGGTAATACATGACGGTACTTGTACTGTAATTGGGTCCGCCGGAGGTCAGCAGCTGGATCAGGGCGAAGCACTGGAAGCTGTTGATGGTGGTGATGACGGCCACATACAGGGTGGTGGGCATGATGGAGGGCCACTTGATCTTCCAGAACACCTGGAAATCGGTGGCGCCGTCCACCTGGGCGGCCTCCACCAGGGAGTGGTCCACATTGCCCAGTGCGGAGACATACAGCACGATGGGCTGGCCGATGGAGGTGGTGAACAGGATCAGGATGATGCACCACAGGGCCATCTTCTCGCTCTCCGTCCACATGAGGCCCTGTCCGCCGCAGGCGCGGATGATGTAGTTGAACAGGCCGTTATACTTGTCGAACATCCACTTCCACACCACCACGACGGCTACGGAACCAGTGACCACCGGCAGGTAGAACACGCAGCGGAAGAAGGAGCGGGCAGCGGCGTGCATCCGATAGATGGCGGAACCCACCCACAGGGAGAATGCGGTGACGGTGGGGACAGCCACGATGACAATGACGACGGTGTTCCAGGCGGATTTCAGGAAAATGGGGTCCTTGAACAGCCGGATATAGTTGTCCAGGAACACAAACTGGGAACCTGTGTTGACGTTATTGAAATTCGAGTTGGTAAAGCTGGTGACGACGCCCATCGCCATGGGCGTCAGAACGAATCCAACGAAGAAAAACAGTGCGGGAAGCAGGAATAAGTAGGATACAATGGTTTCTCTCCGCTGAAGAACAAGGCTGCGCTTAGGCGCTTTGGTGGTTGCCATGGTTTCTCCCTCGTTTCATCAGAAGTTCTCGGATAAGGGGTCTCCCTCCCCCCGCTGGAGCAGAGGGAGGGAGTAAAAGTTCGTTATGTTCAGCCGTTGGCGCCGGAGTTGAAGGCGTCGGCGGCCTCCTGCGCGGGAGTGCCGTTAAAGACCTGCTGCAGCATGTTGAACCACAGAGGACGCATGGCGGCAAAGCCGGCGCGGGTGTTGTAGTAAGGACCATAATACTGGGACCAGGAGGACAGCAGAGTCATCTCATCGTTGCCCTCATACAGGTTGCCGAAGGAAGCGCGGACGGGGAAGGCGCCGGTCTGGACAACGCTCTTGGGGCCCCACTCGGCGTCATCGCAGATGAAGGAGATGAAACGCTTGGCGGCAGCGGCCTTGGCGTCGTCGCCGTTGTTGAACACGCAGAAGCCGTTCACCAGATACTCCAGCTCGGGCTTGCCATCCTCAGAGGGGAAGGGAACGGAGATCTGGGTGTAGTCCTCGGTAGCGTAGCTCTTGGCGTTGGAGGTGCCCCAGCAGAAAGTCATGGCGCAGGTCTCCTGCTGGAACTGCTGCAGCTCGTCGGCGGCGGCCATGGAGAAGCCGGCATCGATGGACTTGTTGTCATACATGGACTTCAGCAGCTCGAGGGCCTTCACGCCGTTCTCGCCCACGCTCCACTTGCCGTCGGAGCCGACGATGGAGCCGGAGTACAGGTTGTTGACAAGAGCACGAGTGCCCTGGTCGCCGCCCTGGGCGCCGCAGTAGACGATACCGGGAGTCATGCACACGCCGGCATCACGCAGAGCCTCGCACATCTTGACGAAGTTCTCGGTGGTCCAGGTGCGGTCGCCTTCCAGGTTCACATACTGCAGAGCGTCAGCAGCCTCCAGCATCTCCTTGTTCAGGCCCATGTAGAAGGGGGAGGAGGAGATGGGATACATGTAATAGGAGCCATCGGCACCCACGCAGGTCTGCAGCAGGCTCTCGCTGGACAGATCGCCCTTCAGGTCGGCGATCATGTCGTCCAGAGCTACCAGGTTGCCGGCGTTGCCGTACTCGATGATACGGCCGGGAGCGTCGAACAGGATGTCGGGCGCGGTGCCGGCAGTAATGGCGGAGGTCAGGGCGTCGGGACCGGACTGGAAGTCGATGGTCTCAACAGTGATCTTCACATCAGGGTTGGCGGCCATGAAAGCGTCGGCCAGCTCCTGCTCATAGCCGGAGTCCACGCCGAAGGTGGGGAAGGCCCACCAGACGATCTCAGTCTGGGCGGCAGCAACAGGCTCCTTGTTCTCCTCGGCGGGAGCGGCAGGAGTCTCCTTCTTGCCGCCGCAGGCGGCCAGAGACAAGACCATGACGAGGGTCAGGGTCAGCGCAAGAAATTTCTTCATCTTCATTCCTCCTCAAAATGATAAAAAATGCGTTTTTAGGCGCAACTGCCCATGTGCAAATTGTACAATTATAAAAAAGACTTGTCAAGCAGCGGATGAAAAAATTTTCAAAATCGTCAAAATATGAAAAAGTTTTGAAAGAAGTTGTCCATTCTTCCCTGTACACTGCCCTTTAAACGTGTTTTTCCGACAATGCATCGGCCACCAGCTCCCGGCGGTGACGGCAGGTATCCAGATCCCGGCGGCACATCTCGGAGAACAGGACATCGATCAGATACAGCTGGGCGATACGGGCGGCCACGGAGCCCAGCTGGAGGGGGCCCTCGGTGGAGCCGCACTGGAGCACGATGTCCGCCAGGCCGGCACCGGGAGAGCCGGGGTAGCGGGTGACCAGAACGGTCCGGATATGCCGCCGCCGGGCGATTTGCAGCACGTCCATCAACTCTTTGGTGGAGCCGGAGTAGGAGAAAAACAGGATAATGTCCTTCTCTGTCAGGTTCGCAGCGGAGATGACCTGCATATGGGAGTCCGAAACCGAAAAGAAGCCGGGAAAGGCGGTGGTGAACAGGTGGGCGGCCTCCTCGGCCATCAGCATGGAGCCGCCCTGGCCCATGCACAGCACCGTATTCGCCGCCAGCAGGGCGTCTGCGGCGGCCCAGATATTCTCCGGTTGGATGAGGCTCTGCGTCTCCCGGATGGCGTCAATGTTCGCGCTGGCCAGCTTGGCGCACAGGTCCGGCACCGTATCTTCCAGCTGGATCTCTCCAGAGAGGGGATCGCTGTTTTCCCGGGCCGCAGTGGCGGCGGCGATAGCCAGCCGGAAGGCGCTGTAACCCCGGTAGCCCATTCGGCGGCAGAAACGGGAGATGGTGGCTTCCGCCACGCCGCAGGCGGTGGCCAGCTCAGAAATAGACATGGTCTGGGAGCGCTGGCCATTGGCCACCACGAAGGTGGCCAGCTTCTTTTCAGAGGCGGTCAGTTGGTAATACTCATGGGTGATGCGGTTAAAAACGTTCTCTTCCGGCATCGGGGCGCCTCCCTTCTCAGTATGGGATGGGGCCTCAGCGGTCCAACAGCTGACCCAGCATGGTGTCACACATAATCAGGCAGCGGGGGAGATGGAAGGGACCCTTGAAGGTAGAGCCCTTGGTGCTGGGCTGGGTGGGCAGACCGTCCCGGCGGAGGTACCCATACCACTCACCGAATTCGGGATCGGAGAAGTGCTCCTTGCAGTAGGTCAGGGTCTTGTCGAACCAGTTCAGGTACTTCTCATCGCCGGTGTCCCGGTACAGCATCAGGGAGGCGATCAGGATCTCATTGTGAGGCCACCACAGCTTCATGTCGTGCTCGTAGGCCTCGGGGGGCTTCTTCAGGCAGTCGGTGAAGTACAGCAGTCCGCCGTACTCATTGTCCCAGCCGGCCTCAATGGCCCAGTCAAAGATTTCGGCGGCTTTCTGCACCAGCTCCTTGTCGCCGGTGCGCTGGGCGTGCTCCAGCAGGAACCACACACCCTCGATGTCGTGGCCAGGGTTGACGGTGCGGCCCTCGGTGTAGTACAGCCGGGGAGTGCCGTCCACGTCCACGTTTTCCAGCACGCACTTCAGCTCGGGATGGACGTGGTACTTGAAAATCTCATCCACGCAGGCCTGGGCGCGCTCCTCGTACAGGGCCTTCCGCTCGGGGTCCACCCGCAGTAGCACGCCAGTGACGTTCAGGATGATCATGGGGATACCGAAGGCCCGGCCGGAGCGGGTCTCGGGAATGGTCTTGGGACCCATGCCCACGGGGTCGGGCATGCCGTGGGCCAGATCCCAGTACAGGTCATAGGCCCGGCGGGCGCGCTCCAGGTTTTCCTTCTCGCCGGTGACGCCGTAATACTCGGCGTTGGCCAGGGCGTAGAACGCCTCAGAGAAGTAGTAACGGCGCTGACGGAGGGGCTTGCCGTCCTCGGTGACGGTGAAGTACATCCGGCCGCCGGCCTCCCGGTTGATGCAGTATTGCTCCATGAAGTCCAGGCAGCTCTTGCTGGCCGCCAGCCATTCTTCCTTCACACCATAGGTGTGGCAGAGGAACGCGAAGATCCAGCCGCAGCGGCCCTGCATCCACACGCTCTTGTCCGTGGAGTAGATCTCACCCTTGCGGTCCAGGCAGGTGTACACGCCGCCGTGTTCCCGGTCGATGCCGTTTTTCAGCCAGAAGTTGGCGCAGACATCCAGTTCGTTCTGCACCCAGTCCCGATAGGATTGCAGTTTTGCTTTGTCCATGTGGGGACACCATCCTTTCCATATTGATAAGTCAATCATATGTCCTTTTGCACAACTCGTCAAGAAAATTTAGAAAAAAAATTTCAGACTATTGACAAAATGAAAAAAACTGGTAGCCTGTTGGTAACGGGACCGCTTTTTCATGCGGTCCGGCAACGGGAGGGAACCATGAAAAAGCACATTTTATGTCTGGGAGACTCCAACACCCACGGCTACTGTGCCGACCCCCGCGACTGCGCCGACAGCGCCCTCGCCCGGTTCAACGAGGACGAGCGGTGGACCTGCCTGCTGCAGCGGGCGCTGGGAGAAGAATATCTTGTCATTGAGGAAGGGCTCTCCGGCCGCACCACGGTCTTTGAGGACCCTCTGAACGAAGGCATGGCGGCCCTGCCCTATCTGCTCCCCTGCCTGAAAAGCCACGAGCCCGTCAGCCTGCTGATCATCATGCTGGGCACCAACGACACCAAGGAGTATCTGGGGGTCAGCGCCTTTGCCATCGGGCAGGGGATGCGCCGTCTGGTGCGGAAGGCCAAAGCCACGGACTGCTGGGGTCCCGAGGGGACGCCCAACATCCTCGTAGTGGCTCCGCCGCCCATGGGCGACGGGGTGGAGCACTCCTACGCTGGACCGGAGATGGGCCGGGGCGCCGTGGAAAAGTCCCGCCGGCTGGCCGCCCTGTATGAAACTGTCGCCGCCGAGGAAGGCGCGCATTTCCTGGACGCCGGGGCCGCGGGCTGTATGTTCAACACGGTGGATTACATGCACCTGACCTGGGAGGGCCATGCGGCGCTGGCAAAAGCCTTGTCCCCCCTGGTCCGGAAGCTGACATAAAAGAAAAAGGCCCCCTTCCGGAAGTCTTTTTCAATCGTCTCACCGCAGATACCAGGGTGGCTCCACGCCCTCCTCCAGCTCCTCTTCCGGCGTGTACTTTCGGAAGACGGGCTCCAGCAGGAAGGTGGACAGCAGTGCGCACAGAGCGGGCGTCAGCAGCATCGCGCCGTAATACCAGAACAGGACCGTCAGGACCACGGCCGTCACCGTCAGTGCCCCCGCCGCCACCATCCTGGGCAGATGGCGGAAGGTCAGCCGCAGGCTGTTTGCCAGCAGGCCGCCCACGGTATAGGTGAACCGGGACAACAGCGGGAACGCGCAGGAGGCCATGGAGACGGGAATCACCAGCAATACCAGATACATGATCCGCACCACGCCCCACACGGAGCCGCCGGCCCCGGCTGCCATCACCAGAAACAGATAGCCCGCGTCCAGCAGGACCGCCAGCAGCAGAAACACCACTGTGGCGCCGATACCGGTCTTCAGGTTCTGGCGAAAGGCGGAAAGAAAATTGCGGTAGGGCCCGGACTCCTGATGGCGCAGGCATTTGGCGCAGCTGTAATACAGCGCGGCCGAGGCCGGTCCGATGGTCACAACGGGCAAAGAGCAGACCAGCCACAAAAAGCTCAGGACCACAATGTCCAGCACCCGGCCGGTAAATCGGAAAAAGGGACTCTCAGGATTAAAAAAGCTGCGAAACATACGATGCCTCCCAGATTGAGATCTATGTTGAGGATACCATAGTTTTTCGCACTTCGCAAGGGCCGCTCCGCGGCACCCGCATGTTCAGGAGACCCAGGCAGGCGGTGTCTGCTGTGAATGATAATCTTTAGGAGGGATAAACCATGATCTATGATAAACTGTCCAACATCAGACGCTACAAAGGACTCCATCCGAATCTGGACATTGCTCTGGACTATATCGGCGACCATCTGGCGGACATGCCGCAGCACGTGGACCTGAGGGGCGACGCGGTCTATGGAAACATCTTTACCTACGACACCGTCCCCGACGATGAATCCTTTTTCGAGGCCCATGCCCGCTTTGCCGATATCCAGATCATGCGGGAGGGCTCCGAGCGGGTGGCCGTCTCCCACATCTCCGCGCTGGAGACTGACAGCGCCCAGCCCGAAAAGGACTTCTGGGCCCTTCACGGTCCGGAGGAGATCTCCATCGTCCTGGCTCCCGGCTCTTTTCTGGTCGTCCTGCCGGGTGACGCCCACAAGCTGAAGATGCAGTTGGGTTCCCCGGCTACAGTGACCAAGAGCGTCTTTAAAGTCAACATGGAATGACCACTTTCCTGTCGGCCCCGGCAGCGGGACCGGCATGATCAAAAATATTTGCATTGGAGGATCTGCTTTATGGAACGACACGGCATCTCTGTGGAGATCAAAAACATTCCTGTCCTGGACCCGGAGTTCACTCCGATCCTGCGGTTTAACCAGGCCTTTCTGAAAACCGCCTCCAAGCCCGTCTCCATCGCGGTGGAGCGTGCGGACGGCCAGATGGCAACCACCCACACCTATATCCACGGGACCCCTGAGATGGCGGAGGCCGACCGGTATTACATCGACCGTCTGGTAAAGACAGAGCTGTGGATGAAGGGCGGCTTCCGGATCTATGTCAATGACAAGGATGTCTGTGACTATCTGAAGAGCGTCTAC
>CAMFAL010000058.1 GCA_945948185.1 uncultured Clostridia bacterium | reverse complement strand
TGTCCTACATAGGGGGCCTTTTGTCTATTGTCCGTTTTTACTGGAGCTGTTCATTCCCATTGCCATAGCCTTTGCTGTTTTCCGATACCCGGCTATCAGAGACGGCCTTCTTTTTCAATGGCTCAAAATGAACTGCTCCAGTTCCTCCGCAGTCCGGACCACCGCCACGGCGCCAGCTTCCGCCAGCTCACCGGGGGCAGCGTAATCGAAGAACTCCACACCCACGCAGTCAATGCCGCACTCCCTGGCGCCCAGCACATCGAACTTCCGGTCTCCCACCATCAAGATGGAGGGCTTGTCCGCCTCTGTCAGTCCCAGGCGCCGCATAGTCTCCCAGATGACATCCGCTTTTTCCCAATCGCCCACCGGAGGGCTGCCGGTAATGGTCTCCATGGAGGGTGCGAAGCCGAATTTTTCACAGATGGGCACGCACATCTCCTCCGGCTTGGAGGAAGCCAGTGCCAGCACATAGCCCCGCTCCTTCAGGCGGGCACACAGCTCTGCCATGCCCGGAGCAGCAGCGTTTTCAAATTTACCGATGGGGGCGTATCGCTCCCGGAACATCTCAATACCCTGAATGGCCTGTTCCTCTGTAAAACCGCAGAACCGCATAAATGAGTCCTGCAGGGGCGGGCCAATGAACTTGATGAGGGTACTCTCCGGCGGTGCCGGCTTTCCCATCCGCTCAAAGGCATACCGCAGGCAGTTGAGGATTCCCTCCTTGGAATCCGTCAGCGTGCCGTCCAGATCGAAAAAAATGGTACGGTACATAGTTGATCCATCCTTTCAAGGAAAATTTATCATCATTTTTCCCACTCCGCAAGTAGCAATTCGCCTTTCAGTATGGTAAACTCTCCGTAAACAGCAAATCGGCGGATGGGGGTTTGAAAGATGGCGCTGGAATACAAACAGGCAGCCTTAGAAGATCTGGAGATCCTGGTGGCAGCCCGCATCCAGGTCCTGCGGGCAGCCAACCAATTGGACGCTTCCGTAGACATGACACAGGTGGAGCGGGAAACCCGTGCTTATTATCTGTCCGCTCTGGCGGACGACAGCCACACGGCGTACCTGGTCTTTGACGGGGAGGTTTTCATAGGTGCCGGCGGCATCAGTTACTATTCCGTCATGCCGACCTACCATAATCCTACCGGCCAAAAGGCCTATATCATGAATATGTACACCCACCCGGCTTACCGCAGGCAGGGCATTGCCGCCAGAACCCTGGACCTGCTGGTGCGGGATGCCCGAAGCCGGGGCGTCCACGCCATCTCCCTGGAGGCGACGAGCATGGGCAGGCCTCTGTACAAAGCGTACGGTTTTGTGCCGATGGTCTCCGAAATGGAGCTTCCCGAAGTATAAAAAGCACAAAAGGAGGGTGCCCTGCCGGGCGCCCTCCTTGGCGCATTCTATGGGAACCGCCGTTTACTGGGGCATGGTCTGGACCACGCCGCGGCCGCAGTCCACGCTGACCATGATGCCGTCGGTGAGGCGGCGGGTGGCGTCCACAGCTCCGATGATGACCGGCTTATCCAATGTCAGGCCAATAGTTGCGGTATGACACTCGGTACTGCTCTCCTCCGTGATAACAGCGGCAGCCTGCCGGATATAGGGCAGCATGCCGTTGGTGGTGTAAGGCACCACCAGCACGTCGCCCTCCCGGAACTTCTCCGCCACCTCATCCGCCGTCCGGCAGATGCACAGGCGGCCGCTGGCCTTCTTGCCGCCAATGCCGGTGGCATTGATGAGAGAACCGCCCACCTGCTGGACCCGGATCATGTTGGTGGTACCGGCCACACCCACGGGCACGCCGGCGGTGACCACCACCAGGTCTCCGGTCTTAACGATACCTGCCTTCTCCGCGGCCTCCACGGCGAATTCCACCAGTTCGTCAGTACTGCTGGCATAGGGCATCATGACGGCCTCCACGCCCCAGTAGAGGCTCATCTGGCGGCGGACCTGCTCATCCAGCAGCAAAGCCACCACATGGGTTTGGGGCCGGAAGCGGCTGACCATCTGGGCAGTGACACCCCGCTGGCTCACCGTCAGAATGGCGTCGGCGCCGATATCCATGGCGGTGGTGCAGGCAGCATGGGCCATGGCAGCGGTGATAGACAAGCGCTCCTTGCCGGAGACCTGCAGGGGCCGGCCCCGCTCGATGTTGGCCTCAGTGCGGCGGGCTATGGCGTCCATGGTGTGGACCGCCTCCACGGGATACTGGCCCGCGGCGGTCTCGCCGGACAGCATGATGGCGGAGGTGCCGTCGTAAATGGCGTTGGCCACGTCTGTAATCTCCGCCCGGGTAGGCCGGGGATTTTCTATCATGGAATCCAGCATCTGCGTGGCGGTAATGACCGGCTTGCCGCAGGCCACGCACCGGGCGATCATATCCTTCTGGATGACAGGAATCTCCGTGAAGTCGATCTCCACGCCCATGTCACCCCGGGCCACCATGATACCGTCCGCCACGGCCAGGATATCCGGCAGGTTGCTGACGCCCTCCCGGTTCTCGATCTTGGCAATGATTCGGATGTGGGAGTTATGCTGATCCAGGATCTGCCGCAATTCCCGCACGTCGGCGGCGGTGCGGACGAAGCTGGCGGCAATATAGTCGAAGCCCTGCTCAATGCCGAAGAGGATGTCCTCCCGGTCCCGCTGGCTCACATAGGGCATGGACAGGCTGACGCCGGGAATGTTGATGCCCTTGTTGTTCTTCATGACGCCGCTGTTGAGGACCCGGCACCGGATGGTGGTGGGAGTGGTTTCCAGCACGGTCATGCTGACCAGTCCGTCGTCCAGCAGAATGCTGTCCCCGGCCTTCACATCTCCGGGCAGGTCGTTATAGGTGATAGAACAGTGGGTCTCGTCACCTTCCACATCGGTGGTACAGAGGGTGAATTCAGTTCCCTCCTTTAGCTCCACGGAGCCGTTCTTGAAGGACTTCAGGCGGACCTCAGGCCCCCTGGTATCCAGCATGGCTGCCACGGGCAGGTCCAGTTCCTCCCGTAAGGCCTTCAGCTGGTCCAGCCGGGCCTTGTGGCCGGCATGGTCCCCGTGGGAGAAGTTGAACCGGGCCACGTTCATGCCCGCCAGCAGCATCTCCCGCAGGACACCCTCCTTGTCGGTTGCGGGGCCCAGGGTACATACAATCTTGGTTTTTCTCATATTTATTCCACCTTCCTATGAGGTAATCGATTTACTGATATTGTGAATGATATCACACTTTTCCGTCAGAGGAAAGAAAAATATTTGTAAATTCCGGAAATTTCCGAAAAAAAGTGCGAAGAGGGCGTTCTGCTCCTCTTCGCGCTCCATATTTCATAGTCTCTCCGCTTTCACGGAGATCTTTCAGATCCCCAGATTGGCTTTCAAAGCGGCGATCATCTCCTGATACTCGCCGTCGGTGAGGTGAACGGGCTCGGGGTTGGTGATCTGGAAGTTGCCGCCGAACTCAAAGCCGCCCTCATACTTGGGGACGATGTGGAAGTGCAGGTGAGGATTGGCGTCGCCGAAGGAGGCCAGATTCAGCTTGGTACAGCCCCACAGCTCCTTCACCGCCCCGGAAGCCCGGGCAAGGTCCTCGGCAAAGTCCGCCAGTTCCTGAGGTCCGCACTCGCAAAGTTCCTTTTTGTGGTCCTTCAAAGCCAGTACGCAGCGGCCCTTGTGAGCCTGGTCCTTAAAGAGGTACAGGGTGCCGGCCTTCATATCGCCGACCTTGAACATAATGGCCTCCCGGCCCTCGTGGTGTTCGTCGCAGTAGAAGCAGCCCATGGATAAAACCCTCCGTTTTTGATCTTGTTCGTACAGGGCGGTCCGCCCTGCCCTTACCATACATCCAATGCTGCCCTCCGTCAAGAAAAAACGTTTACCTGAAGGCCTTTTTTCCGGCTGACGTCAAACGTGCCGAAAACGCGGACACATTCCCGCGCTTTTGTGCGCAGCAGAGATGCGGCCCTATGCAATTTTCCCTTCACTTCATTTTTTTGCTGCAAATTTTTTTGATAACTTGTATACTTTTCGCATGATAGCAAGACCCGTCCCGCGGGCCGCTGGAGAGAGCTCCCTCCGCTGTCAATCCGCATTCAAGGAGGATACATCTATGGCAAATCTGACCTTATGGGAAACCGTGAAGGACCTTAAGTCCCCCAAGTACAAATGGGTGGACCTGACCCACGAGCTGAGCCCCGAGCCCCCTCACTGGTACGGCTTCAGCCCCCTGGAGTCCAAGCTGCTGTTTGACTATGTGGAGGGCACCCCCGACGATATGATGGCCCCCATGCGCTGCTTCCAGATCAGCGTGGCCAGCCAGTACGGCACCCACGTGGACGTTCCCCGCCACTTCTGGGGCAACGGCCGTCCCATGAACGAGATCACGGTGCAGGAGATGATGTATCCCCTGGTGGTCATCGACAAGTCCAAGGAGTGCGCCGAGAATCCCGACTTCATGCTGACCATCGACGACATCAAGGCCTGGGAGGCCGAATACGGCCAGATCCCCGAGGGTGCCTTCGTGGCCTTCCGGTCCGACTGGCACAAGAAGGCCAACCTGGACAACCCCGATGAAAACGGTGTGCCCCACTATCCCGGCTGGGACAAGGCCGCCATCCAGTGGCTGGTGGAGGAGCGGAACATCGGCGCTATCGGCCATGAGCCTGCCGACACCGACCCCGGCTTCGTCACCACCAAGGAGGGCGCTTATCCCTATCCCGGCGAGCAGTACATTCTGGAGGCCGACCGCATCCAGATCGAGGTCATGCGGAACCTGGACCAGGTGCCCCCCGTTGGCAGCCTCATCGTCTGCGCTTTCCCCAAGCTGAAGGACGGCGTGGGCTTCTCCGCCCGGTGCTTTGCCATCTGCCCGGCTGAATAACCAATCGCGAACTAGCATCCAACGGCGGGCGCGGCGATACCGCCGCGCCCGCCGGTCTCATATTTCATATTACTTTAGGAGGAATTACTTATGGCATTGGAATTTGATGAACAGCTGTCCCGCCTGGAAAAACCCGACCGGGATGACATGACCAACAAGGAGTACGAGGTATTCAACCAGAACGTGGAGTTCATGGAGAAGAACTGGGGCTTCATCAACAACCTGTTCAAGGTCCTGCCCCTGAACGCCTCTCAGTACATCGGTTTCCTGAACTTCAAGGGCTCCCTGTTCAATCCCGAGACCTGCTACCTGACCAACGCCGACAAGGAGATGATCGGCGTGGTGGTGTCTTCCGTCAACTGCTGCTCCTACTGCCTGACCACCCACGGCGACGCGCTGCGGGGCTACACCAAGAATCCCATTCTGGTGGATAAGCTGAGCTACAACTTCCGCTCCGCCAAGGATCTTCTGACGGAAAAGCAGTACGCCCTGTGCGAGTATGCCTGGTACGTCACCAAGCACGCCGACGAGATTGAGGGCGATCAGATTGAAAAGCTGCGGGCTGTGGGCTTCAACGACCACGAGATCCTGGAGGCTGCCTTTGTGGCTGGATTCTTCAACTACACCAACCGCTGGGTCTCCACCATCGCCCCCATTGCCAACCCCGGTCACTTCAGCCACAACCGCAATTTTGACTAAGGGGATATCATGGCATACGAAAAGCTGTTTGAAAAAGGACGCATCGGCCCGCTGACCATCCGGAACCGGGCGGTCATGTCCCCCATGGGCACGGACTTCGCCGACACCAACGGCAACGCCAGCCCCCGGCTCATCGCCTATTACGCAGAGCGGGCCAAGGGCGGCATTGGCCTCATTATCAACGAGTACACCGGCGTGGACGATGTGGATTCCATCCCCACCCAGCACAACCTGCGGATGGCCCAGGACTATAATGTGAAGGCCGCTGAGGAGCTTACCCGCACCGTTCACCGGTACGGCGCCAAGATTTTCGCCCAGCTGCACCACGGCGGTGCCACCAGCAAGAGTGCCTTCACCGGCCGCCAGAATCTGAGCCCCAGCGGCATCCCCATGCCCCCCGCCGGGGAGGTCCCCCGGGAAATGACCCTGGAGGACATCAGGCGGGTGCAGGACAAGTTTGTCGCCGCCACCGTCCGCTGCAAGAAGGCGGGCTATGACGGCGTGGAGCTCCACGCCGCCCACGGATATCTCATGACCCAGTTCCTCAGTGCGTATTACAACCACCGCACCGACCAGTACGGCGGCTCTCTGGAGAACCGCTGCCGCTTCATTGACGAGGTCATCGCCGGCATCCGGGAAAAGCTGGGCAACTACCCAATCTCCGTCCGCATCTGCGGCGACGAGATGACCGATCACCCCGGCTTCTGGAACCTGGAGGGTGGCCTGGCTATCGCCAGGCACCTGGAGGCCCAGGGCATCGACTGCATCAACATCTCCAACGGCAGTTCCTGGAACGGCAACGCCAACTGCGAGCCCTTCTCCTATACCCCCGGCTGGAAGAAGCATGTTGCCAAGGCCTTCAAGGAGGCCCTGTCCATCCCTGTCATCGCCACCAATACCGTCAAGGACCCGGACTTCGCCGAGCAGCTGCTGGAGGAGGGCGTCAGCGACTTCGTGGCCCTGGGCCGCAGCCAGTTCGCGGACCCGGAGTTCATGAACAAGGCCAAGGCAGGCCGCCCGGAGACCATCCGCAAGTGCATCAGCTGCATGTACTGCCGGGAGCGGCTGCTGGGCGGTGCCATGCCGGTGGAGTGCTCCCTGAACCCCCGGCTGGGCGCCGAGTACCGCTACCGCTGGCAGGACCTCCAGAAGAACGGCGCGGGCCGTCCCGTGGTGGTCGTGGGCGGCGGTCCCGGCGGCCTGGAGTGTGCGATCATTCTGGCGAAGCGGGGCTTTGCCGTCACGCTGCTGGAAAAGGGCGACACCCTGGGCGGCACGCTGAACATCGCCAAGCTGCCCCCCTTCAAGGCCAATATCCAGGGCACCATCGATGTGCTGGCCCTGGAAGCCCGTAAAAACGGCGTTGACATCCGGCTGAACACGGAAGCCACTCCCGATCTGGTGAAGTCCATGAATCCCGTAGGCGTGTTCCTAGCCGTAGGCGCGCCTCCCTTGGTGCCCAAGTCCATTCCTGGCATCGAAAAAGCGGTGCTGGCAGAGGATGTAATCCTGGGTAAGGCCCTCTGCGGTCCCACTGCGATTCTGGTAGGCACCGGCTTGACTGGTCTGGAGTGCGCGGAGATGGTGCTGGAGCACGGCCACAAGCTGACTATGGTGGAAATGAACCCTGCTGTGGGGCAGGGCATCTACAACGTGGTGTTTAACGACATCATGAGCCGCATCACGCCCCACGCTCCCGAAGTCCTCACCAGCCACAAGCTGACCGCCGTTACGGAAAGCGGTGCGGAGGTGACAGACCTCACCACCGGCGAGACCAAGTCTCTGTCCGCCGACACGGTAATTCTGGCCCTGGGCACCCATGACCAGGAGGCCATGCTGGAGGCCTACGAACAGTTGGGTCTCAATACCGTCCTGGTAGGCAGCGCCGAGGTCCCCGGCCGCATTGCCGGCGCCATCCGCGGCGGCTTCGAGAAGGCCTGGGTATTTGAAGCAGAATAATCATCCTCAAAAAATCGGAACAGCCTCCCGGCTGTTCCGATTTTTGTTATCCCTGTGTAAAAATCCCGTTCAACTTTTTCTTGCTCTGAAGTCCCTCTCCGATTATAATAGTATTGTTAAATCAAAAACAATAAGGAGGTCCGCCATTGCAGAATCGTTATGACAGAATTTTCCCCGGCACCATCGCCGCCTCCATTCTGTTGATGCTCCTGGGCGTGGCGCTGGATGATCCCGCCAACATCCTGCCAGGGCTGTACCACATCGTCACCATGCAGGACCTGCTGATCACCGACTACGTCCACATTGCCGGTGTGGGCGCCACCCTGGTCAACTCCGGTCTGGTCATGATCATTTCCATCCTCATTATCAAGCTGTCAGGAGACCCCTTCAACGGCTTCACCCTGGTCGAGATGGGTCTGATGGCGGGCTTCTCCCTGTTCGGCAAGAACGTCCTCAACATCTGGCCCATTCTGCTGGGTACCTGGCTGTACGCCAAATATCAGAAAGAGCCCTTCGCCAAGTACGCCTCGGTGGGCCTGCTGGCCACCTCCCTGGCGCCGCTGGTAAGCTATATGGCCCTGGGCAGCATTCACGCCAGCCTCCCTCTGGGCATTCTCACCGGCGTGGTGATCGGTTTTATTTTGCCCTCCCTCTCCGCCTATACATACAAGATTCAAAACGGCATGAACCTGTACAACATGGGCTTCGCCTGCGGTTTGCTGGCCATGATGATCGTACCGGTCCTCACCGCATTTGGCGACAAGCCGGACTCCGTGCTTTATTGGGCGGAGGGCTACAACAAGACCTTCTCCATCCTTCTGCTGGTGCTGTGCGCCGTCTTTATTCTGGGCGGACTCTTTGCCACCGGCTCCCCTGTCTGGGCCGTCTGGGCCGGCTACCGGCGGCTTCTGTCCACCACAGGCCGCGCCCCCAGTGACTATCTGCGCATGTTTGGTGCCGGTCCCGTCCTGATCAACATGGGTGTCAACGGTCTGCTGGGGATGACGTACATCCTCCTGGTAGACGGTGATCTGAACGGCCCCACCCTGGGCGGCATCTTCACCATCATCGGCTTTTCCGCCTTCGGCAAGCACGCCTTCAACATTCTCCCCGTCATGATCGGCGTGGCCCTGGGGGCTTACGGCATGCACTATACGCCGGACTACCCCTCCCTGCAGCTTGCAGGCCTGTTCGGCACCACCCTGGCTCCCATCGCCGGCCATTTCGGCTGGCCCTTCGGCATCCTGGCGGGCTTCATTCACTCCGCCCTGGTGCTGCAGACCGGCGGTCCCGTGGCAGGACTGAACCTGTACAACAACGGTTTCTCCGGCGGACTTATCGCCATTGTGCTGTACCCCACTATCACAGCTATCGTCCGCCACCGCCGGCCCAAGCTGCGGGACGAGGACTACTACGACCTGTTTGAGGAGAGCGCTCCTATCGACGTCTCAACCTGGCGCACCCACTCTAAGGACCACACTTCCCGATACCCCAGCCATCCGGCAGATCCCGCACCCAACATGCCCGAGGACGAGGACCGTGAGCCTGTCAGTGACGTGACTCCCAGCCACTATCCCCACATGATAGACGACGAGGACAGCGACAGCTTCGGTGTCCACAGCCACGTCTCCGACGGGCAGCCTCTCTGATGAAACAAACCGCCCCCGGGACCCATGGTCCCGGGGGCACAGACTGTTAAAGAACACCAGTTCTCAAAAAGCGAGAACTGGTGTTTTAGCATAGTTATGAAA
>CAMFAL010000057.1 GCA_945948185.1 uncultured Clostridia bacterium | reverse complement strand
CTAAAACACCAGTTCTCGCTTTTTGAGAACTGGTGTTCTTTGACAGTCTGAAAAAAAGAGAGCCGAAAGGCTCTCTTTTTTGTGCTTATTCGGCGGCAAACACCTTTCTTCCCGCACTCCAGACGGCCCGGACGGCGCCGGGCTGACGCAGGTACACGCATCGCTCCAGCCGCTCCGCTGGGGTCAGAGGATGGGGCTGGGGCAGGGTATCGTCTGCCAGGACGATGGCGTGGAGGGGGTTCCCGGCGGTAAAGCCCGGCTGTTCTCCGAAATACGCCGCGCCCGCGGAGGTAGCCAGATACCAGCCCTCGGGGACGGTGAGGAAATCCGTCTGCCAGTTGTCCATCACCCGGCGGGCCTTGGAAGCCCGGATAGCGGAGGCTGCCACGTCGAACATGTTCAGGTGATCCCCCCCGGCGATGTCGCTGCCCAGGGCCACCTTCAGGCCTTCGTTCAGCATCACCCGCACCGGCGCCACGCCGGAGCAGATGTTCTGGTTGGAATCGGCGCAGTGGACCACGGTGACGCCTGCGTCCTTCATGGCTTTCCGCTCCCGTTCATCAGACCAGACGCAGTGGGCCATGGCGGTGCGGTCATTCCACATACCGTACTTGGCGTAAGTCTCCCAATATTGCTGGCAGTCGGGGTGAAGCTGGCGCACCCACTCCATCTCCGCACCGTTTTCCGACAGGTGGGACTGTACCGGCAGATCCCGCTCCGCCGAGAGTTTCCCCAGGAAAGCCATCAGCTCATTGGTGCAGGAGGGGGTAAACCGGGGGGTCAGTATGGGCTTGATGTGAGCAAAATCCCCGCAGGCGTCCAGCCAGCGGAGGGTCTCCCGCATGGATTCCTCCGTGGTCTCCTCCAGCACGCCGGGAGCGGCGTTGCGGTCCATGTTCACCTTGCCCACATATCCCGTGACGCCCGCCTTCTCCAGCTCATCCATCAGAATCAGGGTGGCGTCGGTGTGGAGGGAGGAGAACATGCACACCCGGGTGGTGCCGCCTGCCACCAGCTCATGGGCCAGCTTGCGGTAAATCTCCCGGGCGTAGTCCGGGTCCGCGAACCGGGCCTCTGTGGGGAAGGCGTAGGCGTTCAGCCAGTCCAGCAGGGGCAGGTCCATGCCCATGCCCAGCATCGGATACTGGGGGGCGTGGAGGTGCAGGTCCGCAAAAGACTGGAGGATCAGGGCGTCGCCGTAGTCCTCCACGGGCGCACCGGCATATTGCTCCGGCAGGGCGGAAAATACCCCACGAATAACGCCGTTTTCAGTAACCAGGTACCCCTTTTCCGTGATGTCCAGCTTCCCCAGCGACCGGGCGGAGACAACGGTTCCTTTCAAGATTGTGACAGCCATACAAACACCTCTCTGCAAAAAGTCGGCACAAAAAAGGAGCGCCTGACCGGATAGACCCTACCCGACAGACACTCATAGCAGAGCCTTTCGGCGGCCCCGTAGAAACTTTCGCGCCATTGCACAGCGAAATTATATGAGTCCTTTTAAATTGTATGCCGTTATTTATAAAATAGCACGGAATGGACGGAAAAGCAAGACGGGAGTTGTGGGAAAGGGGGTGGATATGATAGAATATGAAAAAAGGGGGCGCGACGGATGAAGATTTACAGCTGGAAGCATTTTTGGTGCGGACTGTTCGCGGGAGCGCTGGGAGTCTTGAAGCTGTGGCGCAGCCTGCGGGGGGACTTTGACAATGGCTTTGTGATGGGGATTTGCTGCATTGTGATGTCGGCTCGGTGTCTGTACGTGGCGCTGAATGAGGATGCCTACGAAAAAGACAAGGCCGAAAGTGCGGAGTTCCAGAATGTTTCCCGGAGTATGTTCGGCAAGTGGGCGCCGGTCGTTATCAATATCGGCTGGGTCGTTGCGATTGGAGCGCTGCTCCTGATACTGTTGAATCCAAATCTGGCGGGCATCTCGATCCTTCTCATGCTGGTGGGTCTTTTGTATGAGATCATCGTCAATCAGATGGTCAAAAAATGGATGTAAATGCGCATAGACATTTTATAACCGGGCGGCGGGAGCCGCCCGGTTTTTGCGTCCCCGCACCCCCGGCGTGAATTTCGCTTATACTGGCATACGGGCGGGCTTCCGCCCGAATTGGAGTAAAGGCGTTGATGCGTATGTTACAGGCGCTGGGCTGGGCCGCCCTGGGCACTGGCTTTACCTTTTTGATGACCACCCTGGGTGCCGCCCTGGTGTTTTTTCTTTCCGGGGAGCCGAAGCCCCGCTTCCAAAAAACCATGCTGGGCTTTGCCGCTGGGGTCATGACGGCGGCGTCGGTGTGGAGCTTACTCCTGCCCGCTATCAACCAGGCTGTGGCGGACGGCGATTTTCCCGGCTGGCTGCCCGCGGCCGTGGGAATGCTGCTGGGGGTCAGCTTTCTGGCAGCACTGGACAGTCTCCTGCCCCTCCTGCGGCGGAGCGGCCCCCGGGAGGCCAGCCGCCAGAGTGCCCTGCTGACGACGGCCATCACTTTACATAACGTTCCGGAGGGCATGGCGGTGGGGCTGGCCTTTGCCTTGGCCGCAAATGGTGAAAATCTGGCGGGGGCTGCCGCTCTGGCCATGGGCATCGGTATCCAGAACCTGCCGGAGGGCGCCGCCATCGCTTTGCCTATGCGGCAGGATGGCCTCACCCGGCGGCGGGCCTTCGCCGTGGGGACCCTGTCCGGCAGCGTGGAGCCGGTGTTCGGGGTGCTGGTGGTGCTGGCGGCGGCCTGGGCCCAGCCCCTGATGCCCTGGCTGCTGAGCTTCGCCGCCGGGGCCATGCTGTACGTGGTAGTGGAGGAGCTGGTCCCCCAGGCCCACAGCCGGGCGGGGACCTGCGGCTTCGTGGGAGGCTTTCTCATTATGATGGTATTGGACGTGGCGTTGGGATGAAAGAATGTAAAAAGGGGCCTTGTTCGAGGGAGAAGAAGTTGCTATAATCAGAAAATCAGACCAAACCACGAAAGGAACCGACTATGGATGTGAAATTTACGGGAAGCAGCCATTATGTGGCTTCCCAAGACCTGATGAATACGGTGAACATTGCTATGACCCTCCAGAAGCCACTGCTCATCAAGGGCGAGCCCGGCACCGGCAAGACCATGCTGGCCCAGGCAGTGGCGGAGGCCCTGGGTAAGAAGCTCATCATCTGGAACGTGAAATCCACCACCAAGGCCCAGGACGGCCTGTATGTCTACGACGTGGTGCAGCGGCTGTATGACAGCCAGTTCGGCACCGAGGGCGTGGACAATATTGCCAAATACATCAAGCTGGGAAAGCTGGGCGAGGCCTTTCAGGCTGACGAGCAGGTGGTCCTGCTGATCGACGAGATTGATAAGGCTGATCTGGAGTTCCCCAACGACCTGCTGTGGGAGCTGGACCAGATGGAGTTCTACATCCCGGAAACAAAGGAGACTGTCAAGGCCAAACAGCGGCCTATTGTGATTATCACCTCCAACGCGGAAAAGGAACTGCCCGACGCTTTCCTGCGCCGCTGCGTGTTCCACTATATCGACTTCCCCGACCAGGCCCAGATGGAGGCCATTCTCCGGGTCCACTTCGACTGCCTGGAGGAGGACCTGGTGCGGCAGGCTCTGGCGGCCTTTTACTGGGTACGGGAGCTGCGGGGCATCGAGAAGAAGCCCAGCACCTCCGAGCTGGTGGATTGGCTGCGGGCCATGGCGGCCGGCGGTGTGGACCCGGACCGCATCGCCCGGGAGATCCCCTTTGTAGGCGTGCTGCTGAAAAAAGACAAGGACCTGCAAACCCTGCGGAAGGCGCTGCGGTAAGGCCATGTTTGCTGCATTTTTCTATTTGCTGCGGCAGCGGGGACTGGACGTGTCCCTGAACGAGTGGATCACCCTGCTGGAGGGTATGGAAAAGGGTTTGCACCACTCCAGCCTCACGGGATTTTACCACCTGTGCCGGGCTGTCGTAGTGAAAAGTGAGGTGGAGTATGACCGCTTCGACCAGGTGTTCCTGGAGTTTTTCAAGGATGTGCCCTTCCAGGGGGAAATCCCCGACGAGATGATGGATTGGCTGAATCACCCCTCGGAGGACCTGCGGCGCACCATCGAGGACCTGCGGGCGTCGGGCTTTCCGGATGAATCCCTGGAGGAACTGCTGAGGCTGCTGGAGGAACGGCTGAAGGAGCAGACCGAGGAGCACAACGGCGGCAATTACTGGGTGGGCACCCAGGGCCGTACTCCCTGGGGCAATAGCGGGTGGCATCCCAATGGCATCCGCATCGGCGGTCAGAGCCGCTACCGTACCGCCATGTCGGTGGCTGGGGAACGGAAATTCCGGAACTTCCGCAAGGACAACACCCTGGATACCCGCCAGTTCCAGATGGCCTTCCGGCTGCTGCGGCAGCTGTCTGTGCAGAATGACAGCGCGGAGAAAGTGTTGGACGTGGATGCCACGATCCACGACACCTGCGAGAACGCCGGGACCCTCCAGGTCCGGTACAAAAATCCCCGGAAGAACAACGTGAAGGTCCTGCTGCTGATGGACTCCGGCGGGTCCATGGACTATTATTCCGGCCTTTGCAGCATGCTGTTCCAGGCGGCCAACAAATCCAACCACTTCAAGGAGCTACACACCTACTACTTCCACAACTGCGTGTTCTCGGAGCTGTACGAGGGCCCGCAGCTGTGGCGCAGCGGCCAGGTGCCCACGGAGTGGGTCCTGCAGAATTTTGACAGCAGCTACAAGGTCATTATTGTGGGCGATGCCGCCATGAATCCCTACGAGCTGACGGAAAAGCGGTTCGACTGGGAGACCCGGAGCTACGGCCCTTCGGGCATGGAGTGGCTGGAGCGGTTCCGGAAGCAGTATCCCTACCTGATCTGGCTGAACCCGGAGCCCATGCCGGAACGGCCCACCTACTGGAGCCAGACCCACTATACCCTGGGACAGCTCTTTGAGATGTTCGACCTGTCCGCCGAGGGCCTGGAACAGGGCATGAAGCGGCTCATGGTTCGGCGGTAAACATAAAAAACAGGGTGATTTTTACCCTGTTTTCTTATAGGATGTGTGACCTTTGGGCGGTCCTATCCGTTATACCAGCGGAAAGGCAGGTGAAGCCGGTGACGGCGGAGGAGCTGTTTGAAAAAACGTATACTGCCTACGGCCCGGCTCTGTACCGCTTCTGCCGGATGCAGATGGGAAGCAACGCCGACACCGAGGACGTTTTGCAGGAGGTGTTCTGCAAACGGCTGTACCGGGCGCCGGAATTTGAAACGGCGGAGCAGGAGCGCCGTTGGCTGTTCCGGGTGGCGGTGAACCAGTGCCGGGATGAGCTGCGGCGGAAGCACCGGACGGATGCGGCCCTGACGAATGACCTGCCCGCTCCGGCGGAGGCGGATCTGGGCCTGTGGGAGCTGGTGCGGACCCTGCCGGAAAATCAGCGGACGGTCATCCACCTCCACTACGCGGAGGGCTGGACCGTGGAGGAGATCGCCAAGATCCTGGGGACCACGGTCCCGGCGGTGAAAATGCGCCTGAAACGGGGCCGGGAGGCTCTGCAGCGGGAATGGGAGGCGGACAGATGAACCGGTATGTGGAAATGATGGAGCGCATGCCTGTTCCCGAGAACCAGGCGGAGCGGCTGAAGGCCCGGGTGCTGGCGGCGGAACCGGAGAAAAAGCGGCGGGCCTACCGTCCCCGGAGCTTTGCGAAAAACGTGCTGCTGGCAGCGGTGCTGGTGGTGCTGCTGGCGGCGACTGCGGGCACGGCGGCGGAGCTGGTCCCGTGGGACGCTTTCTTTACAGAGCGGTTCAGCGCCGGGGCGGCGGATTCCCCGGCGGCGGAGGACGTGTTTCAGAATGTGGACGTCACCTCCGTCTGCGGTGATGTGACCCTGACGGTGCGGCAGGCATTGGGAGACGAAAAGACGCTGTATCTCCTATTGGATTACCAGCTGCCGGAGAACGTGGATATGGAGATGGTGCGGACCGTGTGGGAAGACCGGAAAGGCCCCGTCGGTAACGTGGAGCTGTACAGCGGAACCGTCAAATGGACGGACATCGAAGGCATGGGCAGTTGGGAGGCCAGCTGCGCGCTGGCGGGAAAGAACCTGCCCTTCTCCGGCAGTGTGGAGACCGTGGACTTTGACGCGGACAGCCGGACTCTGACCATGCTGGTGACCTGTGCTTTTTCGGACAAGGTGTCCCTGGGGAAGCCCATGACCGTGCTGGCCTGGGAACCCTCCGTGAAATGGGAGGGAGAGCGGGTGGACCTGGCGGACCACGCGGCTGTCGTCACCTTCCGGCCCTCCTATGAGGCCCGGGCAAAGGAGGGGCAGAAGCGGAAGGACGGCGTGACCTATACAGTGGAGCTGACGCCCCTCTCCATCAAAGTGGAAAACGCGGGAGATCGGGAAGCGGACCTGTATACCATGTGGCAGCTGCGGCAGAAAATCGTATTGGTGTATCAGGACGGAACAGAGGCACCCATCAGGGACTTCTCACCCACTGGCAGCGGGGGCAGGGGAACCAGCGGGGACCGGCATTACGAGTCCTGCAAGCTGCTGCTGAAAAAGCTGGTGGACACCGCCCAGGTCAGAGCCGTCCGGGTGGGAGACCTGGAGATTCCAATTTCATAACAAAAAGCGAGGCTGAAAAGCCTCGCTTTTTGCTATTTCCGGGACCATGTCTCCACGGGCAGGCCTGTCAGATAGCGGCGAATCACATCAAAGGCGTGGTTGCTGGCCAGGTCCTGGATGCGGTCCCGCCGCCGCTTTCCCAGGTCCAGAGTGCGGCAGAAGGTGCCCTTCGGGGTGGCGAGACCGATGTACACAATGCCCACCGGTACGCCCCGTTCGTCGGGGTCGGGGCCTGCCGCGCCGGTGACGGACACGGCAATGTCGGCGCCGGTAATGCGCCGGGCGCCCTCCGCCATGGCCCGGGCACAGGGCTCGGACACGGCGCCGTGGGCATCCAGAATTTCCTGCGGAACGCCCAGCACGTCCGCCTTCACGGAGGACCAGTAGCTCACCATGCCGCCCCGGTATACGGCAGAGACGCCGGGCATGGCCGTCATGCGCTCAGCCACCCGGCCGCCGGTGCAGCTCTCGGCAGTGGCCAAGGTGAGGCCCTGTTCCTTCAGCAGCCGGAAGCAGACCTCCTCCAGGCCGGACACATCGACGCCGTACACCACGTCCCCCAGAAAGGCGGTCATCTCCGCCACCACCGGGGCCAGCATGGCCTCGGCGGCCTCTTGGCTCTCCGCTTTGGCGGTGGCCCGCAGGCGGACCTCGCTGGGCTTGGCGTAGGTGGCCAAGGAGGGATTCTCCATATGGCTCATCTTCTCCCGCAGCAGCTCCTCCATGGGGCTCTCACCCAGGCCGAAGGTCATGATGTCGTGGGACAGGATCACTTCGCCGGAGATACTCCGCAGGTAGGGCACCACGTGGCGGTGCAGCATGGTCCGCATCTCAAAGGGCGGACCCGGCAGCATCAGCACATGGATTCCGTCGGCTTCAAAGGCGCAGCCGGGGGCGGTGCCCACCGGGTTGTCGAACACGGTGCAGCCCTCTGGCAGCTCCGCCTGCTGGACGTTGTTTTCCGGCATCTTCATGTGGACGTTTTTCTCAAAAAAGACCCGAATATTCTCTAAAATCTCACGGTGCAAAACCAGGGGCTTTCCGAAGGCCTCACAGATGGTCTGCTTGGTCAGGTCATCATAGGTAGGCCCCAGGCCGCCGGTGGTGATGATGACATCCGCCCGCTTCCGGGCAATGTCCAGGGCCTCCTTCAGCCGCTGGGGGTTATCCCCCACCACGGTGTGCCAAAAGACGTTGACCCCCAGACCAGCCAGAGTCTGGGACAGCTCCTGGGCGTTGGTGTTGGCGATGTTGCCGAGAAGCAGCTCGGTGCCTACGGCGATGATCTCTGCGGTGTGTGACATGGTGATACCTTCTTTATTGGTAAAGTGAGCGCTTTGTTCCGGGCCGGTCATGCCTTGACCCGGACCCAGCTCTCGCCCTCCAGGGCTTTGGCTACCAGGCCTTCCACGTCCAAGGCCGCCTCCGCTTTGCGGACATCTTCCACATTGGGCCGGGTGGCAGGATGGCGGGGTGTAAAGACGGTGCAGCAGTCCTCGTAGGGCAGGATGGAGGTGTCGTAGGTGCCGATTTCCCGGGCAATGCGGATAATCTCCACCTTGTCCATGCCAATCAGGGGCCGCAGTACGGGCATAGAAGTCACGTCCTCCGTGACGCCCAGGGCCATCATGGTCTGGCTGGCCACCTGGCCCAGGGATTCGCCGGTGACCAGGGCCTTGGCCCCGGCTTTTTTGGCCACAGCCTCAGAAATGCGCATCATGAACCGCCGCATGATAAGGGTGAAATACTCCTCGGGGCAGTTTTTCCGAATCTCTTCCTGGATCTCCGTAAAGGGAATGACGTGGACGATCATCCGGCCGCAGTAGGCGGTCAGAAGCTGAGCCAGCTCAAGGACTTTATCCAGGGCCTGCTGGGAGGTGTACGGGGGAGAGACGAAGTGAACCATCTCCAGCTCCACGCCCCGGCGGGCCATCATCCAGGAAGACACCGGGGAGTCCAGGCCGCCGGACAGCAGGCTGACGGCGTGGCCGCCCATGCCCACGGGCAGGCCGCCTGCGCCGGGGACGGCGGGGGCATGGACGTAAGCGGCCTTTTCCCGGATCTCCACAAAGACCGTCAGGTCCGGCTTGTGGACGTCTACGGTGACATGAGGGAAAGCCTCTGCCAGCTCGCCGCCCACGGCCTGGGAGATCTGGATGGAATTCAGATAAAACTGCTTGTCGGCCCGCTTGCTTTCCACCTTGAAGGTTCGGGCTTTGGCAAACTCGTCTGCCAAATAGGTCTTGGCGGTCTCTACGATGGCCTCCACGGTCTTATCGCAGGGCACTGCTCTTGCCACGGCAGCCACGCCGAACATCTGGCAGCAGGACTTCCAGGCGGCCTCCATGTCGCAGTCGTCCTTCTGGGGCTCCACGTAAATGGTACTCTGGCGGATATAGACATGGAAGCTGCCGTGCTTTTTCAGCCGCCACCGGACGTTGGACACCAGCTTGTCCTCAAAGGACCGGCGGTTCAAACCCTTCAGGACCACCTCGCCCAGCTTCAGCAGAAACATCTCGTTGTGCATCATGGGATAACTCCTCCGCGTTCAAAACATTTAACAGGAGCATTATATCCTATTTCCCTCCACAGGAAAAGCATGATTTTACAAAAAAGCATCGGCAAAGCCAATGCTTCAGACTGTCAAAGAACACCAGTTCTCAAAAAGCGAGAACTGGTGTTTTAGCA
>CAMFAL010000056.1 GCA_945948185.1 uncultured Clostridia bacterium | reverse complement strand
CTCCTATTATACCAGAAGAACCTCGCCACCGGCGAGGTTCTTTGACAAGCTGAGCCAAAGGGCCAACCGAGAGGTTGGCCCTTTGGCTGTTCTTTTGGAAGCACTTCCTCCTTTTGGACTTTCGGGCCGAAAGGAGTTCATCGGACCCTGTCGAAAAACAGGTGGCCGTCAGGTTTCGCTTGTGGTATCATGTGTCTCAGAGTTCCCGGGTACGTGGACCAACCGCAGCAGCAGGAAACCCAGCAGGGCCGCCGCCCCGCCGGCGTACAGCAGCAGGGAGGAGAGATGGGGGCCGCCGTCCGCCAGGGCAGCGATGCACAGGACCACAGCCCCGCAGGCGTACAGGGCAAACCGCCGGGTCTGCCCGGACTGGAAGGCAAAGGAGGACAGCCGGTAGAAGGCCAGGGTCAGGAACACCAGGGCCAGCAGTTCTACATAATATGCCTCCAAAGCGGGATCAATGGAGTCCAGGCGGTAGGTCAGCACCAACCGCACCACCAGAGCCACAGGCGGGACCAGCAGAAGAACGGTCTGGAAGCTGGCGCCAACCTCCCGATTTCCTCTGCGGCAGGCGGCGGCCGCCAGAAACACCGCCGCTCCGGATGCCAGGGCCAGCAGGGCCAGCAGCAGCTGGGCCCGGGCCGCGAAGCCGGAGACTTCCTCCGCCATAGCACCGTAAGGATCGGCGGCAGCCTGGAGCCGCGCCAGCAGATTGACGCCGCTCAGGGACTCGGCCAGATCGGCCAGCCCGGACAGGGCCATCAGCAGGGCACCCGCCACCGGCAGGAACAGCAGGCCCGTATTTCCGGCAGCGAACTCCTCCGGGAAGGCGGGGCCGGGGGAGGCTTCTCCGGGTAGGCGGCGGACCAGCAGCAGAAACGCCAGGGCCAGCACCGCCAGCAGCACGATCAACGCCAGGCCGGGCACGTTGCCGGGGACCGGCAGGCCCGTGGCCGCCTCGAAGCCGGTGCGGTTCTGCAGCAGCCGCAGCACAAAGGCCGCGGCGCCGCCCGCTAGGGCCAGCAGGGGAAGAAGTGATTGTTTTTTCATCACAACGGCATCCTTTCGGACTGAAATCTTGAAAATCTTGATTTACTATATCACGTTTGCAGGGGTTTGTCCATGCCGGGTCTCATGTTCCGGGGGAGCGGCGCATAGGATGGAGGGACAGGCTGCGGAACGAAAGCGAGGAGACCTTATGAAGCGAACACATCCGGTCCGGCAGAGCATGGCCGTTTCAGGCCTGCTGCTGGCGGTTCTGTTTTTACTGCCCCTGGCGGTGATCGTGCCTTTCAGGGAAGAACTGTTTGATCGGGAGGCTCCGGTGGACGAGACGGAGGGCGAACCCTTCGTCAGCGGAGAGCTGGACGCCCGGACCACCCTGAGGGTCCTGGACGGGGACCAGGTGGTGGAGATGGACCTGGGGACCTATCTGGTGGGCGTGGTGCGGGCGGAGATGCCCGCCTCCTTCCACCAGGAGGCCCTGAAGGCCCAGGCGGTGGCTGCCCGGACTTACACACTGTATAAAATACAGAGCGGCGGGAACCACGGGGACCAGGCGGACATCTGCACAGACTCCACCTGCTGCCAGGCCTACATCAGCGAGGACCGGGCCCGGTCCAACTGGGGAGGTGACGCCGATGCGTATGAAGCCAAGGCGGAGACCGCCGTGAAGGAGACCGACGGACAGGCTATCCTGTACGGCGGTGTGCCCATCCTGGCGGTGTTCCACTCTTCGTCGGCGGGGCTGACCCGGGCTGCCGGAGAGGTCTGGCTCAGCGATCTGCCCTACCTCCAGGCGGTGGAGTCCCCGGAGGCCGGGGAACGCATTCCCAACTATTACAGCCGGGTGGAATTCACGGAGGCAGCGTGTAAAGAAAAACTCCTTGCCGCCTTTCCGGAGGCGGACCTGTCGGGTCCCATGAGCGGCTGGCTGAAAAACGCTGTCACCGACAGCGCTGGCAGCGTGGAGACGGTGGAGGTGGGCGGCGTCACCGTGAAGGGCGCCCGGGTGCGGACGGCTCTGGGCCTCCGGTCCGCCTGCTTCGACTGGGAGGCGAAAGACGGAAAGCTGGCGTTCTACGTCACCGGCTATGGCCACGGCGTGGGCATGAGCCAGTACGGCGCCGACCAGATGGCCGCCGGTGGGGCGGATTACCGGGAGATCCTGACCCACTACTACACCGGCGTCACCGTGGACAGCTACCTGCCGGGCTGACGCTTTACAACCGCCGCGTTGCTGTGATAAAATAAAGCATTCAGGAGAAAGGAGGCGCGCCATGAAAAAGAAGCTCACTGCATTGCTGTGCTGCGTGCTGCTGGTGTTCCAGCTGGCGGCGCCCCCAAAAGCCCAGGCGGCCAATTACGTGTATTTCGTGGCGGCGGGCGAAAACGTGCTGCCCCTTTCCGATGCCACCATGCCTTTCTGGAACGGGGGCTATCTGTACATCGCCAACTCCGTCTTTACCGGCATAGGCCGGGAGGCGCTGGACATCGGCCGCAGCCGCAACGACAAGGAGAAGCTGGTGGTGCTGTACAGCGGCAGCCGCGCCAGGTCTTTGTGGTTCGAGTGGGATAAGAACTATGCCCACGATGTGGACGGCAATGTCTACTATCCCGGCGCGATTTACCGGAACGGCGAGGTCTATGTGCCGGTGTCCCTGGTGGCGCAGTTCTTCGACCTGCAGTACAGCGTCAACAAGGTCGAAACCACGGTGAACGGGGAGCCGGTCCGGGGAGACCTGGCCTGGATCCGGCGGCCGGGTAATATTCTGACGGACAAGTATTTCATGGACGCGGCCTCTTCCGTCATCGCCAGCCGGTATGAGGCCTACTTGAAGGAGAAGGAGAAGGAACCGCAGGACACGGTCTCTCCCGGCACATCCCAGGTGCCCGCCGGCGTGGATATTGAGGGAAAGCGCATCTATCTCTGCATGACCGGGGGCGAGGACACATCGTCCCTGCTGGACACCCTGGACCGCTATGGTGCCCAGGCGGCCTTTTTCTGTACGCCGGAATTCCTGGAGCAGCAGGGGGACCTGCTGCGGCGCATGACGGCCACGGGCCAGACCATCGGCATCCTGGCGGACGCCGGGGACGAGACCCGGACCATGGAGGAGCAGCTGGCGGCGGGCAACCGGGCCCTGGAGCGGGCCACCTGCGGAAGGACCCGGCTGGTACGGATGGAAAACGGCGACGAGCAGACCGTCCGGCGGCTGCGGGAGGCGGGCTACCGCTGTCTGGAGCCGGATCTGAACCGCTCCGGATATGACCTGCGCAGTGCCTCCAACGCCGACAGCCTGCTGCGGCAGGTCCTGGCCCGCCGGGGGGACGATGTGACCGTCTGGCTGGCGGACCGGGCGGACGCCGTGGGTTTGCGGAACTTCCTGGCGGACACAGAGAGCGGCGACAACCGGTGCCTGGCCTGGACGGAGACCACATAAACTTGCGCTTGCCGAAAAAGTCTTTCCGACAAGCGCAAGCAAGTTTTCAGAACTTGAAAAAGTTCTGAAAACGTATAATTTGATAGGCGCAGGGTACCCTTCCTGGGTTTCCCGCGCATCCCCTTCCTTCCCGTTGAAGAAGTCGTTGGGGTTTATCGATAGACTGAATTTTTACAGAATATTCAACAACCGGAAAAATGCCGGGGTATAATGAAAGAAGAAATCTGCGAAACTGGGAGGGAGCGTCATGGGACGTAATATTCTGGTAGTGGAGGATGATCGGAACATCTCCGACCTGATCCAGATGTATCTGGTGAAGGAGGGCTTCGACGTGCGGATCGCCGGGGACGGCGGCCGGGCCATCGAGGAATTTCAGAAGGAGGTCCCGGACCTGATCCTGCTGGATATCATGCTGCCCGTCATGGACGGCTGGGCCGTCTGCGCCAAGATCCGGGAGACCAGCAAGGTACCCATCATCATGCTGACCGCCAAGAGCGAGGTCTTTGACCGCATTCAGGGCCTGGAGATGGGTGCCGACGACTACATCGTAAAGCCTTTCGAGATGAAGGAACTGATCGCCCGCATCAACGCCGTGCTGCGGCGGACGGAGATCCCCAACGACACCAGCAAGCGCCTGACCTTCGACAAGCTGGTCATCGACCTGGACTCCTACGAGCTGATCGTGGACGGCAAGAAGGTGGATACGCCTCCCAAGGAGCTGGAACTGCTGTACCACCTGGCGGCCACTCCCAACCGGGTCTATACCCGCAACCAGCTGCTGGACGAGGTGTGGGGCTTCGACTACTTCGGCGACAGCCGCACCGTGGACGTCCATATCAAGCGCCTGCGGGAAAAGGTGGAGAACATCAGTGACCAGTGGGCGCTGAAAACGGTCTGGGGCGTGGGCTACAAATTTGAAGTGGCGGGCGCCAAGACGGAGAAGGCGGAAGCATGAAGCGCTTGAAAAACCAGTTCCGGGGCCTGTACTGGCGGCAGATGTTCGTCACAGCCGGCATGGTGATGCTGACGCTGACGCTGTTGGGGGCCGCCTTCTTCTCCCTGAGCTATAACTATGCCCGGAACCAGAAGAGCGAGGAGATCGGCGGCCGGGCCCAGATTCTGAGCCGCCTGTCCGTCAGCTATCTGGAGAGCGGCCGGTATTTGGACATGGAGGAGCTGCGGAATGACCGGGACTTCCAGAAGCTGGCTACCTTTGCCGCCACTGTGTCTGACGTGCAGTTCCTCATCTGCGACACGGAAGGCCACGTGCTGCTGACCACGGACGACAGCCTGGAGGGCCAGGTGCTGACCATGCCGGAGGAGATGACCCGGGAGGTCATGGAGGACGGCCAGGCCGCCCGCCGGGATAACCTGGAAGGCCTGTATGAGAAAAAGCGGTTCATCGTGGGCGTCCCTGCGGTGAGTCCTAATACCGGGGTGGTGGTGGGCGAGGTCTTCGCCGTGGCTGCCACCACGTCCCTGGAGAACATGTGGCAGGGCTTTGTGGGCCTGTTCTTCATGACGGCCTTTGTGGTACTGATGATCTCCTTTATGGCCTCCTCCGTCACCACCATGCGGCAGATCCAGCCTATCCGGGAGATGGCGGCCGCCACCCGGCAGTATGCCGAGGGCAACTTTGACATCCGCATGAACGACTACGGCCGGGAGGACGAGATCGGCGAGCTGGCGGCCTCCTTCAACAACATGGCGGAGAGCCTCCAGCAGACGGAGCGCCAGCGGCGGGAGTTCATCGCAAATATCTCCCACGAGCTCAAGACCCCCATGACTACCATCGCCGGCTATACCGACGGCATCCTGGACGGCACCATCCCACCGGAGAACGAGCGGCAGTATTTACAGATCATCTCCAACGAGAGCCGCCGTCTGAGCCGCATGGTGCGGCGGATGTTGGACGTCAGCCAGCTCCAGGCCATGGACCCCCTGCGGGGAGGCAACCACTTCGACGTGTGTGAGAGCATGCGCCGGGTGCTGATCTCCATGGAGAAAAAGATCAACGACCGCCATCTGGATGTGGACGCCGACATCCCCGAGGAGCCCATTCTGGTCCTGGGGGACACCGATATGATCACCCAGGTGATCTACAACCTGCTGGAAAACGCGGCCAAGTTCGCACGGGAGGGTTCCACACTGTACCTTGGCGTCACCACCCTGGACGGCAAGGCCCGGGTCACCGTGCGGAACGTGGGCGACACCATTCCCGCCGAGGAGCTGCCCCTGTTGTTCGAGCGGTTCCACAAGAGCGACAAGTCCCGCAGTGAGGACAAGGACGGCGTGGGGCTGGGCCTCTACATCGTCAAGACCATTCTGGAACAGCACCGGGAAAAAATCAATGTGACCAGCGAGAACGGGATCACTACCTTTACGTTCTCCCTGAGCACGGAATGAGGACACATGGAAGAACGTGATACCCGCGAGATCGTGGAGGTCTACCGGCGGCCGGACCCCAGGGAAGTGGTAGAGGTTTACAGCCGCCCCCTGCCAGGATCTGAACAGCCGGCTCCGGCGCCGGTGAAGCGAAAAAGCCGGAAGGGACTGTGGATCTTTCTGGCCTGCCTGGCGGTCATTGTGCTGCTGGCTGTGGCCGGGCGGCTGCTGGCGGGCTGGCTTGCCCCTCCCGCCGATGACCGCTTTGAATGGGACCCCGCGGAGGAGCGGAAAACAGAAAACTCCGGTGACATCACCATTCCCGCCATTCCGGCGGGACAGGGCGTCCAGTTCTGCCTGACCCGGGACCACGGGGCGGTCCTGCCCGCTCAGGAAATCTACCGGCAGGTGAATCCGTCGGTGGTGACAGTCATGGCCAATCTGGGAGAGTCCATGTCGGTGGGCACCGGCGTGATCTTCACGGAGGACGGCTATGTCGTCACCAATTACCACGTGCTGGAGGGCGGATCGGAGTGCATGATCTCCCTGGACACCGGCGAGATGTACGAGGCCCGCTATGCGGCCGGCGACGCCGCAAACGACCTTGCGGTGCTGAAGATCGACGGGCAGGTCCTGCCCGCGGCGGAATTCGGGGATTCGGACCTGCTGACGGTAGGCGACAAGGTGTACGCCATCGGCAATCCCCTGGGCGTAGAGCTGCGGGGCACCTTGACCGACGGCATTGTGTCCGCCATCAACCGGGACGTGTGGGTGGACAACCGCACCATGACCCTGATTCAGACCAACGCCGCCCTGAATTCCGGCAACTCCGGCGGCCCCCTCATCAATGAATACGGCCAGGTGGTGGGCATCAACGTCATCAAGATGACCTCCCGCTACTCCAACGTGGAGGGCCTGGGCTTCGCCATTCCCACCGCCTCCATGGAGCGTATCGTCAACGACCTGCTGACTTACGGCGAGATTCAGCCGGAGCCTCTGTTGGGAATATCGGTTATGCGGACCGCCGAGGAGGCGGCTGCGGGCGTCCGGGGCCTGCGGGTGGATTCCGTGACGCCGGACGGCGCCGGAGCGCTGGCGGGTATCCGGGAGGGCGACTTCATCCTCGCCGCCGACGGGGACGCGATGACCACCAGCCAGGACCTGCTGCGGGTGCGGCGCCGGTTCTATGTGGGCGACAGCATGGATATGACCATCTGGCGGGACGGTGAGATTCTGGAGGTGACTCTGGAGCTGAAAGATGCCGTGGAAGAGGAGCCGGAGACAGCTCCCTGGTACGCTGAGTAATTCCCCAAAAGAAAACGAAAAACCTCCGTGCGCCCATGGGCGTGCGGAGGTTTTTGATATTATGGAATGGCCCTGACAAAGTCCTCAATCAATCGATTCACCAGTTCGGGTTGATCGGTGTTGGAGTTGTGTCCGGCGTCCCTGATCCACTCCAGACGGAGTCCCGTCTGCTTGTGCCAGGCCTTGTTATACCGGACACAGGACCCTGCGCGGTCCTGCTCTCCGCAGATCAGCAGGGCGGGACAGTGGAGTTCATACGGCAGATCGGCCTCCATGGCCTCTGCCAGCATCCGGTACCCATGGCCGCACAGCTTTGCGTAGCGTGCCTGGTCGCCGTCGTATACCATCATCATGGCGCGCATCAGGTCCCTTCCGTAACCGAAGACCGCAACGCCCTCAGAACCCGCCTTCACCAGCGCTTTCCACGGATACCGGCGGTATACCGGTTCCATCCGCTTCAGCAGCCAGATCTCCGCCGCGGTCACATAGCTCCGCTGCAGCGGCGCCGAGTCGATGGATACAAAGCCCGTCAGCCTGTCCGGGAAGTGCTCCGCATAGGCCTGGCCTACATATCCGCCCATGGACTGCCCGATGATCACCGGCCTGTCGATGGCCTCTGTACGGAAAATTCCGTCCAGCCATCGGGCTTTGTCCATCAGGTCAAAATCAAACGTGAAGGGCCATGAGGCAGCGTGCCCGGGCGGATCCCACACGAATACGTTGTATCTGCCCTCAAAATACGCGATCTGCGGATCAAACAGCCGGTGATCAGCCGTCAGACCCGGCAGGAAGATCAGGGTCACCATGCGTTCTTTGGCCGGTTCACTGATCCAGTAATGAATGGTTCCGCAGGGCGTATCATAGCTTTTTTCAATCATACCGGCATCTCCCAACCCCCTGAGATGCTTTGATGATAGCAGGAAACTATGAAGAAATCTACCACTCCGTCCAGGGGACGGTCATTTTTTTGCCGGCAGCAGCAGGGAGACGCCCGACAGCAGCAGATAGACGCCGAAGGGCTTTCGCAGCAGGTCCACATCCAGGGCGGTGGCGGCCCAGGCCCCCAGGGCGGCAGCCAGCACGGCCCACGGCACGGCGCTTTTCAAGGTGGGCTTGTCCAGATAGCCGCCCCGCCAGTGGCACACCAGGGCGCTGAGAGCCGTGGGCAGGAAGAAGAGGAGGTTGATGCCCTGGGCGGTCCGCTGGTCCACCCCCAGAAACAGGGTCATCACCAGGAGCAGCAGCGTTCCGCCTCCCACACCCCAGGCGGAGATGACGCTGGCCCCCAGGCCGCACAGAAAGGGAAGCAGCCAGTCTGTCACAGCAGATACTTCACCCCCGCGTAAAAGAGAAAGGCGGCGAACAGCCATTTCAGCGCCTTGGTGGGGACTTTTCCGTAGAGCTTCCCGCCCAGAAAGCCGCCGATCAGACCCCCTGCCAGATAGGGGAGGGTGGTCCCCAGGGAGACGCCGCCCCGGAACAGGTACACGGCGGCGGAGACGAGACATACCGGGAAAATGACACCCACACAGGTGGCGTAGAGCTTCCGCTGGGAGAGCCCGCCCCAGCGGGAGAGAATGGGCAGGAACACCATGCCGCCGCCCCCGCCGAACAGCCCGTTGGCCAGCCCTGCCGCGCCTCCGGCGATTCGTGCCGGCCATTTGGAATTCATTGCGCCACCCCCTCCGAAATATGTAGGGAGCGGCCGCTTGCGCCCCGAATGGGGTGCGGCCGTTCCTGCCTGCGTGGGGTTATTTCAGCTTGAAGCTCTCGCAATCGGTGCACTTGATCTCAGTGGGGTTGGCCTCATGGGTGCCCACGGTGATGGAGTCCAGACCGCAGTAGTTGGAGTCCTGGCAGTGGTGGGCGCAGTTGTTGACGGTGCACTTGATGCTCTGGTTGGGGGTGCATTCGCAGCCGCTGTTGGTGCAATCCTTGTTCATGAGAAGTTCCTCCTGCGTGAAAGAATTTGGCTTTCCGCCGGAGCTAGTGTGCGCCGTGACACGGAAACTATGTATCGGATTTTCGGGGGCGAAATCTCTCGCAGGCGGGCGTATCGTTTTTTTGCGGCTTGGTGCGCGGATGGACACAGTGCCCGTCACTGATGGGCAGATAGTAGTTTTTGCCGTATTTAATATAGTGCTGCCGGTAGTGGCGGAAGTCTGGGCAGGTATAGGATTCCATATTCATCACCTGATATAAACACAATTTATAACATAAATTTATATCATATACTACGGTGAATTACAAGCATAAAATATGTTATAAAGTTGGTGATAATTGATGGATGAGTTGATTTTAAAGCCTAAACGAGAAAAAGGCGATGATGGATACCGCACATTTTCTATCAGGATCAAAAAAGAAACCGTAGAAAAACTGGATCATATTGCAAGCAGGACAGATCGGTCGAGAAACGAACTGATAGGAATTTTTCTGGAATACGCTGCGGATAATTGCATAGTCAAAGAAAAGGAGGAGCCGTAAAGGCTCCTCTTCAGCTTGTCAAAGAACCTCGCCGGTGGCGAGG
>CAMFAL010000055.1 GCA_945948185.1 uncultured Clostridia bacterium | reverse complement strand
ATTAATCCTACATGGGTGCCTTTTTGTACTGTCCGTACAACTTGGGCCGGTTCAGGTGGTCATCACGCTCTTTATTGTGGTGATCTTCGGCGGCGCCACCCTGTTCCTCTTCCTACTGGGGAGCCTGGGCATGTTCCCGCTGTATGTCACCAAGGTCATCCCCGTGGTGGGCGGTACGGCGGTCTTGGCGCTGGTTTTGACCCTCTCCGGATATCTGAAGCCCAGAGCTTATCGTGTGGTTGGCTATGGGTTCCTGGCCGTGTGCCTGCTGTCCCTGGGCTATATCGCCCACGGCGCCTACAAGGACTCCCTGCCCACGGTGAATGACCGGCAGCTGCTGATCCACCAGTATGTCCCCTTCGAGCCAGATACTAAGGCCCTGTATTTAGAGGAGGACTCCACCCTGCGCCTCACCGCCGGCGACATTCTTTCGCTGCGGCTGGACGGTGCCACGGCGCTGTACCCAGTGTACTCCGCATTCGTGCAGGCCGCCTTCCCGGAGGGGAACTACCCCCTGTACACCGGCAGCGGCTATGGCCGGGTGGCCTGCTCCGGAACCATCGACGCTTATCAGAGGCTCATAGACGGCGAGGTAAACATGATCTTCGCCGCCGCACCCTCCCAGGCCCAGCTGGAGGCGGCGGAAAACGCGGGAATGGAACTCCACATGACCCCCATCGGCAGCGAGGCCTTCGTGTTCTTCGTCAACAGCAAGAACCCCGTCACCGGGCTGACCGTGGAGCAGGTCCGGGGGATCTATTCCGGAAAGATCACCAACTGGTCCCAGGTCGGCGGCAGAAACCAGCGTATCCGCCCCTTCCAACGGGCGGAGAACAGCGGAAGCCAGTCCGCCCTCCAGCGGCTCATGGGAAACCTGCCCCTGATGGTGCCGGAGGAAGAGGACCGCATCGCCGGCATGGGCGGTATCATCAGTGAGGTGGCCAGCTATCGGAACTATCGGAACGCCATCGGGTTCTCCTTCCGGTACTACGCCACGGAGATGGTGCGAAACGGTGACATCCGCCTGCTGGCGCTGGATGGCGTGGAGCCCACCAAGGAGACCATCCAGGATGGCACCTACCCCATCTCCTCCCATTTCTATGCCGTCACTGCCGCCCCCATCGGAGAACCTGCCCCGGAGGCGAGCAATGAAACCATGGCCGCCTTTCTGGAATGGGTTCTCTCACCCCAGGGACAAGCGCTGATCGAGAAAACCGGGTATGTGGCGCTGAACTGACCGAATGGAATGTTTTTCCAGATCATTGGCATCTCTGCATCTGCCTATTCAGTAAACAACTGTATTTTTCCTTCCTGTTTCTATTTTATTTAATCGTTTATCTTTTAACTTTCCTAAAAAGGCTTGTATTTTTGATAGAATGACTTATAATGGAGGAAAACGTTTACTCATATAATAGGAGCTAGCAAGATCATGCAAAGAAAACCCCGCATTTTTGTAGTTGGCAGCTTTGTGATGGATGTGATCGCCACCACGGAGCGTGTTCCTCCCTCCGGCCAGACGGTCTACGGCAAGGAATTTCACATGGCCCCCGGCGGCAAGGGTGCCAATCAGGCCCTGCAGTGTGCCCGGCTGGGCGCAGACGTCACCATGATGGGCTGTGTGGGTGATGATCTCTTTGGCGAGATGCTGCTGGAAACGCCCCGGGCCGCCGGTGTGGACGTGAGCCGGGTGGTCGTTCATAAGGGTGTGACCTCTGGTGTGGGCCATGTTACTTTGGAGGTAACGGAGCACACCGCCCAGAACCGCATTGTGGTAATCCCCGGCGCCAATCGGACCCTGACAGTAGACGAGGTGGCCTGGGTAAAGGATGAGATCGGTACATATGACATGGTACTGCTACAGCTGGAAGTCCCTCTGGAGGTCAACCGGGCAGTGGCAAGCTGGGCCAAGGAGGCCGGTGTACCGGTCATGCTGAACCCCGCTCCTGCCACGGAGCTGGACGACGAACTGCTGAGCCTGGTGACCTATCTGACCCCCAACGAGCAGGAGGCCTCTATGGAGACCCACCTCCCTCTGGGCACCGACGAGCAGGGACTGAAAAAGGACGATCTCCAGAAGATCGCCGCTGCCCTCTGGAGCAAGGGTGTGGAGAATGTTATCATTACTCTGGGCGGAAGCGGCTCCGCCGTGGTGGAAGCCGACCGCATCCGGTATATTCCCTGCGTTCGGATGCCCCATGTGACAGACCCCACCGCCGCGGGAGACTCCTTCGTAGGTGCACTGTCCGTGGGCCTGTCCGTGGGTCTGTCCCAGGAACAGGCGCTGGCCTTCGCCAGCCACACCGCCGCTATCACCGTCTCCCGCATGGGCGCCATGCCCTCCCTCCCCACGCTGGAGGAAGTCCTGACCCTGATGCGGGAACGGAGGTATCAGGGCTTCGACCTGTCCCTGCTGGATGTGCTGAAGTAAAAGAAAAGACGGCGTATCGCAAAAGCGATGCGCCGTCTTTTTGACCCCGTCAGGCGGGTGTCTTCACCAGTACTGCCTGTTCCGCCTGACTGGTCTCTGGCCCTGTCCAATGCAAGCAGAGAGAGGGAGGATACGGTCCCCTGCACCAACGGATAGGACATCCTGATGTATGGCACATCGCTGTTGACCTCCTGCTCCAGCAGCGGCTGGCGGAAAACGCAGGGTCACAGTGAAGTCCAGTTCCAGAAGCACCATGAGACGTCTGAGAAGCGTTTTTTTCATGCAAGTTTCTTCTTTTCGCCATATGTTCCCCTTTATTATAGCGGATAACGGTGCAAATTGCATCCGTAAAGAATCTGTGTTATCCTGTGATAGAGGTGATACAATGCGGCTACTTTGCTTTGGCGATTCCAATACCTATGGCTATGACCCCCGTTCCTTCCTGGGTGAACGTTATCCAGCGGAAAGCCGCTGGACGGACCTGCTTGCCCGCAGTACAGGCTGGGAAGTCCTGAACGGCGGGTGCAACGGGCGAAGTATCCCAGCCCCGGTCTCGGCGGCACAGCTGCCTCAGGCGGACGGTCTGATCATAATGCTGGGCAGTAATGACCTGCTGCAGGGGTGCTTAGCCCGGGAAATCTCCGCCCGCATGGAGCGCTTCCTAATGCCGCTCCTCCCCACTTACAGTCATATTCTTCTGGTGGCACCGCCGCCCATGAAGCAGGGTGCCTGGGTAACGGAGGAACGGCTTTTGACGGAATCCGCTATGCTGACGGGAGCATATGAGGCTCTGGCCCGGCGGCTGGGCATCGCTTTCGCGGACGCCGGGCTGTGGGGCGTGGAGCTGACCTTCGATGGAGTCCACTTTTCCGAAGCGGGCCACCGTGTCTTTGCCGCTGGTATCCGGGCCGCACTGGAATGCCGGGAGGTACCGCCATGCAGCTTGGGCTGACCTTTCCTCTCCAACGGAAACTGAAGATCAAGTCTGTGCCCTACGGTCTGCCGCTGGAACATTTATACTGCTGGGACCTCCACTGCATCACTCTTCGGGGACAGGACAGCCTGCTGCTGGTCCACTGTGCCAGCCGGTACACCATCGTGGCCTGCGGGGTTACAACCTTCCACTGGGATGATCTGCCCAGCTTTGCCATGGAGCAAATTCAGGCCGGGCTGCTGGACGCCGGGTTATCCAAGCAAACAGTGACGGACTATCTGAGGGGAGCTGGCACACCGGAGCTGACCCGCACTCACGGGCGACGGGAGGTGGCCTTTTTGAACCGGGCCTGGGAGGATGTGCTGGCGCTGGACTTCACGGTGGATACTGCCACGGCGCGGCAACCGCTGTTGGAGCAGGCGGTCAACGATATTTCCTGCCGCTGCGCAGGCTTTGAGGGCAGGGAAACGGCAAAACAGTTTTTATTCAAATCCTTTCAGTTAACATAAACGCCCTTTCACCATGGTGAAAGGGCGTTTTTTATTTCAGGACATCCACGGTCTCCACACCGTACTGATCAAACAAGGACAAGGCCTCAGCAGTGATGACTTCGCCGGAGACAGCAATAGGGATGGCTGGGGGGCAAGATACCGTGGGAGCGCCGCAGATACGGCCCAGAGCCTGCCGGGCCGGGATGGTCTCGTGGGGAGCAAACAGGGCCTCCCGAATAGAACAGGCGCATTTTCCCCGCGCCAATGGCAGGGGAACGGACGGCGTATAGGGAATCTGGTTTTCCCCCAGGGCAGTCAACAGACGGTCAAACTCGGACAGATCATTTTCCGGGGTAGCCATGAGGACCAGGAAATCCCCGTCAGCGTACTCGCACTCCACACCGTTCTTTCGCAGGCGATCCGCCAAGGCTGTCCCTGTCGTGCTTGCCGGAGCCCGCAGGGTCAGCCGCAGAGGATCGCTGTCCTCTACCTGCCAGCCGGAGGCCCGCAGCCGGTCCCGTACCTGTTCCATGCGCTTCGCTGTCTCCGACAGTCTGGCAGAATAATCCGCCGCCAGATAGCTGTTGCACAGGTCCAGGGAGGCCATGGTGAGATAAGAAGGACTGGTGGAGCCAAACAGCGCCAGGGCGGCTTTGGCATGTTCCGCCAGGGCCGCCGGGGCATGTTCACTGATATGCAGATAAGCGCCGCCGGTCAGCACCGGCAGGGTCTTGTGGGCGGAGTCACAGCAGAGATCAGCCCCCAGGTCCAGAGGATGCCGGGAAGGCGTCAGGAACCGCAGATAGGCGCCGTGAGCGTTGTCTACCGCCAGCCGAGTACCATGACGGTGGCAGATCTCCGCCAGGGCGGCGATTTCCGCCACGCCGCCCAGATAGTCCGGGCTGGTGAGATACACTGCCGCCGGAGGCTTGGGCAGTAACGCCAGCGTCTTTTCCAGACTTTCCGGAGAGACCCGGCAGGCACAGAGGGAGCGGCTCTCTTCCGGCCACAGCCAGACCACCTCAAAGTCCAGCAGGGCCGCCGCGTAGACGAAGGCCTTGTGGACGTTCCGGGCCGCCACGATCATCGGGGCTGTCCCCGCAGGGCGGTTGGTCAGAGCCAGATACAGCATAGCCCGGATGCACTGGCTGGAGCCCTCGGTGGAATAGCAGGTCCGCCGGGAGCCGAACATGGCCGCGGCGTTGGTCTCGCTTTGGGCAATGATGCCGTCGGCCTCATAGAGGGCATCCGCCCCCTTTACCTCGGTGATATCCAGATGCTCGCAGCCTAAAAAAGGCTTGCCTTTGTGGCCCGGCATGTGGAACCTTGTAACACGGTCCGCGTCATATTTCCGCAGGAAATCAGCAATGGGGGTCTCCATCAGGCGTTCTCTTCCTGCTCCGCCACCTTCATCATGATGGCGCACTCAATGCGCTTGCGGAACAGCTCGCAGCCGGGCTCGTAGACGCCCCGGATGGTACCGGTGGCATGGTAGGCGTTGGCGGCACAGCCGCCGGAGCAGTACAGCTTGGCCCAGCAGTCCGCGCACTCAAGCCGGGCGTAGGCATTGCAGGATTTGAATTCGTCCCGCAGCTTCGTATTGGTAACACCGTTCCAGATATCGCCCAGCTTGTAATTCTCCTCGCCCACGAACTGGTGGCAGGGATACAGGTCACCCCAGGGAGTGACGGCCATATACTCCGTGCCGGAGCCGCAGCCGGAAATGCGTTTGTAGATGCAGGGGCCGCCGGTCAGGTCCAGCATGTAGTGGTAGAAGGTGATGGGCTTTCCCTCTTTCTCCCGGCGGAGCATGTCCTTGGCCAGGACCTCATACTGCTCCTTCACGATCTCCAGGTCCTCCGGGGTCAGGGCCGCCGGATCGTCGGGGGCGCAGACCACCGGCTCCATGCTCAGCTCGGTGAAGCCCAGGTCTGCCATGTGAAACACATCCTTGGTGAAATCCGGGTTGGCATGGGTGAAGGTGCCCCGCATGTAATAGTTCTTGCCGCCCCGGGCCTCCACCAGCTTCTGGAACTTGGGCACGATGCGGTCGTAGCTGCCGTTGCCGGCGTAGTCCACCCGGGTCCGGTCGTTGATCTCCTTGCGGCCATCCAGGGACAGCACCACATTGCTCATCTCCCGGTTGGCAAAGTCGATGACATCGTCATCGATCAGCATACCATTGGTGGTCAGGGTAAAGCGGAAGTTCTTACCCCGCTCCTTCTCCACACTGCGGGCATACTCCACCAGCCGCTTCACCACGTCCCAGTTCATGAGGGGCTCGCCGCCGAAGAAGTCTACCTCCAGGTTAGTACGGGTACCGGAGTGGTCCATGAGGAAATCCAGAGCCTGCTTGCCCACCTCAAAGCTCATGAGGGCCCGGTCGCCGTGGTATTTGCCCTGGCTGGCGAAGCAGTAAGCGCAGTTCAGGTTGCAGGTGTGAGCCACATGGAGGCACAGAGCCTTCACCACGTCGCCGGAGCGCTCCTTGAAGGTGCCCGCCATATCGGCAAAGGTGTCAGGCATAAAGAGCTTCCCGGCATTCTTCAGGGCCTCCACGTCAGAAATGCAGTCCCGCAGGTCCTGCTCCGTCACGTCGGCCCGGCCGGCATACTTTTCCAGCATGGCCGCCACGATCTCGTCAGAGCTGTGGTCCTGGAACATGGCAATGATGTCATAGGCCACCTCGTCCACCACATGGATGGAGCCGGAGCAGGAGTCCAGCACAATGTTGTAGCCATTCAGCTGATACTGATGTACCATAATCTTTTCTCCTTGTACATAAAAAGTGCCGCCTGGTCCAGGCGGCAGCTTTTTGATTGCGGTATCTTACTTATTCTCGCACTTCTGGTTGGCAACGCCGCAGCTGGTCTTGCAGGCAGACTGGCAGGAGGTCTGGCACTCGCCGCAGCCGCCGTTCTTGGCGCTCTCGCACAGGTTGCGGGTCTCAAGAGTCTTGATTCTTTCCATGATTCATATCTCCATTCTCATTGATTTTTGTCTTTCAGCCGGGTACCCAAATGAATAGGTCACGACCGTATTATCAGGAGGATTTTATCACAGGAAGCGCATAAAGTCAAGGCTTACAGCGCTTCCCCCTCCCCAATATACGTAAACCGCCGGTAAGTCTCGCCGTCCCTGGTCACCATCTCGTTCCACATGGCCGCCGGGCGCACCCAGACGCCCCGCTCGCCGTACAATGCCCGGTAAACCACCATGGGCTCCAGTGTCTCCGAGTGAGTGGCCACATGCAGGACCTCATATTCTTTCCCCTTGAAATGGCGGTATCTGCCGGGGCGAATTCCCTCTTCCATAGCGTCTCCTCTCACAGTTCCCGCCCGCTCAATGCGGCGTTGGTATAGGCTGGGTCATAGGTCACTTCTTCCCCGAACCACGCCGGAGGCTGAAAAGCCAGCGCCTCCGCCTCCCCGGGGAATTCCACCTCCGCCAGCACCAGGGGTGCGAAAGGCGGATCGAATACATCCAGTTCGACGGTGTAGATACCACAGGACAGCTCGTAGCGGTCCTTGGCGATCCGGTTTCCGTCCGCTTTTTGCAGCAGATGGCGGTAAGCCTCTTCCGTCAGCGGAAACTCATGCTCCTCCCGGGACAGAAGCCCCGGTCCCTTATAGGTCAGGAAATACCTGTCATCCTTCCGCCGGATCCGCAGCACCGGCTCGGTGCAGAGGTATGCCTGCTCGATCCGCCGTTTGGGATACCGGTCCAGGTCCTCCGGCAGAACCGCCACCAGAAATTTTCTTTCGATTTCCATGGAACTCACACCTTTCCTTTGCAGTATATCGCGAATCCATTCAAAAGGCAACGCCCGCATTTGACGAGCCAGGCCCCCTATGTTAAAATAAATTTATCTATACAAAGGAGTGGTCTCCATGGCCCCAACTGTCAGCATCATCGTTCCTGTTTACAACGCGGCCCACACCATCGGCCGCTGCATTGAAAGCATTTTGAACCAGCAATATACAGATTTTGAGCTGTTCCTGGTGGACGACGGCAGCCGGGACGGTTCCGGTATCATCTGTGACGCCTATGCCAAGCGGGACACCCGCATCCGGGTCATCCACAAGGAGAACTCCGGCGTTTCGGACACCCGGAACCTGGCGCTGGACATGGCCCGGGGCACCTATCTCCAGTTCCTGGACAGCGATGACTGGATCACCCCCGACGCCACCAGCTCTCTGGTGCGAGCCGCTGAGGCAAATCAGTGTGACCTGGTGATTGCAGACTTTTACCGGGTTATTGGAGAGCGGGTCTCCCGCAAGGGGGACATTGAGGAGGATACCGTGCTCACCCGGGAGGAATTTGCTTCCCACATGATGGAGAACCCCGCCGATTTTTACTACGGCGTCCTCTGGAACAAGCTCTACCGGCGGGACATCGTGGAGGCACACCATCTGCGGATGGACCCGGACATCAGCTGGTGCGAGGACTTCATGTTCAACCTGGAATACATCCGCTATGCGGAGCGGTTCTACGCCCTGCAGATTCCAATTTACTACTACGTGAAAACCAAAGGTTCCCTGGCAAATTCCAGCCTCACCATCGCCAAGACTGTTAAAATGAAGCTGATGGTCTTTGAGTATTACCAGCAGTTCTTCAAGACTGTTCTGGATGAGGAGGAATACCAGCGGTGCCGCCCCAAGGTCTACCGCTTCCTGTTGGACGCTGCCGGTGACGGTGCGGTGCCGCCCGCTGTCCTGCCCAACTCCAAGAAGTTGGGAGCAGAGCGCAGCCGGGTGGCTCCGGAGCTGCTGAGCGGCGACGGTCCCCTGCACAACGCCTACCGGAGCCGAAAGCTGCTGGAGCAATATCTGGAGACGGCAGCCCTGAAAAACGACCTCTCCCTCCAGGACATTACTCTGCTGCTGGCCCTGCGAGAACTGGAAGCCCCCTGCACCCGGCGGGACTTGGCGGACTTCACAGGCCTTACCCGTGGAAGCCTGTCCCTCAGCCTCCAGCGGCTGGCATCCAAGGAACTGATTATTGTGGAAAACCTAAAGGATCTGGAGACGGAGGAAAAGCTGCTGCGTTTCTCCTTCCCCGCTGCCTCCGCATCCGTCTTTCATGATCTGGACGTAGCCCTGGAGGATGCGCAGCAGGCCAGCCAGGCGGGCTTGACGCAGGAGGAGCGCGCCCAGTACGAAGCCCTATCCGCCCGCATCCATCGCAATATCCAAAGTGTCCTTCAATAAAAAACAGCAGGAGACATCTCCTGCTGCTTTTTTATTTACACAGGCGCATCCGTGGCCGATTCCTTCCTGACAAGGCGGAAGATGCCCAGGAACATCAGCGCCACGAACACCAGGAACACCACCGTGGAGGTCCCAGTACCAATCATGGCGCAGGTATCATAAAATCCATGCAGAAACACCGCACAGAGATAGCCGGTCCACAGGTCCCGACGGGCTCCCCGCAGGTCTCCCCACCCCTCACGGAGTTTTGCCCGTCCATAAAATACTCCCATGACCACCGCGAAGGCCGCATGCCCAGGCACTGCCAGCAGCGCTCTGGGAAGAGCTACCGACAGGCCGTAATGCAGCACATAAGTAATGTTCTCATAGACCGCGAAGCCCAGAGACACGAATACCGCATAAACAATGCCGTCAAAGCGGTAATTGAAAGCAGGATGGTACCAGGTACGCCGCTTCAGCAGCCAGAATTTGGTGCCCTCTTCCACCACGGCTACCACCAGAAAGGCCAGTAGAATCGTGTAGGCCGGGCTGCCGGGGTCCACCAGCAGATTCAGGGCCGTCTGGAATACCGCCTCCAGCACCGTGGCACACAGGGCAGCCAGCACACCCATGAACAGCAGCGTCAGCAGCAGTCCCGACGGCTCCTTCTCTACCGTATCATGCTTGTAGATGTAACGCAATAAAATAATGGCGGGCAGCACAGCCGCCAGGATGTAAACTGCCAGGATCGGCAGCATCGGCATGATGAAGAACAACTTCTCAGCCCCTCTCTATTGTATTTACAGTTCGATTCCAAATCCCACCAGCAGAAAATTTTTCCCGATCCAGTTGACCAGCAACAGCCACAGCAGCCATTTCGGCCATCTGGGATCGTAGCGCAGTGTCCAGCCGGACTCTCCCCGGAGCCGCCATAGTGTCTGAGAAACTAGATAGATGACTGTCCAAATTGCAGTCACCGGCACCAGCGGATGATACCACAGAGCCTGCAGCAGACGCCCTCTGGACAATGCCATAAGTGCTCTCGTGCCGCCGCAACCGGGGCAGCAAAGGTGCCAGGTCCGATACACCCAGCAGTTGCTGACTGTGGGCGCATGCAGCACAAATTTCCAGATCAAAAAAGCCGCCACCAGGCCCACCATTGTAATCCATGCCGCGGGATAGACCTCCCGGTCCGTCATCTGTCTGTTCATCATCTCTCCCAAAGAGGAAGAAGCCGCGCAGATACGCGGCTCCGCAGTTTATTTCAGCAGCTTGATCTTTCCAAGCAGAGGCACTTCTTTCTCCTCTCCATTGAGGGCAGCGATAAAGCCCATCACCGCGCAAACAAAGCAGAAGATGCCCCAGATCCAGCCCACGCATGGAATCACACTCAGCAGTCCGGCGATCCAGATCACCAAAGCCTGGTTGATATGAAATTTGGAGCCCTCACGGTCTCCCAGAAAAATCGCGATCAGCAGTCCAATCCAGGTGAGATACGCCACAATATCCGTCGTTTTCTTATCCAAATCTGTTTCCCTCTTCTCGGTATATAGTATGACATAGTATAACACGCCGCCCCCAAAAAAACAAGGATAACAAAAAAAGCGACAGTCCTTCGACTGTCGCTTGTGTTGGCGTTACCTATCTTCCCGG
>CAMFAL010000054.1 GCA_945948185.1 uncultured Clostridia bacterium | reverse complement strand
CCAGGCCGTCGGAGCCGAAAATGACGCCGGGCCGTTTCCGGACCCGGTCCGCGCCTTTCAGGGACGAGATGCTGTCGTTGCCGTAATCCTGCTTTTTTGCTGCCATAGTTCCTCCAAAGGGGCGATAGCCGCCCGTTTTTCAATATGTGGTATTGTATCACAAGAAACCCACAGGTTCAAGTGGTCCCGGATACGCCCGGGCGCTTTCCCCCACTCAACCGGCGGTTTGTTGCTTTTCCCCGGGCGGTCCGGTATTATGGAGCGAGAGAGGAGGAATGCGCATGGACCCAGCCAAGACCGGTGCCCTGAGCCGGGCACTGCGGAAGGAACGGAACATGACCCAGAAGGACCTGGCAGACCAGCGTCACGGTGTACCGCAAAGCCTTCGATCACACCAGCTTTTCCGACTTTTCCCTGGAGGACGCCACCTCCCTGCGTGTCACGGGAAGCGACGGTGCAAAGACCTACATCACCTACGGAGGCTGTGAATACCGGGGGCTGTGGTGGGCGCCGGACAGTTCCAAATACGTCATCGCCCTCCAATATGACGGCGGGCCCTACCTGGCTCTGTCCTGGCTGGAGGCCCACCGGGAGAGCAACCTGAACGCCTACCTGTCCATGGGCGTGGAGATGACGGAGCCGCGGAAGTACGGCTATGTGAACGAGACCGGGTTCCCCGAGATCGAATACCAGTTCCTGCAGTGGGGGCTGGACAGCGTCTCCATGCTGATCTATTATTCCTTCCGGGACAGTGAAGCCACGCTGCACGACGGGTACTTCTGGTATAACTGTGAAAGCGGCGAAGTGGACGCTATTCTGGAACTGAATTGAACAGTGGAAAAGGCGGGACGCTTTCCCGCCTTTTCCCGCTTCAAAAGACAGTTCTTCCCGTAAATGTTGTTGCGTAATATTACCCATAACCGGACTGTCACCTTCATAAACTGTTCATAATCAATGGTTTTTCACATTCTCCACATAGTTTTCCACACCGTTATGTCAACTCTTGAATCCACGCAAAAATCACGTGCTTTTTTCCGGTTTTATTCCGCCGCCTGTTTTCGACACAATTCTCTCTCACCGTGAGAATCTCCGTCTTTTTGGAAAAAAGCCAGGTTTTTGTTGCAGATGCAACAGCTCCAGGAAGTGACCTCTGTTATGATCACATCAGAAAGAAGAAAAGCACCGGATACATTCCGATTGACGAAAGGAGATTTTCCATGATGAAGTTCTATATCTGCAAGCACTGCGGCAATATCGTCACCAAGCTGACCTCCACCGGCGTTCCCCTGAAATGCTGCGGCGAGGACATGGTCCTGCTGGAAGCGGGCGTCACTGACGCAGCGGTGGAAAAGCACGTTCCCGCCGTCACTGTGGAGGGCGGACTGGTGAAGGTGTCTGTGGGCGCCGTGGCCCATCCCATGACCGCTGAGCACTACATCCCCTGGGTCGCCCTGGAGACCGAGAAGGGCGCTTTCATCCAGTGGCTGCAGCCTGGCGAGGCCCCCGAGGTAGTTTTCGCCCTGGCAGATGGCCAGACGGCGAAGGCGGTCTACGCCTGGTGCAACCTCCACGGTCTGTGGAAGGCAGAGCTGTAATCCGCGCATCTTCCAACGTCCGCCGGACATCCGGCGGGCGTTTTTCCTTACGCAACGGCTGGTTGCGGAAATACCAGCCCCCGCTGGTTGCGCGCAACCGGCCTTTCTGGTATCATGGAGCCAGTAAAGGAGGAGCGCCCATGACATTTCACGAACACCTGACCCGGCGGCGGAAGGCCCTGGGCCTGAGCCAGGAGGAGCTGGCGGCGAAGATCGGTGTCTCCCGACAGGCCGTCAGCAAATGGGAGACCGGGGACGTTGTGCCGGACCTGAACCGGCTGCTGGCCCTGGCGGACGCCCTGGACACCTCCCTGGACGCCCTCTGCGGCCGGGAGCCGGCGGAGCCTCCGGCAGCAGCCGTACCCGCAGAGCAGGGCGCCGCGCCCAAACGTCGCTGGGTGATTCCCGCCCTGTGCGGTTGTCTGGCGGGCTGCCTGCTGGCGGGCGGGCTGTGGGCCTGGACATGGCGGAACGTGGTCCCGGCGGAGGAGGCTGCGGCGATGAGCACCCTGCCGGACACCTTTACCCCGTCTCCGGGGTGAGATTTTCCAGCGTGTCCGATTACACGGTGGCCTACCAGTTTACCCCCAGCGTCTCAGGAGATGCCTATATCTATCAAATTACCTTCACGGACCCGGAGGGCAAGACATCCACCTTTGACGCGCCATGCAGCGGCGGCGTCTGCGCCGGAACCGCCGCGTTGGAGAGCGGATGGCTCGGCTATACCGTCACGGTCTCCGTCAGTGACGGCACCGGCAGCCGCAGCGCGGCGGTGGCAAAGAACCTGAACTTCTCCGCGGGGAGCGCCAGTTGGTTCCCGCTGACAGAATAAAAAACACACAGCAAAAGGACAGCCCCATGCGAGGCTGTCCTTTTCTCATGGCTTCCACACAAATTCCTGGACCGGGCTTCCGAATTCCTCGGTCAGCTTTCCCTCCGCAAAGCCCAGCCGCTTGTAGAACGCCCGGGCCGCCACGCCTTCCGGTACGCCCTCCCGATACGTCGTAACAATGACCTCTTTCGTCGGATCCATGAATGTGCGCATATAGGATACCATGTTTTCCGCAATATGCTGTCTGCGGTAGGCGGCGTCAACCGCTAAAAAGCAGAGCATCTGCTGCTCTTTTGAAAACAGCAGTGCGCCAACGACCCGATCTCCGCTTTTTGCACAGATCGCAGACTTCCCACTCATAAACTCCAAAACAGTATTTCTGTGTTCATCCAAGCCTTCTTTGGTTTCCAGTCCGGGAAAATTCTCCTTGACCTGATCCACAAGCCGCATCCAGCCGTCGATGTCGCGGGATTCCGCAAGTTCCACGTTTATCATATCTACCTCCCATTCCAATCATTCCGAAACATACAGCATGGTCTCCAGCGCAATGCGCAGGCCCGTCTCCAGGGAGGCCGTCTCGATCCACTCCTGCCGGGTGTGGGCCCCGCCGCCGTCACACAGGCCGAAGCTCACCGCCGGGATGCCCAGGGACAGGGGGATGTTGCAGTCCGTGGAGGCAGGCTCCACCACGATTTCCCCGCCGGTTTGCCTGCGCAGCAGCGCTTCGCTCCAGTCCGACAGGGCCTGCTGGGCCAACCGGTCCACCCCCTCCCCGCAGGGTCGGACACCCATGGATTCCACTTCGACCTCCACACCCTTGGCCCGGAAGGCCTCCGCCACGGCGGAAAAAGCCGTCTCCATGCCACGCAGGCCCGCCGCCTCGTCGGAGCGGTACTCGTACAGCATGGAGGCCTCCTGGGCGATGGTGTTGACGGAGGTTCCGCCCCGGACCGTGCCCACGTTGTAGGTGGTGACGGTCCCCTCCGGCCCCCAGTGGGGTTCAATGGCGTACAGCGCCCCGATCAGCTCCGAGAGCTGGGCAATGGCGTTGGGGGTTCCGAAATCCCGGAAGCTGTGGCCTCCCCGGGTGCGGACCGTCACCCGGTATCGGGCGGAACCCACCGCCTTGTTCCACAGCCTGTTGTAATATCCATCGAAGGAGATCAGCCGGGCCACCCGTCCCCGGTAGTCCGCCATCAGCTGCCGGCAGCCCCGCAGATTCCCCAGGCCCTCCTCCCCGCTGTTGGCGGCGATCACCAGGCCGTGCTTCGGCGGGATGCCCTGCTCCAGCAAAAACCGGGCTGCCATCAGCAGCGCCGCCAGGTTGGCGGTGTCATCTCCCACGCCGGGACATAGCAGCCGCCCGCCCTCCCGGCGGACCTCCATGGGCTCGGTGTCCGGGAACACGGTGTCGGTGTGAGCCATGAGCACCGTCAGATCGCCGCTGCCCGCGGCGTTCAGCTCCAGCACCATGTTGTCCGCGCCGTCAATGCGGACGTTCTTTGCGCCGTACCGCTCCAGCCAGCCCTTGCAAAACTCCGCCCGTTCCCGCTCCCGACCGGAGGGTGCCGGGATGCGGCACAGCTCCTCCGTCAGCCGCAGCGTTTCTCCGGCGTGGGCCGCCGCGTATGCCCGAATCTGCTCCGCTGTCATATGTAACCACTCCTCCCGAAAACAGGACAAGGCAATGCCTTGTCCTGCTTTTCCTTAAAACATATTGGCCGCCTTGACCACCTGAATGATCTCAGCGATCTCCTCCGGGGTCTTGGTGAGGGCAAAGCGCACGTGGCCCTCGCCCAGGGTGCCGAAGGCGGAGCCGGGGGTGCACAGCACGCCGGTCTTTTCCAGCAGGTCAAAGCAGAACTCCGCGCTGGTGGCGTAGCTCTCGGGGATGGGCGCCCAGACGAACATGCTGCCCTGGCTGTCGGGCACGTTCCAGCCGATGGACCGGAAGCCGCCGCAGAGGGCGTCCCGGCGGGCCTGGTAGGCCAACCGCTGCTCCTCCACCCCCTCCTGGGGGCCGTTGAGGGCGGCGATGGCCGCCTTCTGCACCGGCAGAAAGATGCCGTAGTCGATCTGGGAGCGGAGAGTCCGGTACTTCTGGATGATCTCCCGGTTGCCCAGCACGAAGGAGATGCGGGCGCCGGTGAGGTTGTAGGTCTTGGACAGGGAGTTGTACTCCACGCCCACCTCCATGGCCCCGGGAACGGACAGGAAGGACATGCTCTCGTGGTCATCGAAGATGATCTTGGAGTAGGCGTTGTCGTGAACGATGATGATGTTGTACTTCTTGGCGAAGGCGATGAGCTTTTCATAGAAGGATCGGGGCGCCGCCACGCACACGGGGTTGGCGGGGTAGGACACCACCATCATCTTGGCCTTTCGGGCCAGCTCCGGGTCGATGGCGTCCAGGTCCGGCAGGTAGCCGTTCTCCGGCCGCAGCTCGTAATACTCGATGTGCGCGCCGCAGAGCATGGGGCCCATCTCAAAGATGGGATAGCCGGGGTTGGGCACCAGCACCACGTCGCCGGGGTCGCAGATGGCCAGGCCAATGTGGGTCAGTCCCTCCTGGGAGCCGTAGACGGACATGATCTGGTCCTTCTCCAGCTCCACGCCGTAGCAGGTGCGGTACCAGTTCTGCACGGCCTCCAGCAGCTCGGGCAGCTCCGTCAGGGCGTATTTGTAGTTCTCCGGGTCCCCGGCGGCGTCCCGCAGGGCCTGCATCACATGGGGCGCGGGCTGGAAGTCCGGCGTGCCGATGGACAGGTTATACACCTTCCGGCCCGTGGCCTCCACCTCTCTGCGCTTCTGGTCCAGCACGCCGAAAATACCGGCCTGGAACTGGTCCATCCGGCTGGCAAATTGAAATTCCATGGAAATCCCTCCGATTTTAATTGACAGTTGAGAGATATTATACTCCGAAAACTTCTGTCTGCCAAGCCGGAGGTTCGATTTCTTTCCGCAAAAAGTGCCCCACAGCCGCAAAACCGCGGCTGTGGGGCAGGCCTTATCCGCCCAGCAGCATCAAAATCACGCCGTAGATCGCCGACGCCAGTGTGCCGAACACGATGACGGGGCCCGCTACCGTGAACATCTTGGCCGCCATGCCGGTGACGAAGCCCTCGCTTTTGAAGTCGATGGCCGGAGACACCACGGCGTTGGCGAAGCCCGTGATGGGCACCAGCGTCCCGGCGCCGCCGAAGCGGGCCAGCTTGTTGTACAGGTTGAAGCCCGTCAGCAGGGCCGACAGCAGCACCAGGGTGCAGGAGGTGGCGGTGCCCGCGTCCTCCTCGTTCAAGCCCGCGGCGCTCCAGCCGTTCTGGATGGCCTGGCCCACCACGCAGATCAGGCCGCCGATGACGAAGGCCATGACCACATCCTTCAGGATGGGAGACTTCTTCGATTTCTGCTGTACATACCGCTGGTACTCCTTGGGAGTCATATCCATGGAAACACTTCCTTTCTTGTCCAGTATGTCCCCCCACATTTTAAAATATGTATTTCTTGAAAAGGCAGGCCAAAGGCGGTACACTATACCCAGCACAATTTGGGAGGAACCAGCTATGAAAACCGCCGCCAACCCCCTGGGCCTGTACGTCCACATTCCTTTCTGCAAGCAAAAGTGCGCCTACTGCGACTTCTATTCCCTCTCCGGGAACGAAGGGCTTATGGACGACTACACCGACGCCCTCTGCGCCCACCTGACCGAGACGGCCCCCTTTGCCGCCGGCCATACCGTGGACACCGTCTACTTCGGCGGCGGCACCCCCAGCTATCTGGGAGAAAAGCGGCTGGTTCAGATTCTGAAAACCATCCTGAAAAAATACCGGGTGGACCGGAACGCCGAGATCACCCTGGAGGCCAACCCGGACTCCGCCGGGGACCGGAAGGCCCTGAAAGTTCTCCGGAAGGCGGGCTTCAACCGCATCTCCCTGGGGATGCAGTCCGCCTGCGACGCGGAATTGCGGGAGATCGGCCGCATCCACACCATGGACCAGGTCCGCGCCGCCGTGGAGGCCGCCCGGAAGGCTGGCTTTGACAACCTGTCCCTGGACCTGATCTACGGCCTCCCCCGCCAGTCTCAGGACCGCTGGGCCGCCAATCTGGCCGCCGCCGTGGACCTGGCCCCGGACCATCTCAGCTGTTACGGGCTGAAGGTGGAGGAGGGGACGCCCCTCTTTGCCCGCCGGGAGGTTGCCGGTCTGCCCGGTGATGACGAGCAGGCGGACATGTACCTCTACACCGTGGACTATCTCCGCCGCTTCGGCTATTTCCAGTACGAGATCTCCAACTTCGCCCGCACTGGGCGGGAGTCCCGCCACAACCTGAAATACTGGACTCTGGGAGAGTACGCCGGCTTCGGCCCCGGCGCCCACTCGGACTTCGGGGATGTCCGCTACGCCTATGAAAAGGACCTGCCGGGCTATATCCGGGGCGTCCGGGAGGGGACCCCTATGCTGTCGGAAAACGACCGCATCCCGCCCATGGACCGGGACACGGAGTGGCTGATGCTGGGACTGCGGACGGTCCTGGGCCTGGACCCCAAGGCCTTTGAGCAGCGGTTCCGCCGCCGCTTTGCCATGTTCCTGCCCTTCCTGACCGAATGCGAAAAGGCAGGCTACGCCGTTTGTGAGGAGGACCGCTGGCACCTGACCCCCAAGGGCTTCCTGGTATCCAACCAGATCATCGGCGGAATGCTGGACGTGCTGGCGGAGGACAAGCGCCGCCGCACAGAGGCCGCCGCCCGGGGCGATTTCCGGGTCCGGCTGGACTGACTTTCTCAAAAATAAAAGCAGCCGGCGCCTGTCTCCCATGGGGCAGGCGCCGGTCTTTGTTCTCGTTCACTTTTTCCGGAAAGTGTCCACGATCCGCTGAAACTCTCCCGTGATCTTTCCGTAGTTTTCCCTCCGGTGGGGCAGCGTACAGCCGCCGCAGTCCTTGATGCCGTTCTCCAGGATTTTGAAGCCGCCGCCGCAGTCCTCCCCCAGGGCATACAGGGGGCAGTAGCAGAACAGGCAGTTGAATTCCGCCGGGTCCACGCCCTTGTGGCAGGGGAAATACTCGCACTCCCGGTTGGTGAAAAAGGAAAAATGCTTTCCCTCCCAGTGTGCCTTCTTCTCTTCACGCATTTCACTCACCACCATCGCAGTCCCCCCGGGATCACCCCGGCGGTTTCACACAATATAGCATATTCCCCTTCGGTTGTAAACACAGGGCGCCTCACGGGAAACAGAAAGAGCGGACCGCCAAAGCGGTCCGCTCTTTGTCAGCTTTATGCCGGGAGGAGCAGGCTCCTCCGAAAGGGCATCAGCCCTCGTACATGGCCTTCAGCTTGAGCAGGTGCTGGTACCGGGCCATAGCCTCGGTCTCGTTCTCCTTGAACAGACGGTCGGCGCGCTCGGGGAACTCGCGGGTCAGACGGCTGTAACGGGCCTCGTTCATCAGGAACTCCTGATAGCCGCCCTTGGGCTCCTTGGAGTCCAGGGTGAACTTGGCGCCCTCGGCAACGGGGTTGAACCGGAACAGGTTCCAGTAACCGCACTCCACAGCCTTCTTCATCTCCTGCTGGCAGTTCATCATGCCGCCCTTGATGCTGTGCATCTCGCAGGGAGAATAGGCGATGATCAGGGAGGGACCATGATAGGCCTCGGCCTCCTGGATGGCCTTCAGGGTCTGAGAGGGATTGGCGCCCATGGCGATCTGAGCCACATACACGTAGCCGTAGCTCATAGCGATCTCAGCCAGGGACTTCTTTTTGGTCTCCTTACCGGCAGCGGCGAACTGAGCGACCTGGCCGATGTTGGAGGACTTGGAAGCCTGACCGCCGGTGTTGGAGTAGACCTCGGTATCGAAGACAAAGACGTTGACGTCCTTGCCGGAAGCCAGGACATGGTCCACGCCGCCGAAGCCGATATCATAGGCCCAGCCGTCGCCGCCGAAGATCCAGACGGACTTCTTGGCCAGGTATTCCTTCTTGGAGAGGATGTCCTTGCAGGTGGGGCAGCCAGCGGCGGCGCCCTTCTCCAGGACAGCGATCAGAGCCTCGGTGGCGGGGCCGTTGGCGGCGCCGTCGTCCTTGGTGTCCAGGTAGGCCTGGACAGCGGCCTTGGCGTCAGCGTGAGTGGCGTCGTCGGCAGCCATGGCGGCCAGCTTGTCGATCAGGCTGTTGCGGATGGCGTCCTGACCCAGGAACATGCCCAGGCCGTGCTCGGCGTTATCCTCGAACAGGGAGTTGGACCAAGCGGGGCCGTGGCCGGCCTTGTTGGTGCAGTAGGGAGAGGTAGCAGCGGGACCGCCCCAGATGGAGGAGCAGCCGGTGGCGTTGGAGATGTACATCCGGTCACCGAACAGCTGGGTGATCAGGCGGGCATAGCTGGTCTCGGCGCAGCCGGCGCAGGAGCCGGAGAACTCCAGCATGGGCTGCTTGAACTGGCTGCCCTTGACGGTGCTGTCCTGCATGTCCTTCTTCTCGGCAACGTCAGCCACGCAGTAGTTGAACACATCCTGCTGAGCGGCTTCCTGCTCCTGGGCGACCATGGTCAGAGCGTTGACGGGGCAGACACCCACGCAGACGCCGCAGCCCATGCAGTCCAGAGGAGACACGGCCATGGTGTACTTGTAAACGCCCTTGCCCTTGCCGGCCTTGACGTCCACGATCTTGGCGGCGGCGGGGGCAGCAGCGGCCTCGGCCTCAGTCAGAGCGAAGGGACGGATGGTGGCGTGGGGGCAGACATAAGCGCAGTTGTTGCACTGGATGCACTTGGCGGCGTCCCAGGTGGGAACGGACACGGCAACGCCGCGCTTCTCATAAGCGGCAGCGCCCAGCTCGAACTGGCCGTCCACGTGCTTGGTAAAGGCGGACACGGGCAGGCTGTCGCCGTCCATGCGGCCCACGGGGTTCAGGATGGTCTTGACCTGCTCCACCAGCTCGGGCTTGCCGGCCAGCTTCACATCCTCGGCCACGTCCTGAGCATCGGCCCAGTCGGCGGGAACGTTGAACTTCTTGTAGGCGGTGGCGCCGGCGTCGATGGCCTTGTGGTTCATCTCGACCACGTCCATGCCCTTCTTGGAGTAGGACTTGGTGGCAGCGTCCTTCATGTACTGGATGGCCTCTGCCTCGGGCATGACCTTAGCCAGGGAGAAGAAGGCGGACTGCAGGATGGTGTTGGTGCGCTTGCCCATGCCGATCTGCTTGGCCAGGTCGATGGCGTTGATGGTGTAGACCTGGATGTCGTTCTTGGCGATGTAGCGCTTGGAGGCGGCGTCCAGATGGTGGGCCAGCTCCTCATCGCTCCACTGGCAGTTGATCAGGAAGGTGCCGCCGGGCTTCACGTCGCGGACGATGGGGAAGCCCTTGGTGATGTAAGCGGGCACGTGGCAGGCCACGAAGTCAGCCTTGTTGATGTAGTAAGAAGACTTGATGGGGGTGTCGCCGAAGCGCAGGTGGCTGATGGTGACGCCGCCGGTCTTCTTGGAGTCATACTGGAAGTACGCCTGGACATACTTGTCGGTATGGTCGCCGATGATCTTGATGGAGTTCTTGTTGGCGCCGACGGTGCCGTCGCCGCCCAGGCCCCAGAACTTGCAGGCGATGGTGCCGGCGGGAGCCACGCTGGGAGCGGGCTTCTCCTCCAGGCTGAGGTTGGTCACGTCGTCCACGATACCGATGGTGAACTGGCGCTTCATCTCGTCCTTGTTCAGCTCGTCATAGACAGCGAACACGCTGCGGGGAGGAGTATCCTTGCTGCCCAGACCGTAACGGCCGCCGATGACCTTGATGTCGGTGCGGCCGGCATTGGCCAGAGCGGTGACAACGTCCATGTACAGGGGCTCGCCCAGAGCGCCGGGCTCCTTGGTGCGGTCCAGAACGGCGATCTTCTTGCAGGTGGCGGGGATGGCAGCCAGCAGACGGTCGGCGGCGAAGGGACGGTACAGGCGGACCTTGATCAGGCCGACCTTCTCACCCTGGGCCAGCTTGTAGTCGATGACTTCCTCGGCCACGTCGCAGATGGAACCCATGGCGATGATGACGTGCTCAGCGTCGGGAGCGCCATAGTAGTTGAACAGCTTGTAATCAGTGCCCAGCTTGGCGTTGATCTTGTCCATGTACTTCTCCACCACGGCGGGCAGGGCCTCGTAGTAGGGGTTGCAGGCCTCACGGTGCTGGAAGAAGATATCGCCGTTCTCGTGAGAACCGCGCATGGAGGGACGCTCGGGGTTCAGGGAGTGCTTGCGGAACGCCTCGACAGCGTCCATGTCGCACATTTCCTTCAGGTCCTCGTAATCCCACACGGCGACCTTCTGGATCTCGTGAGAAGTACGGAAACCGTCGAAGAAGTTGATGAAGGGGACACGGCCCTCGATGGTGGCCAGATGGGCCACGGGGCTCAGGTCCATGACCTCCTGCACGCTGCCCTCGCACAGCATGGCGAAGCCGGTCTGACGGCAGGCCATGACGTCGGAGTGATCACCGAAGATGTTCAGGGCGTGGGTGGA
>CAMFAL010000053.1 GCA_945948185.1 uncultured Clostridia bacterium | reverse complement strand
CCCAGCCGGATGCTGGGCTTCCAACCAAAACTTATTGTAATAGGTGGTGATATCCATGACCGTCGACGACGCTGTCCGTGCTCGAATACTGGAATTGTGTGAGGAACGCGGCTTATCAGTCAACAAGCTGTGCTCCATCAGCGGCGTTACCCAATCCACGGTGAACAACATTATCAGCGGCCGCAACAACAGCGCCACGGTGACGACCGTCAAAAAGCTGTGCGACGGGCTGGATATCACCGTTGAGGACTTCTTCTCCTCGCCGCTGTTTCGTAATTTGGAGCAAGAAATTAAATAAAGAATCCCCGGAGTCGAACTCCGGGGATTTTCTACGTTTTGTATTCAGAAATTATTTCCGGCTCTCGGCAACAGCCACGGCCACGGCGACGGTAGCGCCCACCATGGGGTTGTTGCCCATGCCCAAAAAGCCCATCATTTCCACGTGGGCAGGCACGGAGGAGGAACCGGCGAACTGGGCGTCGGAGTGCATGCGGCCCATGGTGTCGGTCATGCCGTAGCTGGCGGGGCCGGCGGCCATGTTGTCGGGATGCAGGGTGCGGCCGGTGCCGCCGCCGGAGGCGACGGAGAAGTACTTCTTGCCCTGCTCGATGCACTCCTTCTTATAAGTGCCGGCAACGGGATGCTGGAACCGGGTGGGATTGGTGGAGTTTCCGGTGATGGAAACATCCACACCCTCCAGGTGCATGATGGCAACACCCTCGCGGACGTCATCGGCGCCGTAGCAGCGGACGTTGGCGCGCTCGCCCTCGGAGTAGCGGGTCTCCTTGACCACGGCCACCTCGCCGGTAGCGTAGTCGAACTGGGTCTGGACGTAGGTGAAGCCGTTGATACGGCTGATGATCTGGGCGGCGTCCTTGCCCAGGCCGTTCAGGATTACCCGCAGGGGCTCCTTGCGGGCCTTGTTGGCGTTGCGGACAATGCCGATTGCGCCCTCGGCGGCGGCGAAGGACTCGTGACCGGCCAGGAAGGCGAAGCACTTGGTCTCATCACGAAGCAGCATGGCGCCCAGGTTGCCGTGGCCCAGGCCGACCTTGCGGTCCTCGGCAACGGAACCAGCGATACAGAAGGCCTGCAGGCCCTCGCCGATGGCTTCCGCGGCCTCGGCGGCGGTCTTGACCCCCTTCTTCAGAGCGATGGCGGCACCCACGCAGTAAGCCCAGCAAGCGTTCTCAAAGCAGATGGGCTGAATGCCCTTGACGATATCGTAGGGATCGAAGCCGGCGGCCTTGCAGATGTCGCGGCACTCCTCCACGCTGGAAATTCCGTACTGGGCCAGGACGGAATTGATTTTATCGATTCTTCTCTCGTAGCTTTCAAACAGAGCCATTTGTCAATTCCTCCTCTTCTTACTCGTGACGGGGGTCGATGTACTTGACGGCAGCGTCAAACTGACCGTAGTGGCCCTTGGCCTTCTCCAGGGCCTCGTTGGCGTCCACGCCCTTTTTGATGGCGTCCATCATCTTGCCCAGGTTGACAAACTCATAGCCGATGATCTCGTCGTCCTTGTTCAGCGCAATGCGGGTGCAGTAGCCCTCGGCCATCTCCAGGTAGCGGGGGCCCTTCTCCTTGGTGGCAAACATGGTGCCCACCTGAGAGCGCAGGCCCTTGCCCAGGTCCTCCAGAGAGGCGCCGATGGGCAGGCCGCCCTCGGAGAAAGCGGTCTGGGTACGGCCATAGACAATCTGCAGGAACAGTTCCCGCATGGCGGTGTTGATGGCGTCGCACACCAGGTCGGTGTTCAGAGCCTCCAGCAGGGTCTTGCCGATGAGGATCTCGGAAGCCATGGCGGCGGAGTGGGTCATACCGGAGCAGCCCAGGGTCTCCACCAGGGCCTCCTCGATAATGCCGTCCTTCACGTTCAGGGTCAGCTTGCAGGCGCCCTGCTGAGGGGCGCACCAGCCCACACCGTGGGTCAGGCCGGAGATATCCTTAATTTCCTTGGCCTGGACCCATTTGCCCTCTTCAGGGATGGGAGCGGGACCATGGTATGCACCCTTGGCAACGGGGCACATATTCTGCACTTCGGTAGAGTAGATCATGTTCGTGCGTTCCTTTCTTATATGTTTTTCCCGGAAATCTGCTGTTTTTATGCAGTTCCGCTGGTTTTCCGCACAACATTATATCGGTAAACGATTAACCTGTCAAGCAATGTCGGCAGTTTCCCAACATTTTTTGCAAGTTTCTGCTTTTGGAAACACAGAATCTCTGCATACAGAAACCCCGCCCTCCGTTTTTTCAGCGGAGGGCGGGGCTTATCGTATGTGGTATGTTGATCAGGCCGAGCTTACAGGATGTTCATCAGATTGAAGGCCAGGATCAGGCCGGAGAACACGATGGAAACGGTGGAGCACAGCTTAATCAGGATGTTCAGAGAGGGACCGGAGGTATCCTTGAAGGGATCGCCCACGGTGTCGCCCACGACGGCAGCCTTGTGCTGCTCGGAGCCCTTGCCGCCGTGATGGCCGGACTCGATGTACTTCTTGGCGTTATCCCAGGCACCGCCGGCGTTGGACATGAACACCGCCATGGCGAAGCCGGTGACGGACACGCCGCCAAGCAGGCCAACCACGCCGATGGGGCCGAGAATCAGGCCGGTGGCGATAGGAACGATGATAGCCAGCAGAGCGGGAGCCACCATCTCATGCAGAGCGCCCTTGGTGCACAGAGCCACGCAGGAGGCGTAATCAGGGTCAGCTTCGTACTCCATGATGCCGGGGATGCTGCGGAACTGGCGGCGGACCTCCACCACGATGGACTGGGCGGCCTTCTGCACCGCGCTCATGGTGAAGGCGGAGAACACGAAGGTCAGCATGGCGCCGATAAACAGGCCAACCAGCATCAGAGGATTGGTCAGGGACAGGTCCAGGACCTCGTCGGTGTTGCTCTGGACGATATCAACATAGGAGACCAGCAGGGCCAGGGCGGTCAGAGAGGCGGAGCCGATGGCGAAGCCCTTGCCGGTGGCGGCGGTGGTGTTGCCCAGAGAGTCCAGAGCGTCGGTGCGCTCGCGGACCCCTTCGGGCAGGCCGCTCATCTCAGCGATGCCGCCGGCGTTATCGGCCACGGGACCGTAGGCGTCGGTGGCCAGGGTGATGCCCAGGGTAGACAGCATACCGACGCCGGCGATGCCGATGCCGTACAGGCCCATGTTGAAGGACTGGGCGCCGCCGGCGCAGAAGAAGCTCAGCAGAACGGCGGCCGCCACGATCAGGATGGAGACCATGGTGGACTTCAGGCCCAGGGAGATACCGCCGATGATGATGGTAGCGGAGCCGGTCTCGGAAGCGGCAGCCAGCTCCTGAGTGGGCTTGTAGGTATCAGAGGTGTAGTACTCGGTGAAGTAGCCGATGGCGCAGCCGCCGATCAGGCCGCAAAGGATGGCGATATACACGCCCCAGTTGCCCAGGACCACATAGGTCAGGGGAGCGGCGATCACGGCAGCCAGGATGGCCGCGGTGTAGGTGCCGGTACGAAGGCTCTTCAGCAGGGACTGCTGGGTGGCGTCCTCCTTGGTCTTCACCAGGAAAGAGCCGATGATGGAGCAGACGATGCCGGTGACGGCCAGCAGCAGGGGCAGCAGCATGCCGCGGAAGCCATAGCCAGCGATGGCGCCCAGGGAGAAGGTGGCCAGGATGGAACCAACGTAGGACTCGTACAGATCGGCGCCCATGCCGGCCACGTCGCCCACGTTGTCGCCCACGTTATCGGCGATGGTGGCGGGGTTGCGGGGGTCATCCTCGGGGATACCGGCCTCGACCTTACCAACCAGGTCGGCGCCCACGTCAGCAGCCTTGGTGTAGATGCCACCGCCCACACGGGCAAACAGTGCCATGAAGGAGGCGCCCATGCCGTTCATGACCATGATGTTGCCGATCTGAACGGGGTCCACAATGCCGAAGACATAGCGCAGGATGAAATACCACATGGTGATATCCAGCATACCCAGACCCACCACGGTGAAGCCCATGACGGAGCCGGAGGAGAAGGCGATCCGCAGGCCCTTGTTCAGGCTCTCAGAGGCGGCCTGAGCGGTACGGGCGTTGGAGGCGGTGGCGATCTTCATGCCAATGAAGCCGGCCAGCATGGAGAACACACCGCCGGTGACGAAGGCGAAGGGGGTGAATTTGGACAGCATTCTGCCGCCGGTGGCGAAGGCCATGATCAACAAGATGACGAACACCACCAGGAACACCTTGAACACGGTGGTGTACTGCTGCTTCAGGTAGGCGTTGGCGCCTTCCCGAATGGATGCGGCGATCTTCTTCATGCGATCCGTTCCCTCGGAATACGTCATGACCTTCTTGGCCTGCATCACTGCGAACAAGCCGGCGATGAGTGCTCCTACGAAACCGATCCAAAACAGGTTTTCCATGATTTCCACTCCTTATAGGTTTTTGCGCGCTGAAGTTTACTTTCTTATTTTAGCATAAGGAGCGTTTTTTTCAAGCAACGGTTTTCCGCTTTTGCGCAAACGACGTAAGTTTTTACGTTTTGTCCAAAACAATCTTTGAATGCCAAAAAACCTTTGTGCACTATTTTACAAAATTTCCGAAAATATCACTTATTTTTCGCCATTTTACGCACTTTTTCCGCCATTTTCCCGGTTTTTTTCGATTTTTTGCGCACCTTTTAATGCAAGGCGTTTTCGGAGGCTGTTACAGGGTCATCACGGTGTCTCGACCGTTCAGGCATAAAAAAAGCCACGCCTTCGGCGTGGTTCCTTTCTTTCTTCCATCTTCCATTAGCGATTGCTCTGAGACCAGACATCCGCAAAAACCAGATCGTCCAGATCATCCAGCAGCATGGCATCAATAAAAGACATTGCAGTGTCCTCCTTTCTCCTTCGATGGTGTTATTATAACAGTCCGTGTACGAGCACGCAAGATACGGTATTCACATTTATTATAAAAGTTTGTTCTACTTTTTGTGCATGTTGACATCATCCTTTATCTGGCTCAAATTCCCTGTAAATTTCCCGTTTTTCCCGATATTCTCGTTTATTTTTTCTCTCGCCACAGCGGAACGACTATGATATAATTTGTGGGCATACTGATTAAAAGAGAGGCCATGCTATGGCAAACCACCCTCATAAACGCCACCCCCTGCGGACCGTTCTAGTTCTGGTGCTTCTGATCCTGTCGGCGTTGTTCTGTATCCGCTGGGACAACACTGCCCTGCAGGTCACCCGGACGAACCTGACCTTCACGAACCTGCCAGCGGGCTTCGACGGCTGCCGCATCGTGGTTCTCAGCGACCTGCACGGCGCCGAATTTGGAGAGCACAACCAGGCCCTCTTCGCCGCCGCGGCGGAGGAAGCGCCCGACTATATCGTTTACCTGGGGGACTTGGAAGACAGCAGCCGTGGCTCCGCCGCCGGCTATGTGGAAACCGTGGCCGGTGGCCTCGCTGCCATCGCTCCCACCTATTACGTCACCGGCAACCACGAGTGGGCCATCGGGGAGGTACCCACTCTGAAGGAACGGCTGTCCGCTCAGGGCGCAGCTGTCCTCAGCAACCAGTTTCTGACCCTGGAGCGGAATGGAGACGCCCTGGTCCTGGCGGGCATCGACGATCCCAACGGCTACGCCGACCAGAAGACCCCCGAGGAGCTGGCCGCCGAGGTCTATGCCGCCTGCGGCGACCCTTTCTGGGTCCTGCTGGCCCACCGCAATGATCGCTTTGCATCCCAGTACAGTCTGCTGGGAGCCGACCTGGTGCTCTCCGGCCACGGCCACGGCGGCATCATCCGTCTGCCCTTTACCGACGGGCTGCTCTCCACGGACCGGACTCTGTTCCCCTCTTACACGGCGGGGCAGTATACGGCCAACGGCTCCTGCCTGTTCGTCACCCGGGGCCTGGGCAACTCCGGACGCTCTTTCCGCCTGTTCAACCGCCCCGAGGTGGCGGTGGTGACGCTGTACAAAGGTTGACAGAAGGAGGTCTTCTGATGCTGACACCTGAAGCTCTGGACACATACCTGCATTCTCAGGGTGCGGACTATACCCTGATCCGGCAGGATATCCCCATTCGATCCGCCCAGGATGCGGCCCAGTACTATGACATCCGCTTCGCCGCCCCGACTCTGGTGGTACAGACGGAAAAGGGGCTGATGAGCCTGATCTATTCCGCCCAGCGGGGCCGTCTGGACCTGGGGGCCATCCGGGATGCCATGGGTCTGGAAAAGCTGAAGCTGGCGGACCGGAAAAAAGTGGAAAAGAAAACCGGCTATCAGACAGGCTCCATTCCCCTGGTGGGTCTGGACCTCCCCTGCATCTTTGACGACCGCTTGCTGACCTTTGACTATATCTATGGCGGCTGCGGTGATGAGCTGCGCACACTGAAGATTTCCCCGGGAGATGTAAAGCGGCTGAATCCCGTGGTGTTTACCCTAACTGACTAAAAAGGAAGATTTCCATGACTGAATTTCACGCCGGACAATTTGATATGGCCGTCATCGGTGCCGGACACGCCGGCATTGAGGCTGCTCTGGCCGCCGCCCGGCTGGGCCTTGAGACCATCATCTTCACCATCAACATGGATGCCGTGGGCAACATGCCCTGCAATCCCGCCATCGGCGGTACCGGTAAAGGCCACCTGGTCCGGGAGCTTGACGCCCTGGGCGGTGAGATGGCGAAAGCCGCCGATGAATGCTGCATCCAGTACCGCCTGCTGAACAAGGGCAAAGGCCCCGCCGTGTGGAGCCTGCGGGCCCAGGCGGACCGCCGCAAATACCAGGAGCGGATGAAACAAACCCTGGAGCGGCAGGAGCACCTGACCGTCCGCCAAGGAGAGGTGGTGGAGGTCCGAACGGAGAACAGCGCCGTTTCCGCCGTGGTTCTGGCCACCGGTGCGGTGTTCGATGTAAAAGCCGTCATTCTGGCCACCGGTACCTACCTGACGGGACGCACCATTATCGGCGAGTACGTGGAGGACTCCGGCCCAGACGGGATGCACGCCGCCCTGCGGCTGACCGATTCCCTCCTGAAGCTGGGCCTGCCCCTGCGGCGGTTCAAAACCGGCACGCCGCCCCGGGTCAACGCCCGGACCGTGGACTTCGATGAGATGGAGGTCCAGCCGGGAGACACCCTCCCCGTTCCTTTCTCTTATTCCACAGATCATCAGCCGGAAAACACCGCCGTCTGCTGGCTCACCTGGACTACGGAGGAGACTAAACGCATCGTCCAGGAAAACCTGGACCGGGCGCCCATGTACTCCGGCCTGATCGAGGGCATCGGCCCCCGGTACTGTCCGTCCTTTGAGACGAAGATCGTCCGGTTTCCGGACAAGCTCCGCCACCAGCTCTTCGTGGAGCCCATGGGCCTGAATACGGAGGAGCTGTACATTCAGGGCTTCTCCTCCTCCATGCCGGAGGAGGTCCAGCTCCAGATGCTCCACAGTGTACCCGGTCTGCGCCGCGCCGTTATGACCCGGCCCGCCTATGCCATCGAATATGACTGCATCGACCCTCTGGCCCTGAACGCCACCCTGGAGGTCAAGGCTGTCTCCGGTCTGTACGGCGCCGGGCAGTTCAACGGCTCCTCCGGCTACGAGGAGGCCGCCGTTCAGGGCTTCGTGGCAGGCGTCAACGCCGCCCGGAAGCTGAAAGGGCAGACACCCTTTATTCTCTCCCGGTCGGAGAGTTACATCGGCACCCTTATCGACGATCTGGTCACCAAGGGCACCAACGAGCCCTACCGCATCATGACCTCCCGCAGCGAGTACCGCCTGCTGCTGCGGCAGGACAACGCCGACCAGCGGCTGACGAAGCGGGGCTATGAGATTGGCCTTGTTTCAGAAGAGCGGCTTCGAACCGTAGAGGAAAAATACAATGCCGTAAACCGCGAAATCAAGCGTCTGACCCACACCGGGGCGGCCCCTTCGCCTGAACTGTCCGCGTTCCTGGCAGAGAAGGGAACAGCGGATGTCACCGACGGCTGCCCCATGATCGCCCTGCTGCGGCGGCCCCAGCTCCATTACGGTGAGCTGGCGCCCTTTGACCCCACCCGGCCGGAGCTGCCGGCGGACGTGGCGGAGCAGGTGGAGATCAGCGTAAAATACGAGGGCTACATCCAGCGCCAGCAGAAGCAGGTGGAGGACTTCCGCAAAATGGAGCGCCGCAAGCTGCCCGCCGATCTGGATTACAGCGCCATTCAAGGTCTGCGGCTGGAGGCCCGGGAAAAGCTGTCTGCCATCCGGCCTCTGGACCTGGGACAGGCCAGCCGCATCAGCGGCGTGTCCCCAGCGGACGTGACGGCCCTGATGATCTGGCTGGAGCGTTGAGCCCATGGACATCGAACTGTTTTACAACAAGCAGGGAAGTGGCCCGCCGTTGCTGCTTCTCCACGGAAACGGGGAGGACGGTACCTATTTCGTCCACCAGATTGCCGAATTTTCCAAAGACTTCACCGTCTACGCCATTGACACCCGGGGCCACGGAAAGTCTCCCCGGGGCGCTGTCCCCTTCACCATCTCCCAGTTCGCCGATGACCTGCTGGCCTTCCTGGACCAACAGGGATTAAACCAGGCGGACATCCTGGGCTTCAGCGACGGCGGCAACATCGCCCTGACCTTTGCCCTGCGGTATCCAGCGCGGGTAAACCGCCTGATTTTGAACGGCGCCAACCTGGACCCGAAAGGCGTGAAGATGCTGGTGCAGCTTCCCGTCGTCCTGGGCTACCACTTCGCATCCCTGTTCAAAACCCCCAAAGCAAAAGCCAACGCGGAGCTGCTGGGCCTGATGGTCAACGAACCCCACATTGACCCGGCAGAGCTGCAAGCCCTCACCATGCCGGTGCTGGTCATCGCAGGCACGAAGGATATGATACAAGAACGCCACACCCGCCTGATTGCCGCCAGCATCCCCAATGCCCGGCTGGCGCTGATCCCCGGGGACCATTTCATCGCAAACAAGGAACCCGCCGCCTTCAACCGGACGGTGCGGACATTTTTCAACGAGACGGCGCCGGCCGCCTCCAAGGAGGAATCACCATGAGAATGTTTTTCGCCATTGTGGTCTGCAAGCTGGGTCGGTTCGTCGGCAAGCTGGTGGGCAAGGGCAGCTCCATGCCCGGCAAATTTGCCTTAAAAATCTGCCCGGACATCCTGCGCCGCGTCCAGCTGCCGCCCCACATCATCGCCGTCACCGGAAGCAACGGCAAAACCTCCACCGTGGAGATGATCGCCGCCATCCTGCGGGCCGACGGCAAGCACGTGGTCTACAATGAGGAGGGCTCCAACCAAATCGAAGGCGTCACCACCCTGGTGCTGACCCACGCCACCCTGGGAGGTAAGGTGAAGGCCGATGTGCTGCTGTTGGAAAGCGACGAGCGCTACGCCAAATTCAGTTTCAAGTTCTTCCACCCCACGGAATTCGTCATCACTAACCTGTACCGGGACCAGCTGACCCGCAACGGCCATCCGGAATGGGTCTACGACGCCATTCTGCCCGCCCTGCACCCGGACACAGAGCTGATCCTGAACGCCGACGATCCTCTGTCCAGCTGCTTTGCTCAGGGGCACGACAAGGTCAAGTGGTTCGGTCTGGACAAGTGCTCCATCTCGGTGGACGCCCCCACCGGCGTGTACCACGACGGCGCTTACTGCCCCATCTGCCACGCGCCCATGACCTACGACTATGTCCACTACAACCACATCGGCGCCTACCGCTGCACGGCCTGCGGCCACGCCAAGCCCGCCACGGATTATACCGCCACGGCGGTGGATCTGGAGAGCGGCACCCTAACCATCGACGGCGCGGTGGACATCCACCTGGCCTTCCGCAGCATCTACAATGTGTACAACATTCTGGCGGCCTACGCCGCCTGCCGGGAGTGCGGCGTGGGGGCAGAGACCGCCCGGGGCGTCATCAACAACTACATTCTGAAAAACGGCCGGATGCAGAAGTTTACCCTTGGCCAGCACCACGGCACGCTGCTGACCTCCAAGCACGAGAATTCCATTGCCTACGACACGAACCTCCGCTACGTGGCCTCCACGAAGAAGGACTGCGTAGCGCTGGTGATTGTGGATGCGGTGAGCCGCAAATACTTCACCAGCGAGACCAGCTGGCTGTGGGACATTGACTTCGGCCAGCTGGCGGCGCCCCACGTGAAAAAAGTGCTCCTGTCGGGCCGCTACTGCAACGACCTGGCGGAGCGGTTCAGCTTCACGGATGTTGAAAACTGGTCCGTGGTGCCGGACATTGGCGAGGCCGCAGCTCAGCTGGCGGCCGAGGGCGGGGAGGACCTGTACGTGGTGACCTGCTTCTCGGACCGGGACAAGCTGCTGGATCTCCCCGCGGTGAAGAAGGAGGCGTGACCATGGACATCAAAATTATCCATTTCTATCCCGATCTCATGAGCCTGTACGGCAGCTATGCCAACGTATCGGTACTGAAACGGGCATTGGAAGCCCTGGGGAACTCTGTGACGTTGGAGACCGTGCTTCCCGGCCGGGAGGCCGACCTCGGCGGCGCAGACTTCCTGTATATGGGCACCGGCACGGAACATGCCCAGAAGGCCGCGCTGGCAGACTTCGTCCGGTACGGCGACGCAGTGAAGTCCGCAGCCGAGGACGGTGTGAGCATGCTCTTCGCGGGGACGGCCATGGAGCTGTTGGGCCGGACCATCACTGACGCCGACGGCAAGGTGTACGACGGCATCAGCCTGGGGGAGTTCACCTCCGTCCAGGGCAAAAAGCGGTTCGTGGAGGACGTTTACGGCCACACGGACCTGTACCCCGAGGCCGTGGTGGGCTTCATAAACAAGTGCTCGGACATCTCCGGAGTGGAGACGCCGCTGCTGGCGGCCATGGAGCTGGGGTACGGCAACGACGGCCCCAAGCGCCCGGAGGGCTTCCGGTACCGGAACGTGCTGGCTAGCCAGCTGACAGGGCCCATTCTGGTGAAGAATCCCCGGCTGCTGGACAAGGTGGCAGAGGCCATCCACGCCCGCCGCGGGGAGGCGCTGACCAGGGCGGTGCCTCACGACGCCTGGACCGAGCAGGGCTACGCCATCACGGCGGAGCAGCTGCGCCTGCGGGTGAGGGGCTGAATTCAGATACAAATGTGGGGCAGGCAAAGGCCCGTTGTCCAGTCGCAATACCTCCAGCCATAAAAAAGCATCGGCTTTGCCGATGCTTTTTTCAGCTTGTCAAAGAACCTCGCCGGTGGCGAGGTTCTTCTGGTATAATA
>CAMFAL010000052.1 GCA_945948185.1 uncultured Clostridia bacterium | reverse complement strand
CTTTGCTGTTTGTCAACTGCTTTTTTCGAGGTTTTTCAACTTCTTTTTCAGCAGCCCAGCCGCGGCGTTCACCTCAGCGACAGCTTTGTTAGAATACCAAATGCTTCGACTTTTGTCAACCCTCTTTTCCCTGGTTTGTATAAGTTTCTGTATTTACTAGTTTTTTCCTGCCATTTTCTTCATCTGTCGCAGTCTTTCACTAATTATTCTTATCTCTATTATTAGTTAAACTTATTAAGAAACTTCTTTTTTACAAACACCTTTCGTCATTTTTACTTTTCCAGCCTTCTGCAAGTAAAAGGACGGAAGGGAATCCTTCCGTCCTTTTATCAGCGAAGCAGCATCGGCTGCAGCTGTTCTCCCCGCAAAGCCGCTTCAATTGTCTCTGGCAGCAGTTCAAAATCCGCCACCAGGGAACAGGGTTTCTTCCGAAAATCGTCCTGGCCAAAGGGAACAAAGTAATAATTCTTCCGAACCAGCAGTTCTCCAATATTCTTTGCCCCGGCGGACAGCCCGTCGTTACTGGCCATGGCAATGACGACAGGCCCGCCGTTTCGCAGGTGCGCCTTCGCTGCCATGGTAACAGTTGTATCCGTGATCCCTGCCGCCAGCTTTGCCAGAGTATTGCCAGTAGCCGGTGCGATCACCAGTACATCCAGCAGCTTTTTGGGGCCGATGGGTTCCACAGAAGGGATGTCGCACAAAACATCGTGCCCCGTAAGTTCCTCCAGCCGCTCCAACAGGTCATCCGAAGCCCCGAATCTCGTATCTGTAAAGGCGGCATTTTCGGATGCGATCGGGATCACAGTCTCATAAAATGCCGTTACTTTCTCCAGTGCCTTCAGCACCGCCTCATGGGTACAGAAGGAACCGCATACCGCAAATCCGACCCGTTCTTTTCTCACGCAGGGTCACCCTTCCAATAAAATGTAATTGATCGCGTCCCAGATGACCGCGGCCGCCGTACAGGGGACTAGCCGCCCGGGCAGTGACCTGGCCCAGATGTGGCGCAGTCCAAGCTGCTCCGCTGCCGCCGCGTCGATTCCCTGTTGGGATGCCAGGTCGATGCAGATGCAATCCTTTGGCAGCTGTGCCAGCAGTCCTTCATCCAAAACACGCGAGGGGATGGTGTTGAATACCAGATCAAATGTCCCCAGCTCCCCATCCAGCGTTCCCGTTTCCACAGCGCTCCAGCCGTATGCCCGGATCCAGGCCAGGTCTTTCGGTTTTCTTGCGCTTGCCGTCACCCGGGCCCCCAGGCCGTGGAGCCGATAGCTCAGCAGCCTGCCGATCCGCCCAAAGCCCAACACCAGGCAGTTCATGCCCAGCAGTGTCCGGTCCAGGGTCTCCATGGCCACTTGGATCACAGCTTCCGCCGTGGCGGCGGCATTGGCAACCGTCAATTCCTCCCGGAGGAAGTAGTCCTCCAGCGTCAGGCCGCAGGCAGACGCCTCCTGATGCTGCTGGGGCTTCACCTTTCCTGCTAAAATCCGCTGTCCGGGCCGAAGCCGGCGGAACAATTCCAACGTCGGCACAGGGTCCTCCTCACAGTTCAGGACTCCCTCCCCCTTGCACAGTGGCAGCGGCAAAATTACCACGTCTGCCGTCACCGCCTGTTCCAAAGTGGCCGCCCCAACAGGCTTCCAGCATTCCAGGCCATAAGTAAGAACCGGCGTTCCATCCCGTGCGATCAGTCGGGCCAACTCCGCCTGCCGCCGGTCTCCGCCAATGACGCCAAAGGTCTTTTTCATCCAGCACTCCCCCTCATTTCATGGTATGGCACAGGGAGAGCATTGGTGATTGTCTTTTGCTGACCGCCATGATAGAATATCCCAAACCAAAGAAAGGAAGCATCCATGAAATATCCGTACCTGTTGTTTGACGCAGATGACACCCTGTTCGATTTTTCCAAAGCCTCTTCTCAGGCTTTCTCTGCCATGTGCGCCGCCAACCGTATCCCGAACACGCCGGAAGTCTATCAGCTCTATTACGAGATCAACAAGGTCCTGTGGCAGGCCTTTGACCGTGGAGAAGTCACCAAGGACTTTGTGACCCACGAGCGCTACGTGCGCTTTCTCAAGGCTCTGGAACTGGACCGGAACCCCAGCAAATGCAACCAGGACTATCTGGCCGCTCTGGGCCAGTCGGTCTTTCCCCTGCCTCATGCGGAGAAGGTCTGCCGCACACTGACAAGCCGGGGACACCATTTATATATAGTAACCAATGCTGTCGCTTCCGTTCAGCGCAGCCGTCTGGCCCTCTGCACCTTCGGCGAAGTCTTTGAAGGTGCTTTCATCTCCGAGGAGGCAGGCGCATCCAAGCCCGATAAAGCTTATTTCAGAGCAGACAAAGGCAGGAATTTTTCTTTCTGCTCTCTGTTATCTCAAATCAAACATCCCCGGAAAGCGTCTGCCTGCGCCCTCCGGGGAAAGTTTCATAACTGGAGCTGGATGCCGTTGACCTCCACGCCCTCCTCAGCGCGGATCAGGATGTACCGGGCGCCGTCGATAAACCGGGTCTCCACCAGGTCACCCCGGTCTGGGTTCACCCGGATAGTCACATCCGGGGTCCTGACCTCCAGCTGCTTCGTGTCCACCAGGTTCCGGGGGCTCAGCTGGGTTTCCTCTCCGAATGCCCGGTCGTACTGCTCTCCGAACTGCTCCACGTGCTCCTCCGCCACACCACAGGACCGCAGCACCTGCCGGACCGTCCCCTTGGACACCACCAGGGGCTCCTCCACCTTGTTAGCCTTGTGCTCCTCGATCATGCCCCGGAAGCTGTCCTGGATGTTCCGGACCACATGGTAATTGCAGTCCCCCGAAAGGCTCTCTCCCAGGATAGACTGGAAGGTCTCCTTCTGCTGGGCGGCGGGCATGGGTACCGGGCTGCTGAACACTGCCTGGACAAAGGCCTCCTGATTCTCTTGGATGTTCTTGGTGTAATACAGGGCATTGTACAGGTTGGTGCTGCGCTCATCGAAGGCTGGGAACAGGAAGCCGGTCTCCGGAGCGGACACCACCCAGTCCGGGTTCAGGTTCTGGAACCGATTCTCCCGGACGGCAAAGCCCAGGGCCTCCTTGCTGAGCTTGACCGGGCAAATGCTGCACAGGACATAGGAAAACACATCTGCGGAGGCGTCATCCTGGCGCAGGCCGTCCTTGGAGCGGTACGGCACGTCGTAGGTGTCAAAGGCCAGCAGGATCAGATAATTGCCTTCGATATCCAGGGCCTGTATGGCTTTCCGGAAGAACTGCTCCACGGCCTCCTTGTCCTCCAGCCGGGAATCCCGCAGGGCCATCAGCAGCCGGTGCTCCGTCCCCTCGGCCACCTGATGGGTGTCGAATTCGATGTCCAGCAGGTTCTTCCCCACGGTGCCGGACAGGGTGCGGCGCAGGTTTGCCAACAGCTTTTCGCTCTCCTCCTGCTCCATCATGGCAATGGACTGGTCAAACTCCGAGATGATCTCCCGGTTCTCGTTAACGTAGCAGCCCCGCACATGGGTGATGTTGCTCTTGTCCGCCCGAAAACGCCGGCGAAGCTCCGCGATTTCTCTTTCTGTCATAAGGTCCCTCTTTTGCAAAATGATCACTGCCCGCAGGGGCAGCAGGACCTATCATACCACGGATCTGTCGAAAAAGGAAAGCATTTTATAAAAGGGACGGCCGTTCCAAACCGGAACGGCTGTCCTCTCGGTTGATCGCTTATTTCAGAAAATCGAAAAGTCCGCCGGTCTCCTCACCCTCCAGCAGGGTCTTTGCCGCACAGAGCATCCTGGCCGCATCCGCCCGGGTCACCGGAGTCTCCATGTCCGCACTGCCGAAGCTGCCCACAGACAGGACGCTGACCGCCTCCATGTTGCCAACAGCTTGAGCCGCCCAGGAGGGAACTGTATCCCGGTCCGCGTACCAGACATCCAGGTCCACATCCCCCAGGTCCAGCACCCGGTCCAGGACTGTGGCAGCCTCATTAAAGGTGATGGTCTCATCACCCCGGAAGGCCGCACCCTCGGCGGTGACTTTACCCTGGACGATGCCGTCGGCCACGCCGGCGGCGGCGTAGGCCTTGGCCCAGGTGGGAATGGCCTCGTCATCGCAGAAGCCCGTCATGGTGACAGCCGTCACCTCCCGGCCCGCCGTCTCCAGAACCATGGCCAGGAACTCGCTGCGGGACACCGGCCGGTCCGGCTCAAAATAATACTGATCTCCGATCTTCGCACCAGTGAAAATCCCCTCCTCAGCCAGCCGCTGGGCGGCGGCCGCGGCTTTACTGTCACCGGTGTCGGCGTAGGTGACGCCGGAGCGTGTCTTTTCAATGGTGACCGTCACCGTGGCGGGCAGAGAGATATTCCCCGCGCTGTCAGTAGCGGTATAGGTGAAGCTGTCGCCGCCGGTGGCGCCCTTATTAGGGGTATAGGTGAAATTCACACCATCGATGGTGACGGTGCCCTTCTTCGGCTCCTGAACAACGGCATACGTCATGTCGTCTCCCTCACTGTCGCTGGCCAGGAATTGGGCCTCATAGGGGATATCCCGGTAGGTGCTGATCTCCACGTCCCGGGCCACGGGAGCACCTTCTACCGGCTCTGTGGGAGCGTTCTTTTTGCCAAACAGGGCTGATGCGCTGCCGCTCAGCAGCAGGACCGCCGCCAGCGCCAGGGCAGCGGTGCGTTTCGCGGAAACATGTTTCAAGGCAATGACCTCCTGTATGATGGAATACAGGACTAGTCTTTTCCTCCCCCGCCGGATTATGCAAAAAAACAGCCGGGAGACCGGCTGTTTTTCCGTATTTACTCAGCGGATGGGCCGGCCCGGACGCCGCATGGTGGGGGACCGCTTCTTGATTCCGGACACCACACCCATGGCGGCGAACAGCGTCAGCAGGGACGAGCCGCCGTAGCTGAAGAAAGGTAGCGTGACGCCGATGGTGGGCATCACAAACAGGCACATGCCGATGTTGATGATAGTCTGGTAGATCAGCATAGCCGCCATACCCACGCAGACGTAGCACTGGAAATTGGTCTCGGCGTTTTTCGCCACCATCAGCACACGGGCGATGATAGCCACCAGCAGCAGGATCACCGCCAGGCACCCCACCAACCCAAACTCCTCCCCGCAAACGGAGAAGATAAAGTCCGTCCAGCGGTAGGGCAGGGACTGAGGGTAACTGCTCTGGGTCTGGGTGCCATTCATGTACCCCTGCCCAAAGACGCCTCCGGAGCCGATGGCCAGCAGACTCCGGCTCTGCTGCCAGCCTACGCCCAGCGTATCATAGCTGTGGTCGAACAGCACCAGAAACCGCTTTTTCATATAGTCCGGCATCAACCCCAGGAACACCGCCCCGGCAATGGCTCCGCCCATACCGGCAAACAGCAGCACAAACCACCGCAGGGCGAAACCCGCCGCGAAGGCCATGGCCACGAAAATGAAGAAGAAGGTCAGGGCGTTGCCCATGTCGCCGGAGATCAGCACATACCAGCCCATGAGGGCGATGGTATGTCCCGCCGCCAGGAAGGCGGAGCGGAAAGACCTCAGATCCCGTTTCTCCTCTCGGAGCCACTCCAGCTGCTTGGCCAACAGCAGGGTGAAGGTGATCTTCACCACCTCTGCCGGGCCGATCTGGAAGGGGATGCCCGGAAATTTCAGCCAGGCCTGGTTGCCGGTGGTGGTACCGCCCACACCGAAGGGCGTCAGCAGCAGACCGATGAACACAATATTGAAGGCCACCAGCCACTTCCACTTTTTCATCACGATCTCCACATCCACCATGGAGATGAAGATGTAGGCGCAGATGCCCAGGCACATAGCCACACCCTGAACGCCCACATAGCGGATCATCTTCGCCGGTGCCGGTTTCATGTAGTGCGTGGCGCTGGCAATGAGTACCACACCGAACACCGTGGAGACACAGCAAAGCCCCAGCAGCACCAGATCGGCCTGCTGGATAAAGTCCGCCAGGGTCCCTTTCAGTCGGTTCAGCATAGGTAGCTCCTTTCTTAAATGGTCAAATTTCAGCAAACAGAGTATACCACACAAAAAAAGATGTGTAAACGCCGTCAAAATTGTTTTTACACTTCGTTCAAACTATGGTATACTAGGTGCGGCAAATTTTCATTCGGCAAAGGAGGTCGGCTCTCATGGAATATCTCTCCAATAACGAACAGGAGACCGAGGCTCTGGGCCAACGGCTGGCTGCCGTCCTCGCTCCCGGCGCCGTGGTGGCTTACCGGGGCGGCTTGGGCATGGGTAAGACCGCTTTCACCCGGGGTCTGGCCAAGGGCCTGGGCTATCCCGGCCGGGTCACCAGCCCCACCTTCACCATCGTCAATGAGTACGAGGGCGGCCGTCTTCCCCTCTTCCACTTCGACATGTACCGTCTGGAGAACGATGATGCCCTGTTCGACATCGGTTGGGAGGATTACCTGGACCGGGGCGGCGTCTGCGCCGTAGAGTGGAGTGAACAGGTGGCCGGGGCCATGCCCGCCGACACCGTCTATGTCACCATCGCCCGCCGTCCAGAGGATGACCGCTGGCGCACCATCACCATCGAAGGAGTCGAACTCTCATGAAGATACTGGCTCTGGAGACCTCCGCCAAGGCGGTCTCCGCCGCCGTCAGCGAGGACGGCAAAATTCTCTGCTCCGGCTATCAGGACACCGGCCTGACCCACAGCCGCACCCTGATGCCCATCGTGGAGCACATTCTGAAAAACACCGGCCTGACGGCAGCTGACATGGACGCCATCGCCGTGGCAGCGGGCCCCGGGTCCTTCACCGGTATCCGCATCGGTGTCTCCGCAGCCAAGGGACTGGCGTTCGCGGCGGATAAACCTGCCATCGGCGTATCCACCCTGGCCGCCATGGCCCGAAACGTGGCTTTTGCCGACGGCCTGGTGATTTGTGCCATGGACGCCCGACGCCAACAGGTTTACAATGCCCTGTTCGAGGCCAAGGACAGTTCCCTCACCCGCCTGGCCCCCGACCGGGCCATCGCTCTGGCGGAGCTGGCGGAGGAGTTGAAAGACGATCCCCGCCCCAAGACCGTGGTGGGAGACGGTGCCCTGCTGTGCCATACGTTTTTGACGGAGGCCTGCATTCCCTGCCGCCTGGCCCCGCCCCATCTTCGGATGCAGAACGCCATGAGCGTGGCCCTGGAGGCCGAGGCCATGGCCGCGGAGGGCAAGCTGGTCAGCGCCCAGGCGTTGGAGCCGGTGTACCTCCGCCCCGCCCAGGCGGACCGCCTGCGGCAGAAATAAGTTTTCATTTGTTTGAGGATATAAAAACAACACAAAGGAGAAGCGATTATGAGCGGTAAAGTACATGTTATGGACCACCCCCTGGTGGCACACAAAATGACCATTCTGCGGGACAAGGACACCAGCGTCAAGGACTTCCGGGAGATCGTCTCTGAGATTGGCATGCTGATCACCTATGAGGCCACCCGTGACCTGCCCTTGACCACCAAGGAAGTGGAAACCCCCATCTGCAAGACCACCGCTCCCACTCTGAAGGGCAAGAAGTTTGCCGTGGTGCCCATCCTCCGGGCCGGTCTGGGCCTGGTGGACGGCGTACTCCGCATGGTCCCCGGCGCCCGCGTGGGCCACATCGGCATGTTCCGGGACGAGGAAACCCTGGAGCCCCATGTGTACTTCTGCAAAATGCCCAAGGATATTGCTGAGCGGGATATTCTGATCGTGGATCCCATGCTGGCCACCGGTGGCAGCGCCGAGGCTGCCATCTCCGAAATGAAGAAGCGTGGCTGCACCAATATCAAACTGATGGTGCTGCTGGCCGCTCCCGAGGGCATTGAGCATCTGCAGAAGACCCATCCCGATGTAGACATCTACTGCGGCGCCGTGGACGACCACCTGAACGAGCACGGCTACATCGTTCCCGGCCTGGGCGACGCGGGCGACCGGATCTTCGGAACGAAGTGACTTCGAGGGGGAGCAGGTTTCCCCCAGTCCCCTTCCGCTGAAAAAGAGGCTTCGGTCCGAAGCCTCTTTTTGTATGCGCATCAAAGTTTACTACGTGTCCTCCGGCAGTTCGTCAGTAGATCTGCGTATAAATACCGACCCAGTGCAGGGCGGCGGCCGCCAGCACAAACAGGTGCCACACGCAGTGGTCATACTTCCGGTTCCTTGCAAAGGGGATCATCCCCAGCGTATACACCAGCCCTCCCGCCAGAATAAACCACAGCAGCGTCCGGCTGTGAAGGTAGAAGGTAGGCAGGAACAGCAGTCCGCTCCAGCCCAGCAGGAAATACAGGGTAAAATGCAAAGCCCGCCAGCGGCCCGGGCCGAAGGTGACGATCAGGGTCACCCCCGCCAGGATGACGCCCCACTGGACGCAGAACAGCACCACCCCCAGCATTCCCCCCAGGTACACCAGAAAGATGGGGGCAAAGGTGCCACCGATCAGCAGGTAGATGGAAGTGTAATCAAACCGGCGGCATACCCGCTTGGCAGCGGAGCCGCTGGGCAGAGCGTGATAGATGCCGCTCATGCACATCATCAGCACCATGCTGATGCCGTAAAAGCAGGAGGCCATGATCTCCAGACCCGTGTGGGACCGAACCAGCAGCAGCACCATGGCCGCTACCGCCAGCAGGGCGCCCAGGCCGTGGCTGGCGGCGTTGAATACTTCCTCCCCCACCGTCAGCACCGGCGGCTCATTCCGCAGGCGCGCCTGCTCCCGGCGGATGGACCGTGCTCTGGCACGGCAGGCTTTTCTTGACATCTGATTTGTCATCTGAACAGCTTCCATGATACTCTTCTCCTTACTTCGTTCAGAAAATTTTATAATCCAGTTTTTAATATTATATTACACGGTTCAATAATTTATTTCAAGCAGTTTTTCGAAATTTTTTATGTGCTCTATGCAAGCCGCTCAAAACCTGTTATGATGCGGATAGAATGGAAAAGGCAGGTGGACTATGGAACGGGTACGAATCAGCGATATTGCGGAGGAGTTGGGGCTCAGCACGGCCACAGTCTCCAACGTGATCCACGGCAAAACCGGCAAGGTCTCCCCGGAAACCGTTCGGCGGGTCCAGGAAACCCTGGAAAAACGGCGGTACATTCCCAGCATGGCGGGCATTTTGCTGGCCCAGAACGATTCCCGCATCATCGGTGTGGTGATGAACGACCACGAAAAATACCAGGGCCACCTGCTGGAGGACTCCTTTATCGCCGCCTCCCTCAACGCCCTGGCGGCGGAGATCGACCGCCGCGGCCTGTTCATGATGGTCAAAGCCACCCGAGATACCGCCGCCATCATTCGGTTCGCCTCCATGTGGAACCTGGAGGGCATGGTGCTCATCGGCTTCTGCCAGGAGGACTACCAGCTGCTACGGGACCAGATGCACATTCCATTCGTGGTCTACGACGGCTATTTGGAGGATCCCCGGGGCATCTGTAACCTGACCCTGGACAATTTTGACGGCGGGTTTCAAGTAGGACAGTATTTTCGAAATCTGGGCCACAGGCGGGCCCTCTGCATCGCTGACAATAACATCTGCATGGACCGGGAACGCTGGGAGGGCTTTACCGCCGGATTCGGAGCAGCAGACTTCTGGCAAATCCCTATGGAGCGTGAAGAACGGCTGCGGTTCTACGAAGAGCATCTGGAAGCCTTGATGCAATATACTGCCGTGTTCGCGGTCTCAGACTATTACGCTGCGGACCTCATGCGGTTTTTGCAGCCAAAGGGCATTTCCGTGCCGGAGCAGATCTCCGTGGCAGGCTTTGATGACGCCCCCATCTGTGGCCAGATAGTCCCCGCCCTCACCTCCGTCCGGCAGGACGGCGCTCTCCGAGCCCGACTGGCTCTGGAAAAGCTGGAGGCCATGAAAGCCGGGGATGAAACCGGCTCCACCCTGCGTCTGCCGGTAATTCTGATAGAGCGGCAGAGCGTCCGGAGCCTCTGAACAAAACAAACAGCATTGGATTCAGCGGTCTGCACAAATCCAATGCTGTTCTTTTGTTTTTAGTTATGCGTTTAATCTTTGTACTTCTCCAATTTGGATGCTACCATGGAAGTACAAAATCCAACAGGAGGTATCTCCATGGAACTGGAACCTGGCTTTTTCAAAACCGTATGGCGTCTGGCCCTCCCCATTGCCCTGCAATCGGTGCTGCAGGCATCCTTCAGCGTGGTGGACCAAATCATGATCGGCCAGCTTGGCAGCGTGCAGGTGGCTGGAGTAGGGCTGGCCGGAAAGTTCTCCTCTATCTTCACGGTGCTGGTGTCCGCCATCGCGGCGGTGGCCGGTATTATGCTTGCCCAGTACCTGGGACAGAGGCAGACCGGGGCCGCGGCCCGGGCTTTCACGGTAAATTTGGCAGTCTCTGCGCTGTGGCACTGCTCTTCACGGCGGTCTGCCTGCTGTTTCCCCAACAAGTGATGAGCCTTTACACCCGTGATTTTACAACTCTTCAGGCTGCCGCAGGATATCTGGTCATTCTGGCTCTTTCGTTTTTGCCAGCAGCGGGCACCACGCTGCTCTCCGCCCTGTTCCGCTGTCTGGGGCAGGCATCCCTTCCCCTTTACGCAGGCATGGCCGCCGCCCTGCTGAACACCGGTCTCAACTACATCCTGATCTTCGGCAGACTGGGCTTTGCCCCCATGGGGGCAAACGGCGCTGCCATCGCCACGGTGATCGCCCAGCTTGTGGGCTTTTTCCTGCTGCTGTCACTGTACGTCCGGTCTCCCCATCGTCTGCCCCCCTGTTCCATGCAGGGAAACCGCACCTTCGGTTGGAAGCAGTACGGTGCCATGCTGCTGCCCATCCTGCTGTGCGAGTGGATGTGGAGCCTGGGTGAAAACGTCTATGCCGCTATCTACGGCCATCTGGGCACTGACGCCTGTGCTGCCATGACTCTCACCAACCCCATCCAGGCCCTGATGACCGGTGCTCTGTGCGGTCTGGCCCAGGCGGCGGCCGTCATCATTGGGAAACGGCTGGGCACCGGAGAAACCGAAACGGCGTATCTGGCTTCCAAAAAGCTGCTGTGGTACGGCTTCGGCAGTTCCCTGCTGTTGTCCCTGGTACTGCTGCTGACCCGGGGCGTATATGTGGACATTTACCGTGTGGAGCCCGCCGTCAAGGCTTTGACACGGCAGGTCCTGACAGTCTATGCTCTGATCGCACCCTTTAAGATCCAGAACATGATTCTTGGCGGCGGCATCCTCCGCAGCGGCGGCAAGACCCATTACATCATGTGGATCGATCTCATCGGCACCTGGGGCTTCGGGGTACCTCTGGGCCTGCTGGCGGCCTTCGTGCTCCGGCTCTCCATCCCCTATGTTTACCTGTTTCTGTCTCTGGAGGAGTGTGTCCGGTTCAGCATTTCCTTGGCGGTACTTCGAAAGCGGAAGTGGATGCGGCAGTTGGAAACGTAAAAACCAAAGAGGGCGGTTCTGCGAACCGTCCTCTTTACAGGCTGTCAAAGAACACCAGTTCTCAAAAAGCGAGAACTGGTGTTTTAACATAGTTAT
>CAMFAL010000051.1 GCA_945948185.1 uncultured Clostridia bacterium | reverse complement strand
GCATCTGCGGCGACCTGTTCAAGGTCACCCCGCTGCTGATCGAGGCCATCAAGGCCGCCAAGGCCGCGAAGTAAGAAATGCTTCTCAAAAAGACGCCATCTGAAGGGATGGCGTCTTTTTTTGCGTATTTTGAAGAAAACCGGAGTTCGATGTCGTTTTATGGGTAACGAAGCCGGGAGGCGGCGCGTCTTATATCTGAAAGAACCCAAAGATGGTATAGAAGATATTGACAAGCCTGTACTATTGTGATAGTGTACTATTAAAATAATACAATAGATTTAGAGAAATATATTGACAAGGAAAGAAGAATATACTATATTAACTGTATTAGAACAGATAGTACAGTAGACAATGCGAGAAAGGAGAATGACCTTTGAAAGTCTTAATCACCACCGATTGGTACACCCCTGCTGTGAACGGTGTAGTGACCTCGGTTTTGAATCTAAGGCGGGAGTTGATGGCCCAAGGCCATGAAGTCCGGGTATTGACCCTGTCTCAGACGCCTTACTCCCGCCGGGAGGGAGATGTGACTTACATCGGTGCTGTCAGCGCGGGAATGATTTATCCCGGTGCCCGCCTGCGGACTGCCCCTGCCTTGAAGCTGCTGGGGGAGCTGGAGGTCTGGAAGCCGGACATTATTCACACCCAGTGCGAGTTTTCTACGTTTTTTATGGCGAAGCGGTTGGCGGCTGCCACGGGTGCTCCCATTGTCCATACATACCACACAGTCTATGAGGATTACACCCATTACTTTTCTCCCAGCCAGCGGTGGGGACGGGCCGCTGTGGCCTCCTTCACCCGCTGGGCGGTGGCCCATACGGAGTGCGTCATTGCTCCCACCGCCAAAGTGCGGAGGATCCTGGAGCGCTATCAGGTGGATCGGCCGGTTCATGTGATCCCCACGGGTATTGATCTGAGCCGGTTTAATTGTCTTGCGGACGAAACACGCCTGACAGAATTGCGCCGGCAGTTTGGTATCTCTACCTTGGACAAGGTCCTAGTGTATGTGGGCCGCTTGGCGGAGGAGAAGAATATCGGCCAGCTGCTGGAACTGTTGGCCTCGTTGGAGCGGCGGGATGTGCGGCTGCTGCTGGTAGGGGACGGACCCTCCCGGCAGGAACTGGAGGGACGTGTGAGAGCCTTGGCCATGGAGGACCGGGTGACCTTTGCCGGTATGGTGGAACCCACTCAGGTGGCGGATTACTACCGATTGGGAGATCTTTTTGTCAGCGCTTCCACCAGCGAGACTCAGGGACTGACATATCTGGAAGCGTTGGCTGCCGGGGTTCCGGCCCTGTGCCGACGGGACGAATGCCTGACGGGGGTCATCGTGGATGGCGTCAACGGCTGTCAGTTCCGGGATGGTGTGGAATTCCGCCATTTCCTGGAGCGTTTTCTGGATGATGCTCACCTGCGCCGCCAGTTGTCTCAGGGAGCGGCAGAGACCGCACGGCGGGAATTTTCCGCGGAGGCTTTTGGCCGCCGGGTAGCGGCGTTGTACGAATCTGTGCTGGAGCAGCGGAGCCGGGACCATGCTGCGTGACCGGGAGGGTACGGAGATGCCCTGCATTCTGAATAAGACCACGGTCCGCCTGATCACGTTTCTGGGACTGCTATTCTGCGGACTGTTTGTATGTTACGGACTCCGTCATGGCCTGTTCACCTCCCAGGAGGATCTGCGGACTTTCGTGGAAGGGTTTGGCGTCTGGGGCGGGGCAGCATTTGTCCTGTTCCAGGCGGTGCAGGTGGTGGTGCCCATCCTGCCCGGCGGTCTGGGGTGTCTGGCGGGGGTGCTGCTGTTTGGTCCCTGGTGGGGGTTTGCCTGGAATTATACGGGCATCTGTCTGGGTTCCCTGGCGGCTTTTTTACTGGCCAGGCGCTACGGCAGACCTGTTCTGAACCTGCTGTTTCGGCGGGAGACCATTGAGAAGTACGAACTTTGGACAGAGCGGCACTTTGCGCGCTGGTTCACCGCTGCCATCTTTTTCCCGGTGGCGCCGGACGATTTCCTGTGCTGGCTGGCGGGCACTACCCGGATGTCCCTGAAGCAGTTTTCCACCATCATCCTGTTGGGGAAGCCGGCTTCCATTGCCCTGTACAGCCTGGGATTGGCGACAGTATTTCAGTGGCTGGCAGGGCTGTTGCCGGGCTGAGAAAGAGAGGTTTTATCATGCGTGTGCGGTTATATGGCGGTTCCCTGTCTCTGGTCCGCAAAAGCGGTGTGGGGCAGGCTGTGGAGCACCAACGGGCCATGCTGAAGCGCTGCGGCACGGATGTTACGGACCGCCCGGATGCCGAGATCGTCCACTGCAACACCGTATTTCCGGACACCTGGCTGGCGGCCCACTGGGCCCGCCTGCAGGGCAGAAAAGTAGTCTATTACGGCCATTCTACCATGGAAGATTTTCGAAACTCCTTCCGGGGCTCCAACCGTCTGGCTTCCTTGTTTCGCTGGTGGATCACGCAGTGCTACAACAGCGGCAGCATCGTTATTACCCCTACGGAGTATGCCAGGCGCCTGCTGTTGTCCTACGGGGTGCGGGTGCCGGTCTACGTCCTCAGCAATGGGGTAGACACTTCCTTTTTCTGCCCCAGCGGGGAACGGCGAAAGGCCTTTCGCAAGGAATACGGCCTGTCGGACACGGACCGGGCAGTGCTGTCTGTGGGCCACATGATTGCCCGCAAGGGGCTGGTGGAGTTTGTGGAGCTGGCCCGCTCCATGCCGGAGATTCGTTTTTTCTGGTTTGGCTACACGGCACCGGAGCTGATTCCGGCCCACATCCGCCAGATTGTGGAAACGGCGCCGCCTAACGTGACTTTTCCGGGTTTTGTCAGCCAGGAGGAACTGCGGGACGCCTATTGCGGCTGCGATGTGTTTGCATTCCTCTCCCATGAGGAGACGGAAGGAATCGTGGTGCTGGAGGCCTTAGCCTGCGGTATCCCCACAGTGCTGCGGGATATCCCGGTGTACGACGGCTGGCTGACCGATGGCCTGCAGGTCTATAAGTGCCGGGACGATCAACGGATCCGGGACAGGGTAGAGGGCCTTCTGTCAGGCAGTCTGCCGCCCCTGACGGCGGCGGGACTGAAGGCGGCCAGACAGCGGGATTTGGAAGTGGTAGGCCGCCGTCTGCGGCGCATCTACGCTCACGCTGGTTTTCTGGAGCGCCGGAAACCCCGGAGGTTGGGCAGTTCTACGGCTGCGGAGTGTACATATAATTGATATTTGAAGGGCTCCACAGGGATGAACTGCAGCCCGTCAGAGGGGCAATGAACTAAAACAAAAGCTTTTCACAGTGCTGTGACGCTGTAAAAACCGCAGGCAGTTCTCTATTCGTGTCGGATGCTTTTTTGCGAAGCCTTCTCCGGTATAATTGTTACCTGGCGCAAGAACAGCACGGCCTCAGATCGTGCAGCTGACCAGATCACTGCTGCGCAGTTCTGCTGTAATGCGGCGGTAACCGGATCGACCCTTGTTCTCATGGCAGATAGCTGTGATTTTGCTTGCAGCTTCGTGCTATTGATTTTAAATTTTCGCGCTGTTTCTCCACAGCTCAGCTTTTCTCACACCATGGTTTCTGCGACCTGTTGTTTCAATTCTGACGCATATCTTTTGCCCGGCACTCCCTCTGCTGGAATCAAACACCCCACTTGTTGGACAGTATATCATACTGTCCAACAAGTGGGGTGCAGTTCACTTCGGACGCAGGGCGGTTTGATTGCTTTCGGCTTGGCCAAAGGCTTTCATCCTTTCAAATACTTTTCAATATCAAATGCCTGCAGCATCGTGTCGCCCTTCAAATACAGCGGATGATGGGGCTGTCCGGATTTCAGAAGGGGACCGGCGGTGTACCACTGGGCTCCTGTGGCCTGGCCGTCAGCGGCAAAGTCCCGCATGCAGTCCATCAGGTAGTTCCGCTTCAGGATAATATTTCCCCAGGCGGCCCACACCGCCGGGTGTTTTGACAAGGACAGGAGATACCGGAAGGCCTTCCGGTTTTCCTCGTGCAGCAGGGGATTCAGGGCTTTTTCCATGTCATCCGGCCGGGTGGCCCGCTGGGCGTAGACGTTGAACATTAGAAAGCTGTCATATCCGTTGGCCAGGGCGATGCGCTGGGCAGACTGCAGCGTGGGGTCCAGGGCGTCCGGCGCGGCAGTGGAGGGGTTGATGCCCACGCAGATCAGGGGCTTCACGCCGCGGGTACCCAGGATGTAACGGTATTCGGAGTAGGTGTTGGGGACGTACAGCCACCGGTTGACATCGTAGTCTGGCGAGGGCTGGAGAGCAGCCTCCAGCGCTGGTTGGAACAGCTCCAGCGTCAGCGTATCGGTGGTCCCCTGCGGGATATGCGGCATGGCGCACCTCCTGTTTTGACGTTTTTCTCAGCATAGCACACCGGCCGAAAAAAGGCAACCGGGACTGGTCATGGTATGGGAAATGTGGTATCATGGCAAGCAGAAACGAAAGAAGGAGAACGCCATGCTGACCATTTTGATGGGCCGGGCCAAGACCGGAAAATCAGATACCGTGCTCCGCCGTATCGCGGAGCTGGGGGATACCGGCAAGCAGGTTTTGCTGGTACCGGAACACGCCTCCCACCAGGCGGAGATCGACCTGTGCCGCGCCTGCGGAGACACCGCCAGCCGCCACGCGGAGGTGCTCAGCTTCCGGCGGCTCAGTGACCGGGTGCTGACCATCACCGGTGGCCTTGCCCAGGCGTCTCTGGACGCCGGAGGCAAGCTGCTTCTGCTGCAAAAAGCCCTGAGCACCGTGGCTCCGGTCATGAAAGTGTACCGGAGGCCCTCCCAGAAATCCACCTTTCTGCAAAAGTTGCTGGATCTGTTTGATGAGCTGCGGAGCTACGATGTGTCTCCTGAACGGCTCTGCGCCCAGGCCGGGGAGATCACCGGAGCCACCTGTGACAAGCTCCATGACCTGAGCCTGCTGTACGCCGAGTACGAGAGCCTGCTGGCGGGAAAGGGCTTGGCCCCCGGAGGCCGTATGGAGCAGCTGTGTGACAGCCTGGAGGCGTCCAGGTATGTGGTGGGAAAAGATATTTTCCTGGATGGCTTTACCTACTTTAATGCCATGGAATACCGGGCGATTGAGATCATGCTGCGGGAGGCCCGGTCTGTGACGGTGGTCCTGCTGGGGGAGCCGGATAGCCAGGAAGAGGTGTTTCAGGCCTCTCTCAAGACCTGCGGCAGGCTGGCGGAATTGGCCCGGCGGGCGGGCTGTCCTGTGATGACGGAGGTTCAGAAGTCTGGGGACTGTGTGACGCCCCTGGACCATGTGGAGCGGTATTTTTTCGGGGAGACAGTGCCCTTCCCGGAGGAGCAGAATGCCGTCCGGGTCCGTGAAGCGGATACCGTTTTTTCCGAGGTGGAGCAGACTGCCGCTGACATCCGGAAGCTGGTGGCTTCCGGGACCTGCCGGTTCCGGGACATTACGGTGGCGGCCCGGAATATGGGAGATTACGCGGACGCTATTGAGACGGTCTTTGCCCGGTATGAGGTACCGGTCTACCTGAGCCGCCGCAGCGACGTTCTGGAGAAACCGGTGCTGAGCCTGTTGGCTGGTGTGCTGACGGCTGCGGGGAACGGCTATGAATATGATGATATGTTCCGTTGGCTGAAAACGGGACTGGCAGGGCTGACATCCGACGAGTGTGACCGTCTGGAAAACTATGTGTTGAAGTGGGAGATCCACGGCCAAATGTGGATCCGGGAAACGGACTGGGTGGAGAATCCAGACGGTTATGGCGTTCCCTGGAACGAGGAGCGGCAGGCCCAGCTGGACCAGGTGAACGCGATCCGGCGGAAAGTGCAGGGGCCGCTCTCTCGCCTGGCGGAGGGCTTGAAGGGCGAGGGAACTGTGTTGGAAAAGACCAACGCTCTCTATGGATTCATGGAGGAACTGGGGCTGCAAGCGGCCCTGGAGGCACAGATGCAGGCCCAGGCCGAGGCCGGCCGGCTTCAGGAGGCGGAGGAGACCGCCCAGCTTTGGGAGATTCTCTGCGGCGTACTGGACCAGTTGGTGGAGATCCTGGGGGAGGAGCCCATGAAGCTGGATGCCTTTATCCGGCTTTTCTGCCAGGTGCTCACCCAGTACAGTGTAGGCACGGTGCCGGTCTCTCTGGACCAGGTGACGGCCCATGAGATCACCCGGAACGACCGGCATACAACCCAGTATCTGTTCCTGCTGGGGGCCAACGACCACGTGCTGCCGGACCCCGGCCAGGAGGGCGGCATCCTCAATGAGGACGATCGGGAGGAACTGGCCCAGCATGGTATCGAGTTGGCACCCTCCGGCATGGAGCGCATGGGCATGGAGCTGCAGAATCTCTATGCCGCCCTGGCGCAGCCCAGGTCGGGGCTGGTGGTCAGCTATCCCGTGACCGATGTCTCCGGAGCCGAGCTGCGGCCCGCTTTTGTGGTGGGGCGTCTGCTGGCCTTGTTCCCCGGCTTAAAGGTTGAAAAAGAAAGCATTGACAAGGAATATCGCTTAACAGCTATTAGCCCTGCACTGGAGGCAGCAGGACAGCTTCCGGGCGGAAAACTCTGGAGCTGGATGGCGGAGCAGCCCAACTGCAGACCCAGTCTGCGGGCTATGGAGCGGGCCGCTGACCTGAAGCGTGGGCGGCTCTCCCGTGGAGCAGTGCGGGTCCTGTACGGCGACCGTATTTCCATGTCCGCATCCCGGCTGGAGCGGCTGCGGTCCTGTCATTTCGCCTACTTCATGGAGTATGGCCTGAAGGCGAAGCCCCGGACTCCAGCGGCTTTTGACGCACCCCAGATCGGCACCTTCCTCCATTACCTGCTGGAAAACGTCACCCGGGATGTGCTGGCTAAGGGCGGCTTTGCGGCAGTGGAGGAGAAAGAACTGCATGCTCTGGTGCGGTTTTATATCGACCGCTACGCGGAGCGGGAACTCCACAATTTCCAGGGCCGGAACGCCCGGTTCCGGTATCTTTTTGAGCGCCTGCGGAATACCGCCTATGCGGTGATGGACCAGGTGGCGGAGGAACTGCGTCATTCGGATTTCGTCCCCTTGGAATTCGAACTGTCCTTTGGCGATAAGGGGGCCCTCCCGGCAGTGGTGATCTCTGAGCCGGATGCCGAGCTGCGCATCGGCGGCAAGGTGGACCGGGTGGACGGTTGGGTGAAGGATGGCAAGCTGTACCTGCGGGTGGTGGACTACAAGTCCGGGAAGAAGGTCTTCGACCTCTCCGCTGTGAAAATGGGTCTGGATATCCAGATGCTGTTGTATCTCTTTACCTTGCAAAAAGAGGGCAAGGCCCACTTTGGACACGAAATTGAACCGGCCGGCGTGCTGTACCTGCCCGCCCGGGATGAGATTCTGAGTATGGAACGGAACATTCCGGCGGAAAAACTGGAGAGCGAACGGCAAAAGCAGTTGCGGCGGTCCGGCCTGCTGTTGGCGGAGCCGGAGGTGCTGCAAGCCATGGAGCACGACTCCCTGACAGAACCCCACTACCTGCCTCTGCGGGTGAGCCGGGACGGCAGCCTTTCCGGCAGCATCGCCTCGGCCGCGCAGCTTGGCAAGCTGGGCCGGTATGTGGAGAAGCTGCTGCACCAGATCGCGGAGGAGGTGCGCCAGGGCAACATTGACGCGGACCCCTGCTGCCACAGTGAGGACGACAGCTTCTGCCAGTACTGCGACTGGGCGGATGCCTGCCATTTCCAGGATGGAAGGGATGGAGACCATCTCCATTACATCCTTCCGGTGAAGGCGGAGGAGTTCTGGGCATCGTTGGAGGAAACGGAAGGAGGGGAGACCTGATGGCAACATTGACCCTGACGCCGCAGCAGCAGGCTGTGGTGGAAAACCGGGGCGGCAGCCTGCTGGTCTCAGCTGCTGCCGGCTCCGGTAAGACCAAGGTCCTGGTGGACCGGCTGTTCCGCTATGTCACCAACGAGCGGTGCAACATCGACGATTTCCTCATTATCACCTATACGAAAGCCGCGGCGGCAGAGCTGCGCAGTAAGATCGCCTCGGAGCTCAGCAAGCGACTGGCAGAAAATCCCGGTGACCAGCGGCTGAAGCGGCAGCTGCTGCGGGTTTATCAGGCGGACATCAAGACAGTGGACGCCTTTTGTACGGCTCTGCTGCGGGAGAATACCCATCTGCTGCCCCTGGAACCGGACCGCCACGCTCTGACTCCGGATTTCCGGGTGCTGGACGAGAGTGACGCCCAGCTGGTGCGCCGCCGGGTGCTGCAGCGGACCCTGGAGCGGTTTTATGACGAATTGACCCCAGACCGGGCGCTGCTTGCGGACACCCTGGGCGCCGGACGGGATGACCGGGCCTTGGAGGACCTGGTGCTGGAGCTCCACGAAAAGCTCCAGAGCCACGCCTATCCTGAGAAGTGGTTGGCACAGAGCCGGGAGGCCTGGCTGCACCTGGATGGGAGCTTTGACGAGACACCTTATGCCGGGGAGCTGTTGGCTTCTGTGCGGCGAAAGGCCTACCACTGGGCCGGCCTGCTGCGGCAGGGCGCCTTGCGGACAGAGGGCGACGATGCTCTTTCCGCCGGCTACGGGGAAAAATTTCTGGTGGCCGCCTTTGGCCTGGACGCCCTGGCGGCAGCAGGCGGTTGGGAGCCTGCCCGGCAGGCCCTGAATGCCGTGACTTTCCCTCGGCTGAGCACGCCCAAGGGCCGGAAGGATGACCCGGTGGTAGTGGCTCTGAAGCAGCTCTGGGATGGCTGCAAGGCAGACTTGAAGAAGCTGGAGAGCCTGCTGGCGGTCAGCGGGGAGGAGGCCATGGAGGACCTGCGGGCCGTGGCTCCCGCCATGGCGGCGTTGCTGGAACTGACAGCGGACTTTGCCGGGAGCTACCGGGCGGAGAAGCTGCGGATGAATGCGGCGGATTTCTCGGACCAGGAGCACCTGGCTCTGCGGCTTCTGGTGGGAACGGACGGCGCACCTACGGAACTGGGCTGTCAGGTAGCCGCCCGGTATCAGGAGATCCTGGTGGACGAGTATCAGGACACAAACGAAGTCCAGAATGCCATCTTCCGGGCCGTTTCCCGGGATGGCAACAACCTCTTTACCGTGGGCGACGTGAAGCAGAGCATCTACCGCTTCCGCCTGGCGGATCCCACCATTTTCCTAGGAAAATACAACCGCTTTAAGCCTTATCAGGAGGCGGCGGAGGGCGAGGAGCGTAAGATTCTCCTATCCCGGAATTTTCGGTCCAGAAAGGAAATTCTGGATGCCGCCAACTTCATTTTTGAGAATATCCTCTCCGTGGAGATGGGGGAGATGGCCTACGGCGATGACGAAGCCCTTCACTTCGGCGCGGAGTATTACCCGGAGCGCCATGACTGCGACACGGAGTTCCACCTGATCGCCGCCCGACAGAAGTCGGCGGAGAACGACCATCCCGTCAAGAAGCTGACGGCGGAGGCCCGGTTCGTGGCAAAGCGCATCCGCCGACTGCTGGATGAAAAATACCCCGTCACCGACCCGGATGGTTCCCTGAGGCCCTGCCGCCCGGAGGATATCGTGATCCTGATGCGGTCCCCCGGAAGCCGCACCGCCGCCTTTGCGGAGGCTTTGGCGGAGCGGAACATCCCCTGTTCCTTCGAGGAGAGCGGCGATTTCTTCCACACCATGGAAATTTCTGTGATGGTATCCTTCCTGGAGATCATCGACAATCCTCATCAGGATGTGCCGCTGATTTCTGTCCTCCGGTCGCCGGTGTTTGGCTTTACCCCGGACCGGCTGGCGGAAATCCGGGGCGGGACCCCCGGCGGCGACTTCTATGACGCGGTGGCGGCGAACGGCGGGGCGGACTGTGCCGCCTTTCTGGAGATTCTGGACCGCCTGCGGCTGGCATCCCGGGACATGAGCGTCCACAGTCTGATCTGGACTATCTATAACGAACGGAATCTGCTTGGCATCTTCGGCGCCATGGATCACGGACTGGAGCGGAAAGAAAATCTGATCGCCCTGAGCCGCCATGCGGAGAAGTTTGAGAGCGGCGGCTACAAAGGCCTCTTCACCTTTGTGACCCACCTGCGGCGGCTGCTGGAGACGGACCAGGCTCCCGTGACCAAGTCCGCGTCAGCTGCCGGGGGCGTCCGGCTTATGAGTATTCACAAGTCCAAAGGCCTGGAATTTCCCATCGTTATTCTGGCGGACCTGGATCACGCCTTTTCCCGCCAGGATTTTGATACGGCGGTACTGGTCCATCCTGAAATGGGCCTGGGGCCCCGGCGGGTGGACTTGAAGCGGAAGATCAAATATCCCACCCTGGCCCGGCTTGCCATTGATGAAAAGCTGCGGCGGGAGAACCTTTCCGAGGAGCAGCGCATCCTGTACGTCGCCATGACCCGGCCCAAGGAGAAGCTGATCCTGGTGGATTCCATGTATCACGCTCCCGGCAGGCTCCAGAAGCTGGCTGCCGTGGCATCCTGCCCGGTGCTGCCGGAGACAGTAGCTGCCGGAAAGAGCTTCGGGGACTGGCTCCTGCTGCCTCTGCTGTGCCGCCCGGAGGCCGCGTCCCTGCGGGCATACGCGGAGGCGGAAGTTGACGAACTGTATACAGAAGATACCAGCCCGTGGCAAGTATTTATCCATGACAGCGAGGAATTCCGTCAGCGGCCCTGGCGGACGGCAGGTGGGGCGGATGAGACGGTGGCGGAGCCTGACTTCGATCCGGCGCTGCTGGGATTTACCTATCCTTATGAGAAGGGGACCACTGTACCTGCCAAGGTCACAGCCACCCAGTTAAAGGGCCGCGTTCTGGATGAGCAGATTGCGGAGAACACAACACGGCCGCCCCGCCTTCGTTCCCTGACCCAGCCCCGCTTCCGGCAGGTGGACCGGGGGCTGACCCCGGCGGAGCGAGGAACCGCCACCCATCTGGCGCTGCAATACCTGGAGCTTTCGGACCCGGATGTAGAGGGTCAGCTGGTGCGCCTGCGGGAGGCCCGCAAGCTGACGCCGGAGCAGGCGGCGGGTGTGGATGTTACCGCACTGAAACGGTTCCTGGCGTCCCCCCTGGCGGCGGAAATTCGAGGAGCCAGGAAGGTGGAGCGGGAATTTCCCTTCACCCTGCTGATCGGCGCGGAGGAATTGACCGGCCAGGCTGCCGCGGGGGATCAGATCCTGCTGCAGGGTGTAGTGGACTGCTTCTTCGAGACGGAGGAAGGAATTACCGTGGTGGACTTCAAGACCGACCGTGTACGGAACGGGGAGGAACTGACCCGGCGGGCACAGCACTACCGGACTCAACTGGAGACTTACAGCCGGGCTCTGGAGCAGGTGATGGAGAAGCCTGTGACCCGGAGTGTGCTGTATTTTCTGCATATTGGTGAGAAAGTGGAGTTGTGAACCCCAGATCTTGCGAAGAAAATCTGTCTTTTCCGAAAAAACAACAAAAAACTTTTGGGAAAAGACTTGCTTTTCGAATTTCGGTGTGCTAAACTAATTATCGCCTTTGTGGAGGTGAAAGCTTCTGCGGGGTAGTCTAGGAGAGAAAGAGGTGAACGAGAGCAATGAAGGAAGGAATCCATCCCAATTATCAGCAGACTACTATTACTTGCGCCTGCGGTAATGTGATTGAGACAGGTTCTACCAAGA
>CAMFAL010000050.1 GCA_945948185.1 uncultured Clostridia bacterium | reverse complement strand
CTATGCTAAAACACCAGTTCTCGCTTTTTGACAACTGGTGTTCTTTGACAGTCTGAAAGGACCTGCCGCAATACTGCGGCAGGTCCTTTTTCACGCTATTATTTATCCTTCGGTAAGATCAGGTTCAGCAGCACCGCCATCAGGGTAGCAATGACCACAGGAGACTTGCCGAAGATCATGGTCACGGCTGCAGGGAACTGGCTCAGGGCCGCACTGGCCTGGGAGATGCCTACGCCCAAAGCGGCAGACAGGCCCACGATGGTGGTGTTCCGGGCCGTCAGGTCCTGGGAGGCAATCAGCTTCATGCCAGTCATGGCAATGGTGGAGAACACGGTGATAGTGGCGCCGCCCAACACGCACTGGGGAATGGTGGTCAGGATGGCCGCGAACTTGGGAGAAACGCCTGCCAGCAGCAAGAAACCGCCGGTCAGCGCAAACACAGTGCGGTTCACAACTTTATTGGTAGTGACAATGCCCACGTTCTGGGAATAGGTTGCCGTGGGCAGGCCGCCGAACAGCGCCGTCAGGATGTTGCTGACGCCGTAGGCGATGATGCCGCCCTGGAGCTCATTATCCGTGGGATCCCGGTCCAGGCCACCTACGGTGGTGGCGGTGAAGTCACCGATGGCTTGGATGGAGTTAATGGCAAACAGCAGGCCCATGGCCACGCAGCTGGGCACATCGAAGGAGATGCCGAAGTGCATAAACCGGGGCAGGGAGAACCAGGCCGCGTCACCTACATCCGCGAAGCTCACCATACCGAAGCACAGGGCCACCACATAACCGAACACCATGCCCAGCAGAATGGAAGCCAGCTTGCAGACGCCCTTGGCCTTGTTGTTCAGGATCATAACCACCGTCAAGGTCAGGACCGCAATCAGCCAGTTCTGCCAGGAACCGTACACCAGCGCCTCCGGCAGGCCCTTTGCCGCCACGGACTCCGCCGTGTTGGCAGTGCCTCCGGCCATGTAATTGATAGCCGTGGGATACAGGGACAGGCCGATGGTGAACACCACCGTTCCCGTAATAACCGGCGGGAACAGCGTCCGGATCTTCTTCACAAAGACGCCTACCAGCACCGCTACCACGCCGCCCACCAGCATGGCGCCGGCAATGGCGCCCACGCCTCCGCCGCCGGCCACGATGGCCTGCATGCTGGGCAGGTAGGCAAAGCTGACACCCAGGATTACCGGCAGGCCGGAACCAAACCGTCCGCCGATGGGGAACAGCTGCAGCAGCGTACAAACTGCCGACATCACCAGAGACGCCTGGATCAGCAGGACGCGGTCAGCTTGGCTGAGTCCAATAGCTCCGGCAATGATGATGGGGGGCGTGACGCAGCCCACAATCATGGCTACCAAATGCTGGAGTGCCAGAGAGATGGATGCGCCAATGGGGGGTGTGCCGCGGAACTGGAACAACAGATCCCGGCGGGACGCGGGGGTTTCCATGGGCAATGCCTCCTTAAAAAACATCTACCTGTTTATGATAGCACACCCCTCTGCAAAATCAAACAAATTTTTTGTTTTTCTTACAAAAATTTTGTATCAATTTTTTGTGCATCTCTGACAAACATTTCTCGTTTCTTTATCTGCCAAAACACCTGACGGCAGGAAAAACGGCACGCACTGCCGTGCGTGCCGCTTCATACTTAAAGCACTTTACTGAGAAACAGTTGGGTCCGGGGGTTCTGAGGATGGTCAAAGAAAGCTTTAGGCTCGTTCTGCTCCACAATATGGCCGCCGTCCATAAACAGCACCCGGCTGCCCACCTCCCGGGCAAAGCCCATCTCGTGGGTGACCACCACCATGGTCATGCCCTCCTCGGCCAGCTGCTTCATAACGTCCAGCACCTCGCCCACCATCTCGGGATCCAGAGCGGAGGTAGGCTCATCGAACAGCATGACCTTAGGCTTCATGGCCAGAGCCCGGACGATGGCGATTCGCTGCTTCTGGCCGCCGGAGAGCTGAGCGGGATATGCGTCAGCCTTCTCTTCCAAGCCCACCCGCTTCAGCAGGCGGATGGCGGTCTCGTCAGCTTCCTCCTGCTTCATCAGGCCCGTGCGCACCGGCGCCAGGGTGATATTCTTCCGGATGGTCATATTGGGGAACAGGTTGAAGTGCTGGAACACCATGCCCATCTGTTGGCGAATGGCGTTGATATCCGTCTTGGGATCTGTGATGAGGGTGCCGTCAAAGGAGATCTCACCCGCAGTGGGCGTCTCCAGCAGATTCAGACACCGCAGGAAAGTGGACTTGCCGGAGCCGGAGGGGCCGATGATGACCACCTTCTCACCCGGGGCAATGTGTTCGGAAATGTTATCCAGCACCAGGTTATCCCCGAAGGATTTGGACAGGTTCTTAACGTCGATCACTTTGACGCAGCCTCCTTTCCATCTTGCCCTGGAGCCAGGACAGAATCATCACCAGAATGAGATACATCACGGCAATGCCCAGCAGCGGGAACATATATTCATAGGTCTTGCCGCCCACAGCCTGCGCAAAATAGACCATTTCGGTGCCGCCGATGGCGGAGACCAGAGAGGTGTCCTTCAGCAGTGTGATGAACTCATTGCCCAGAGAGGGAAGGATGTTCTTGAAGGCCTGAGGGATGACGATAAAGCGCATGGTATCCAGATAGTTCAGGCCCAGGGAACGGCCGGCCTCGGTCTGGCCGATGTCTACGCTCATCAGGCCGCCGCGGACGATCTCCGCCACATAGGCACCGGAGTTGATGCCCAAACCCAGGGCGCCCACCATGGTGTGATTGCGGCAGGTCTTGAAAATAACGAAGCCCCAGATCAGCAGCTGGACCATCATAGGCGTGCCGCGGATCACTGTGGTGTAGACTTTACAGACGAAGTTCAGGACCCCCAGGGCCGGATTGCGGTGCCCCGGGCGCTGCTGGTCATGGGAGGTACGGATCACCGCCACCACAACGCCCAAAACGATGCCGATGACCAGGGCGATCACCGTCAGTTCCAGGGTATAGCCCAAACCCTGCAGGTAGAGCTTCCACCGGTCGCCCACCAGGAAGGCTTTGCAGAACTTCAGCAAAAAGGACTGCGTCCCGGTCAGGTCGGCCACCGGCAGGGCACTGAGCTGTTCATAAAGCGCTTGCCAAGCCATGGACATTCTCCTCTCTATCAATTAAAACAAGATAAGGCGAAGGGCGGCCTCTCATTGGGGCCGCCCTTCGCTTGGATCAAGCGAATGTTATTCGGCGGTAATGTACTTATCCACGATCGCCTGGAAGGTGCCGTCAGCCTTCAACTCAGCCATAGCGGCGTTGATGGCATTAAGCAGCTCGGTGTTGCCCTTCTTCATGCCGATAGCGTAATCCTCCACGGCAAACTCGGTATCCAGGATCTTCAGGCCGGGGTTGGCAGCCACAAAGGCCTTGGCGGGCTCGTTATCAATGACCACAGCATCCACCTGGCCGTTGACCAGAGCCATGACGGCAGTGGCGCCGCTGTCATAAGCGGTGACGTGGTCCTCACCGTAGCCACCGTTCTCCACGGAGTCGGAGCAGTAGATGTAGCCGGTGGTGGCGGCCTGGCAGCCAATCATCTCCGCGTTGGCCAGATCATCCACGGTGGCAATGGGGGAATCCTCCTTCACGATGACCACCTGCACGCCGGTGGCGTAGCTGTCGGAGAAGTCCATCACAGCCTGACGCTCCTCGTTGACGGTGACGCCGGCCATAACGATGTCGCTCTGGCCGTTCTGGGCGGCCAGCAGGGCGGCGTCAAAGCCCATGTCGTCCACCACCAGCTCCAGGCCCAGCTTGTCGGCGATGGCCTGAGCCACCTCCACGTCGATGCCCTCGAAGGAACCGTCGTCGGCAATCATCTCATAGGGAGGGAACTCCGCATTGGTGGACATATGCAGCTTACCGGCTTCCACGGTGGGCAGCTTGCTCTCGGCGGCAGGCTCCTCGGTCTTGGCGGGTTCTTCAGTCTTGGCGGGTTCTTCCTTGGCGCCGCAGGCGGCCAGGCTCAGCACCATGGCCAGGGTCAACAGCAGTGCAAACAGCTTTTTCATCTTCAAAACTTCCTTTTCCATCTTGATTTACGCTCCCCCACGGGAAGCGTTGTATATGGTCTCAAGGGGGAGGAAGGGATTTCCTCCCGCTGACAGTGGATACCTTATCACGGTCTGCTTCGGATGTCAATACTTTTTCAGAAAAAATGAATAAATATTTGAACGGCATCCTCATGAAAATCGAATTTTCCAACAGATTCCTCTGCTTATTCAGTCGCTTTTGTGTATTTCACACAACGCAAGATGTATATTCGGAATGAATATACATTTTGTGCTGCATGCTTTCACACATAAAAAGTCCGCCCGCACTTTTTGTGCGGGCGGACCGTTCTTTAATAAGATTCAGTACAGCAGCCAGCTCCCGGTCACAGAGGGGTCCATGGCCGTCAGCTCCGGCACGAAATCTGTCGTCTCACTGGCGGCTGTCACCGCCGCGGTCAGGGTAGGGATCTCCTCCGGCAGGGCGGCGGCATAGATGTGGTCCACCCTGGGAGCGATTTCCGACAGCGCCAGACCCGCCGCCTCCGAATAGCCCTCCGCCAGCACGGAGGCAGGCACCTCGATGGAGAGTGTCGTACCGTAGGGCTCCAAAGCTGTCCGCAGTTCCTCCAGGAAGGCAGCCAGATTGGCGCTTTTCTCCGTCTCTCCATAGGCAATCTTATCCAGCTTGCCCTCGGTGGGATAGCTGACATCTGTCAGCAGGATCTCGTCGAAGCCCAGCGCCGCCGCTTCCTGCGCCAACCGGCAAAGGTACTCTCTGGCAGCCGGCTTGGCGGGGTCCAGCCACTGGCTGTTCCGTCCGTCGTAGAAGATATATCCGCCGGTGTTCTTCAGCCCCAGGTTTTCCACATCGCTGTTGGCGGCCCTGGAGTCATGGAAGCAGCTGAGGCGGGCGATGGTGTAGTCCGCAGCCGTGTCGCCTGTCAACAGTTCTGCTAGTGCGGCGGCTGTATCCTCATGGACCTGCCGGGCGCCGCTCACCGCCGTTCCGGAGTCAAAAAACACCCTGCCGCGGCTGTCCTTCAGGGTGACGGCCACGGCATTGCAGTTTTGTCCGTACAGGGTCTCAGCCTGAGACCGGGCGGTGTGCCAGTCCTCCAAAGTCAAGGCCTCCTCCCCCGTGGAAAAGGCACGGGTCACTTCTCTCTGGGGCGCCTCCGGCTCCTGGACCACCAGGTCCAGGTCCACTGGTTCCTCTTCCTCCGCCACGGGTTCCTTCTGCCAGGGCACCTCCAGATGGGGCGTTCCCGTTTTATCGTAAACGATATTCTGTTGTAAAAACATGACCGCCATGGCCGCCAGGATCACCAGGACCAGCAGCACCGCCAGGGCGATCTTCCCCTTGGACCTCCGTCCCCGGTAATTGCGATAGCCTCTGGACATCGCCATGCTTTTCACCTCGCTTCAGGAACCACTGTCTCTTCAGCTCAACCCTCCAGGGCCATCATCTTGTTGACACGGCGCTCATGACGGCCGCCTTCGAACTCAGTGCTCAGGAACACTTCCACCATGCGCTCGGCCATGTTCTTGCCGGTGAAGCCGGCACCGATGGCCATCATATTGGCGTCATTGTGTTTGCGGGTCATCTCGGCCTGCAGGCAGTCGGCGCAGTGGGCGCAGCGGATGCCCTTAATCTTGTTGGCAGCAATGGAGATGCCGATGCCGGTGGTGCAGATGACAATTCCCTTGTCACACTTGCCCTCGGCCACAGCCCGGGCAGCGGCGGCGCCGAAATCGGGATAGTCACAGCTGTCCAGATTGTAGCAGCCAAAGTCCTCATACTCATGGCCCAGCTTATCCAGCACCTTTATGATATGCTGCTTCAGCTCATAGCCGCCGTGGTCACAGCCCAATGCGATTTTCATGTTAGGTTCCCCCTGTATTAAAAATTTGCAGATTCATTTTACTCGCTTTTCCCGCGAAAATCAATTATAGTTCATGCCAGATGGGCCGCATCTTTTCAAAGGTGCAGAAGCGGGTAAAGCCGCAGTCCTTCAGCAGCTGCTGCCGCTCCCGTATGGCGCAGCCCACATAATTCGGACTGTGGGCATCGGTGCCCAGGGTAATGATCTCGCCGCCCAAGCTCCGGTACATCCGCAGCCACTTTTCATCCGGCAGCGGGGTATTGCCCCGGTTGGTGTTCAGCTCGATGCCAAGGCCTTTTCCAACGAGGGTGCGCAAAATATCTTCGATCTCGCTTTCAAAGCCGTCGAAGGTCAGGTGAAAGCCCCGGTTCTCATTGAGATACCGCAGAGGCAGGGTCAGGTGGCCCAGTACACTGAACCGTCCCCATTCCGCCAGTTTCCGCACCCGCTTCAGATAATCAGCCATGCCTTCCCGGGCTTCTTCCTCCGTTTTGGGATCGAAGAAATACAGGTCTACGCCATGGAACCGCTCCGACAACATATGGACGGAGCCAATGACAAAATCCAGTTCCGGCGCGTCAGCAATCATCCGCTCCGTGTGGGCAAAGTTCCAGGGGGCGTCCCCCAGCTCGATGCCCAGCCGCAGGGTGATCCGGTCCCCCATGGCCTCCCGGGCGGCACGGTATTCTTCGGTCAGAGCCGCCCAGTCATAGGGCTCCCGCCGCAGTTCCGTACTGCCCCAGACGATAGGCTCCACATGATCCGTGAAGCAGAGTTCGTCAAGGCCTGCCCCAATGGCAGCCTCGGCCAGTCCGATCATGGAGGTCCCGGCGTCCGGGGAAATGCGGGAATGAGTGTGATAGTCAGCCAGATACATGGGCATCCCTCACTTCTTGGATTTCTTAAAGAACTTTCGCCGCTCCTCGTAGTTGTTATCCCCCATGGTCTCCGCGAACTTCTTCAGGGCTTCCTTCTGCTCCTTGTTCAGGTTCCGGGGGGTCTCGATATAGACGGTGACGTACTGGTCGCCACGGCCCCGGCCGTTGATGGAGGGAATGCCCTTGCCCTTCAGGCGGAAGGTGGTGCCGGACTGGGTGCCCTCGGGCAGGTCGTATTTGACCTTGCCGTCGATGGTGGGGATCTCCAGCTCCGCACCCAGGACTGCCTGGGCAAAGGTGATAGGCGCCTCGCAGAGGACACTGGTGCCCTCCCGGCGGAACAGCTCATGGGGCCGCACGGTGATGGTGATTAGCAGGTCGCCTGCCGGGCCGCCGTTCTTGCCGGCGTGGCCTTGGCTCCGGATGGAGATGGTCTGGCCGTTGTCGATGCCCGCGGGGATGCTGGCCTTGATGGTCTTGCGCTTCCGAACGGCGCCGGTGCCCCGGCAGTCCGGGCAGGGCTGATGGATGATCTTGCCCTTGCCACCGCAGCGGCCGCAGGGGGAAGATGTGGCAAACACACCCATGGGAGTCTGGCGGCGGACCTGAACCTGGCCGCTGCCGTGGCAGTCCGGGCAGACCTCCGGCGTGGTGCCGGCGGCGCAGCCGCTGCCGCTGCATGTGCCGCACTGCTCCATGCGCTCCACGGTGACTTCCTTCTCGCAGCCGAAGGCAGCCTCCTCAAAGCTGATGGTCAGGGACAGGCGGATACTCTCGCCCCGCTGGGGGGCGTTGGGGTTGGTGCGCCGTCCGCCGCCGAAGCCGCCGCCGAAGAAGCTGCCGAAAATGTCTCCCAGATCTCCGAAGTCGAAGTTTCCGTCGAATCCGGCGCCGCCGGCGCCGAAGTTGGGATCCACACCCGCGTGGCCGTACTGGTCGTACCGGGCCTTCTTGTTGGGGTCGGACAGCACCTCGTAGGCCTCGTTGACCTCCTTGAACTTCTCTTCCGCCTCTTTATTGTCAGGGTTCAGGTCCGGATGGTATTTCCGGGCCATCTTCTTATATGCTTTTTTGATCTCATCCTCCGAGGCCCCCTTGGAAATTCCCAAGACCTCGTAGTAATCACGTTTGTCTGCCATAATGAAAACTCCTCGTATTCCGAAACGCCGTATCAGGGACAGGCTTCCACGCGCTGTCCCTGATACGTTTTATATGAGAGGGGGCTTACTTGTTCTGATCGTCCTCGTCGACTACCTTGTAGTCGGCGTCATAGTACTGGCCGTCCTGGGCGCCGGCACCAGCGTCGGGACCGGGCTGGGCGCTGCCCTGAGCACCCTGGGGGTTGGCCTGCTGATACAGCTTCTCGCTGACAGCATAGAAGGCCTGGGTCAGCTCGTCGGTGGCAGCCTTGATGGCAGCGGTATCCTGGCCCTTCAGGGCCTCCTTTAGCTTGTCGATACCGGCCTGGACCTTGTTCTTGTCATCGGCGGGGATCTTGTCGCCCATCTCGGCCAGGGTCTTCTCGCTCTGATAGACCATCTGGTCGGCCTGGTTGCGGGTCTCCACCTCTTCCTTCATCTTCTTGTCCTGAGCGGCATATTGCTCGGCTTCCTTGACAGCCTTCTCAATGTCATCCTTGCTCATGTTGGAAGAAGAAGTGATGGTGATGTGCTGCTCCTTGCCGGTGCCCAGGTCCTTGGCGGAGACGTTGACAATGCCGTTGGCGTCGATATCAAAGGTGACCTCGATCTGAGGCACGCCGCGGCGGGCGGGAGCGATGCCGTCCAGGTGGAAGCGGCCCAGGCTCTTATTGGCAGCGGCCATCTCACGCTCGCCCTGCAGCACGTTGACCTCCACGGAGGTCTGGTTGTCGGCGGCAGTGGAGAAGATCTGGCTCTTCTTCACGGGAATGGTGGTGTTGCGGTCGATCAGCTTGGTGCAGACGCCGCCCATGGTCTCAATACCCAGGGACAGGGGAGTGACGTCCAGCAGCAGCAGGCCCTTCACGTCGCCGGTCAGCACGCCGGCCTGCAGGGCGGCGCCCATGGCCACGCACTCGTCGGGGTTGATGCCCTTGAAGGGCTCGGAGCCGGTGAAGTTCTTCACAGCCTCCTGGACAGCGGGGATACGGCTGGAGCCGCCCACCAGCAGGACCTTGCTCAGGTCGGAGGGCTTCAGGCCGGCATCGGACATAGCCTGGCGCACGGGGCCCATGGTGGCGTCAACCAGATGGGCGGTCAGTTCATTGAACTTGGCCCGGGTCAGAGTGACATCCAGGTGCTTGGGGCCGGTGGCATCAGCGGTGATATAGGGCAGGTTGATGTTGGAGGTGGTGACACCGGACAGCTCGATCTTGGCCTTCTCGGCAGCCTCCTTCAGACGCTGCATGGCAACCTTATCAGAGGACAGGTCCACACCATCAGTGCGCTTGAACTCGCTGACCAGGTACTTCATGACACACTCGTCGAAGTCATCGCCGCCCAGGCGGTTGTTACCGGCAGTGGCCAGAACCTCGATGACACCGTCATCGATCTCCAGAATGGAGACATCGAAGGTGCCGCCGCCCAAGTCGTAGACCATAATCTTCTGGCTCTGCTCCTTATCCACACCGTAAGCCAGAGCGGCGGCGGTGGGCTCGTTGATGATACGCTTCACATCCAGGCCGGCGATCTTGCCGGCGTCCTTGGTGGCCTGGCGCTGAGAGTCGGTAAAGTAAGCGGGGACGGTGATGACAGCCTCGGTGACAGGCTGGCCCAGGTAGGCCTCGGCGTCAGCCTTCAGCTTCTGCAGGATCATGGCACTAATCTCCTGGGGAGTGTAGGCCTTGCCATCGATGGTGACCTTGTGGTCGGAGCCCATCTCACGCTTGATGGAAGCGATGGTGCGGTCGGGGTTGGTGATAGCCTGGCGCTTTGCTACCTGGCCCACCATACGCTCGCCGGTCTTGGAAAAGGCCACAACAGACGGGGTGGTGCGGTTTCCTTCCGCGTTGGCGATGACCACTGCCTCGCCGCCTTCCATGACGGCCACGCAGGAGTTGGTAGTACCCAAATCAATACCGATAACCTTAGACATAATGAATTCCTCCTAAATCTATCGAAAAGTTCATTTTAATCAAAATGGTAATTAGTTTGCAACTTGAACAATGGCGTGGCGGATGACCTTGTCACCCAGCATAAAGCCTGCCTGGAACACCTGGGCCACCTCGTTCTCACTGAAGCTCTCGTCGTCGATGTGCATGACGGCTTCCATCCGCTCCGGGTCAAAGGGCTGGCCCTTGGCCTCGATCTCCGTGACGCCCAGCTTTGCCAGAATGTCCTTGTACTGCTGGAAAATCATCAGCAGGCCCTTCTTGTGAGGAGATTCCTCGTCGCCCTCGGTGGCGGCGGCCCGCTCCAGGTTGTCATACACCGCCAGAAAAGCCTTGATGGTGTCGGCCTTGGCATCCTGGTAGATGTTGTCTTTTTCCTTGGTGGTGCGCTTGCGGTAGTTGTCATACTCAGCGGTGAGGCGGGTGAACTGGTCCTTCACGGACTCCAGCTGCTTGGCAGCCAGCTCCATCTGCTCCACCTGCTCCCGGGTGAAGGTGTAGCCCTTTTCCTTTTTCTTCCTAGGCTTCTTCTCCGTCTTTTCGGTCTCCTCTGTCTGAGGAGCCTCCTGCTCCGGGCCCGCCTGAGTCTCCGGAGTCTCCGGCTCCTCCTGCTCCAGGGGCTGCTTATTCTCTTCGCTCATTCCTTGGTATCCTCCTTCGGGGGTAATTCCTGTTTTCCGAACAGCCGCGTCAGCCCGTCGGCAAAGCCGGACAGCCGTGCGGCCACTGTGGCGTAATCCATTCTGGTAGGGCCCACCACGCCGATGAGGCCCCGCATATCGTCGCCGATGTCGTAGCTGGCCACCACCACGCTGGTATCCTTCAGGGCATCGCTGACATTCTCCGGTCCGATGAGGATCTTCAGGGGACTGTCGTCCTCCGGCACCGGAAGGTTCTCCTTGCTGTCCGCCAGAAAGCTCATGAGCTCATGGGCCTTGTCGGCATCCCGGAACTCTGGCAGCTTTAAAAGTTCCCTGGCTCCGGCAGTAACGATCTCACGGTGTCCCGCCTCCTCCAGGGATTCCACGGCGTAGGACACGATCTGGGACAACAACAGGAATGCCTGGGGCGGGATCTGATCCGCCACGTTCATCAGCCGCATGTTCATCTCCTTGGTGGAGATCTTGGTAAAGTGGCTGTTCAGCAGATTCACCAGGATGGGGAACTGGTCCATCTCCACCTTCAGCTGCAGACGGAGCAATTGGCTCTTGACCCGGTTGCCATCCATCATCATGACCACGATGCAGCTGCGATCGTCCACCGGCAGCAGTTCGAACCGCTGGGCCGTCATGCTCTTTTTTCCGGCGGCCGCCATGTAGGTGGGGTAGTTGACGAAGGAGCTCACTGCCCGGCCCGCCTGGGACAGCAGCCGGTCCAGTTCCTCCATTTTCAGCTGCAGGGACTGGTTGATCTTCTCCGTCTCGTCCAGGGACAGCTTCTGCCGTTCCATCAGCTCGTTGACGTAGAGCCGGTAGCCCTTGGGGGAGGGCACGCGGCCCGCCGAGGTGTGAGGCTGCTCCAGATACCCCAGTTCCACCAGATCCGCCAGCTCGTTGCGGATGGTGGCAGAGCTGACGCCGCCCATCCGGGCGGCAATGGCCTTGGAACCCACCGGCTCAGCAGTGTGGATGTAATCATCCACCACCACTTTCAGTATTTGCTTTTTCCGTTCCGTCAGTTCCACGGCGCACCTCTGGTCCTTTCTCCGGGGCTTCACAGAGGTTTTAGCACTCTGCCCCCCGGAGTGCTAAAGGCAGTGTACCACCATGGCAAATCATTGTCAATGGATGGATGATAAACAATTTGTGAACAAAGACAGAAGATTTTTTGAACATGCCGCAGACAGCAAAAAAACGCCCCTGACAGGCAATGTCATTGAGATAAGAAAATTTGGGCATCGCAGAAATGCGGTGTCCAAATTT
>CAMFAL010000049.1 GCA_945948185.1 uncultured Clostridia bacterium | reverse complement strand
TCATCACCGTCAGCGACAACGGCATCGGCATGGACAAGGAGGACCTGGAGAACAATCTGGGCGTCATCGCCTCCTCCGGCTCCTACAAGTTCAAGCAGGAGGTGGGTGACGACGCCAAGGATACCGACGTGATCGGCCAGTTCGGCGTGGGCTTCTACTCCGCCTTCATGGTGGCGGACCACATCACCGTGGTGACGAAGAAGTACGGTTCCGACACCGCTTACATGTGGCAGTCCGCCGGTGCCGACGGCTACACCATTACGGAATGTGCGAAGGATGGCGTGGGCACCGACATCATCATGCACATCAAGCCCGACACCGACGACGAGAAGTACAGCGAGTTCCTGGAGTCCTGGCGGCTGCAGGAGCTGGTGCGGAAGTACTCCGACTACATCCGCTTCCCCATCCGCATGGAGGTCAGCAAGACCCGCAAGAAAGAGGGCTGCCCTGACGACAAGCCGGAGTATGAGACCTACCAGGAAGTAGAAACTCTGAACTCCATGGTCCCCATCTGGCAGCGCCGGAAGGCCAATGTGAAGCCTGAGGAGTACAACAAGTTTTACCGGGACAAGTTCCACGACTACACCGACCCCCAGAAGGTCATCACCGTGTCCGCCGAGGGCGCTGTCACCTACAAGGCCCTGCTGTTCATCCCCGGCGCCACCCCCTATGACTACTACACCAAGGAATACGAGAAGGGCCTGCAGCTCTACTCCAACGGCGTCCTCATCATGGACAAGTGCGCCGACCTGTTGCCGGAGCACTTCCGCTTCGTCCGGGGCGTGGTGGACTCTCCCGACCTGAGCCTGAACATCTCCCGGGAACTGCTGCAGCATGACCGTCAGCTGAAGGTGATCGCCTCCAATCTGGAGAAGAAGATCAAGAATGAGCTGGTAAAGATGATGAAGGACGACCGGGAGGGCTACGAAACCTTCTGGAAGAACTTCGGCCGCCAGATCAAATACGGTATCACCGCCAATTACGGTGCCAACAAGGACCTGCTCAGCGACCTGCTGCTGTTCTACTCCTCCACAGAGAAGAAGCTGGTCACCCTGGACGAGTACGTGGGCCGCATGAAGGAGGACCAGAAGTATATCTACTACGCCTCCGGCGAGACCCTGGACAAGGTGGACAAGCTGCCCCAGACGGAGCTGCTGAAGGACAAGGGCATCGAAATCCTGTACTTCACCGAGGACATCGACGAGTTCTGCGCCCAGGTCGTCCGGGACAAGGACGGCAAGGAGCTGCGCTCCGTCCTGGACCAGGAGATCGAGGAAGGTGCCGAGAAGAAGGCCGAGGAGGCCGCCGGTGAGCACAAGGCCGTCTTTGACTTTGTGAAGGAAGCCCTGGGCGACCAGGTGAAGGAGGTCAAGGCCTCCCAGCGTCTGAAATCCCACCCCGTCTGCCTCACCGCCGGCGAGGGCCTGAGCTTTGAAATGGAGAAGTACTTCCACGCCGTCCAGCCTGATTCCCCCATCAAGGCTGATCGCATCCTGGAGCTGAACGTGGAGCATCCCGCCTTTGCCGCCCTGGAGGCCGCCGTGACAGAGACCCCCGAGAAGGCGAAGAAGTACGCCACGCTGCTGTATGACCAGGCCCTGCTGATCGCGGGCCTGCCTCTGGAGGACCCCTCCGCCTACACTGACCTGGTGTGCGAACTGATGAAATAAACGCAAAAGCCCGGCCCGCTGCGGAAAGCAGCGGGCCGGGTTTTTGTTCTCTCAGCGGCCGGGATTGGCTTCCCAGGCCTCATGGTCTGTGTGGAGAAGGTGGTGAGACTTCTCGCCCAGGGGCTTTTTCAGGAAGCTGTGATACAGTACCTGCACATCCGGATTCTCATGGGAGAAGCGGATGGGTGCCTTGGCATCCAGCTTCCACAGTTGGCTGCTTCGGGAGGCCGCCATCTCCACACCCTCGTGGATGGGCTGACCACCGCCGCCGGCACAGCCGCCCGGACAGGCCATGACTTCCACGAAGTCGTAGTCCACCTCGCCGCTGTCCACGGCCTCCATCAGCTTCCGGGTGTTCCCGAGGCCGCTGACCACTGCCACCCGGACCTTTCCGGCACCGGGGATCTCAAAGGCAGCCTCCTTCCAGGGCTTGCTGCCGCGCACCTGCTCAAAGGCGTCCGGGTCAGGGTTCTTTCCGGTCACCAGGTAATAGGCGCTGCGCAGGGCCGCGTCCATGACGCCGCCAGTAGCGCCGAATACCACCGCCGCGCCGGTGCCGGTACCCAGGGGACTGTCAAACTCCGCCTCCTCCAGATCGGCGGGCACAATGCAGTCGCTGCGGAACAGGCGCACCATCTCACGGGTGGTCAGCACCACGTCCACGTCAGGATCACCGCAGGCATCCTTCATGGTGGGCAGCTCGCTCTCCGCTTTCTTGGCGGAGCAGGGCATGATGGAGACTACGCATATCTTGTGGGGATCCACGCCGATTTTCTCGGCAAAGTAACTCTTGGCCACGGCACCGAACATCTGCTGGGGAGACTTAGCGGTGGACAGGTTCTCCGTATAGGCAGGGAACTCCGTCTTCAAAAACCGAACCCAGCCGGGGCAGCAGGAGGTGAACATGGGCCAGCGGTGCTTCCCCCGGTGGGTGAACCGCTCCAGGAACTCGCTGCCCTCCTCCATGATGGTCAGATCGGCGCTGAAGTTGGTGTCAAACACATAGTCGAAGCCCAGACGCTTCAAGGCCGCCACCAGCTTGCCCACGGGCACCTGCTTGGTTCTGTTCACGCCGCCGAATACCTCCGCCCAGGCTACCCGCACGGCGGGGGCCACCTGGACCACGGTGGTGATCTCCGGGTCCGCCAGGGCCCGCAGGACCTTGGTGGTATCGTCCCGGACCGTCAGGGCGCCGGTGGGGCAGTGGGTGACGCACTGGCCGCAGAACACGCAGGCGGTGTTTTTCAAATAGCGGTTGTAGCTGACATCCACGGTGGTGCGGGAGCCGGTGCCCGCCACATCCCAGATGTGCATGCCCTGGATCTTGTCGCAGACCTGCACGCAGCGCATGCACTTGATGCACTTGCTGGCCTCCCGGACAATGGGGACGCTCAGGTCCACCCTGGACCGCTCCGGCTGCACGTCGTAGGGCTGATAGTGGATGTTCAGGTCGTGGGACAGCTTCTGCAGCTCGCAGTAGCCGCTGCGGACGCAGGTGGTACAGTTGGAGTTGTGCTGGCTGAGAATCAGCCGCAGGTTGGTCTTGCGGGCCTGCCGAACCCGGGGGGAGTTGGTGTGGATCACCATGCCCTCCAGCACCTCCGTGTTGCAGGCGGGGACCAGGCGGTTGATGCCTTCCACCTCCACCACGCACATGCGGCAGGCGGCGATCTCGTTGATATCCTTCAGAAAGCACAGGTGGGGGATGGGGATATCGGCCTTCTCGGCGGCCTCCAGAATCGTGGTGCCCGCAGCAGCAGACAGCTCCCGGTCATTGATCTTGAAGTTTACCATTTCTCCACACGTCCTCCCTTGAAGATTCCATAGCCAAAGTGGTCGCACCGCAGACAGCGGGAGGACTCCTGAGCGGCCTCCTCATCCGTCATGCCGCACTCGATGCACTGGAAGTCACATTTACGCTCGCTGGCGTCCCGCTCGCCGGGATTAACCCGGCCCCGGGGCCGCAGGTCTGTGCAACGGGGCGTGGGCACTGTGACATCCACCTTGATCTCATGGTTGAAGCCCAGATAGTCGTCGATGTTGGCGGCCGCCGCCTTGCCCGCCGCGATGGCGCGGATGACGGTAGCGGGACCTGTGACGCAGTCGCCGCCGGCGAACACGCCCTCAATATCGGGGATCTGGGTGCTGGTGTTGGCTGCCACGTTGCCGCCCCGCTGGATCTTGATGCCGCTTTCCTCCAGCCCACGGGACTCGATGCCCTGGCCGATGGCCACGATGACGGTGTCCGCCGGAATGCGCAGGGGCTCCACGGCCGCGGTGTTGGGGCGGGGACGACCCGCCTTATCGATCTCACCGATGATCTGGGGCTGGGTCCACAGGGCTGTCACATGGCCGTTCTCGTCCGCCTCGATTTTCAGCGGTGCCTGGAGGGTCAGAACCTCAGCTCCCTCAGCGATGGCGCCCTCCACTTCCTCCTGCTGGGCCGTCATATCCTCCTGACGGCGGCGATAGACGCAGGTGACCTTGGCGGCACCCAGGCGGATGGCGCTGCGGGTTACGTCCATGGCCACGTTGCCGCCGCCGATGACCGCCACGTTCTGACCGGTAAAGTCGGGCATCTCGTCGTCGCCGATACGGCGCAGCAGCTCCACAGCGGAGATGACACCCTGGCTGTCCTCGCCCTCGATGCCGGTCTTTTTGTCGGTATGAGCGCCGATGGAGATGTACAGGCAGTCATGCTCCTTCCGCAGCTGGTCAAAGGTCACATCCTGGCCCACCTTGACCCCGGTTTTGACTTCAATACCCAGGGACAGGATGGAGTCGATCTCCGCGTCCAGTTTCTCCCTGGGGAAGCGGTAGCTGGGGATGCCATAGCGCATCATACCGCCCAGTTTGGTCTGCTGCTCGTAGACCGTGACCTTGTGGCCCATGAGAGCCAGGTAGTAGGCAGCGGAAAGGCCGCCGGGGCCGCCGCCGATGATGGCTACGGACTTGCCGGTGGCGGGGGCCTTCTTGGGCTGAGGTACATTGCCGGCGTGGTCCACGGCGTAACGCTTGAGCCCCCGGATATTCAAGGCGTCGTCCACCATGTTGCGGCGGCAGCGGGCCTCACAGGGGTGCTCGCAGATATAGGCACAGGCGGTGGGGAAGGGATTGTCCTTGCGGATGAGCCGCACGGCGTCTGCGCAGCGGCCCTCGTTCACCAGGGAGATGTAGCCGGGGATATCCACACCGGCGGGGCACAGGGCCACGCAGGGCACCGGGTTCTTCAGGCTGCCCAGGCAGCGGTGGTGGAGGATGTGCTCCTCGTAGTCATCCCGGAAGCCCTTCAGACCCATCAGCACCAGGTTGGCGGCGTCGATGCCGATGGCGCAGTCCGCCGTGTCCACAATGACCTGGGCGGTGGCCTCGATGCGGTCCAGGATCTTCAGCTCCGGCTCACCCTCCAGCACCTCCCGGATCATATTGGAAAGCTGGGTCAGACCGATGCGGCAGGGCACGCACTTGCCGCAGGTCTGGGCCTGACACAGGTTCAGGAAATTCAGGGCCATGTCCACGGGGCACAGGCCCGGAGGGCTGGCGGCAATCCGCCGCTCCATGTTCCGGTACAACTGCTCCACCACGGCCTGTGCCTGGCCGGGCATCTTCACTTCTAGTCTGCTCATGTGATGATCCTCCTCCCGATTGGTACCCCGGAGATGTGGTACCGCAAACCATTTGCGCAAATTATAGCGCAATATTTGCGCAAATGCAAGCATTTTCTAAAAATTTTTTAGGTAGCATAAAAGTTTGTTATTTCGCAAACAGCCTGTAAAAATAAGCCGGCCCCCTATGAGGGCCGGCTTGTCCTGCGGCTGTAAGGCGCGCTCTCTCCTGGAAGCAGAGCGGCCCGCCGGGCCCCCGCTCCCACCTTTGGTAATTTTTTTCACAACTTTTTTGGCGGATTTTACAGGTGATGGTCCCGCAGGAGCCGTTTTGCCTGCTCCCACAGCTCATCGCTGACAGTCTGAATCACCGCCACCTTTTTCACCAACTCCGGCAGGGCGTGCACCACTTCCGCCTCCACCAGCGTCTCATTTGTCAGATCCGCGGAGGGACAGCCGGCACACTGGCCCAGCAGCTTCACATACAGCACCTGATCCTCCAGATGGTCAATCTCAATTTCGCCGCCGTGGGCCCGCAGTGATGGACGCACCTTCTCGTCCAGCACGGCTTCAATACGTTTCAGGTCTTCATTCATGGCTATTCTCCTCCTGTTGTGCCGCTCTGGCAGCGGCAATGTCCTCCTGGATACGGCGCCGGGTGTCGTCAAACAGCAGCTCCTTATTGTGGCGGAAATAGGCGTCACAGCCGAAATTCTCCACGAACCAGCTGGTGTCGTGGCCGGAGGTGATCTCTGTCACGAAGATCACCAGTTCCTGGCTCTGGCCGAAGGTCTGCTCCAGGAAGCGGAAGGCGTTGTCAAACCGGGCGCTGCTCTCCGCCGCCAGAGTTCTGCGCTTCTCCACCTCGCCGCCGAACCAGCCCCGGACGGCCTCCATGGCCTCCCCGGAGGCGGTGATTTCTTCCTTTGCCAGATGCTGGCGGTAGCCCTCCAGGGCGTTGATCTCCCGCAGCCCCAGGTCCCGGGTCTCCTTGTCCATCTGGCCGGCCTCCTTGGCCCGCTTCAGCTTCTCCTGCCGCTGCCAGATCAACTGGCCCAGCACCGCCTGAGGCCCGGCATCCGCAATCTTGCCCTTGAAGTCCGTCAGGGCACCGTGGAGGGCGGTGGTCAGCTCGTCCTGCCGCCGGGTTTCCCGAGCCGCTTCCGCCAGGCGGCTCAGCAGCAGGCCCATGACGGACAGCTTCTCGTCAAAGGGTGCCTCCCGCAGCTCCAGCATGGTGATGTTTTGCCAGGTGCCCGTCAGGATATCCTCCACGTGGTAGGTCCGCTGGTACTTATAATAAAGCTCCAGATAGTTGGCGAAATCCTTGGCCACCCGGGGCAGCTGGATGTACTGGCCCACCACCTCCCGGTCCACCCGGAGGCCCAGCTTCTCATAGGCGATGATCAGCTCGCTCAAATCCTCCCAGCCACGGGCGGTGGCAAACTGCAAACCGTCCACGGTGGTCTCGATGCGGTAGAAGTTTTCTTTCTTGATGTCGAGATAGGAGATCACGGCGCCATGGAGACCCTTCCGGTAGGCGTACTCCTTCCAGACGGAGAAGTCGTCCTCCACGTCGATGCGCTTCACCCGATCCAGAGTCACCACGTCGAAGTCCCGGACGGACTTGTTGTATTCCGGCGGGTTGCCCGCCGCCACGATGAGCCATCCCTCCGGCAGCCGCTGGTTGCCAAAGGTCTTGCACTGCAGGAATTGCAGCATCATGGGGGCCAGGGTCTCGCTGACGCAGTTGATCTCATCCAGGAAGAGGATGCCCTCTTTCAGCCCGGTCTTTTCCATCAGTTGGTACACGGAGGCCAGAATCTCGCTCATGGTGTACTCCGTGACGGAGAATTCCTCCCCGCCGTAGGTACGTTTTTCAATGAAGGGCAGGCCGATGGCGCTTTGGCGGGTGTGGTGGGTGATGGTGTAGGACACCAACCCGACGCCCTCCTCCGCCGCGATCTGCTCCATGATCTGGGTCTTGCCGATGCCCGGAGGGCCCATCAGCAGCACGGGCCGCTGGCGGACAGCGGGGATCAGGTAATTCCCCAGCTCGTCACGGGTGAGATACGCCTTCAAGGTGTTGGCGATCTCCTGTTTTGCCTGTTTGATGTTCATATTGTAATTCCTCCGTTACAACTCGGGAAGTTCGCTCAGATCAATCTCGTCCACCTCTACGGCCTCCCGGACCGCCCGCTCCAGTCCCGGCAGGTCCAGCACCAGCCGAATGGCCCAGGGCGGCATTTTCACAGCCAGGGGCGGCTCCTCCAGCAGCACGAAGGCCACGTCGTAGGGCGGCCGCTTTTGAGGATAGATACCCATGCCGTCGGTGAAATAGATCAGGCCCCTGAGGCTGGTAAAGGCCCCTTCCTTCTGCAGCCTCGCCACATGTTCAAACACCGGGCGGAAGTCCGTGGCGCTGCCGCCGCAGAGCTCAAAGTGCTCCATATATTGCTTCAGGTCCTCCAGATCGCGGATCACTGTGTCGGACCGCACCTGGTCGTCGCACTGAATGACGCGGATGTTCACCTTCCGGGTGAAGGTCCCGGTGCTCCGCAGGATGCCGTAGGTGCAGGCCAGGAACTGCCGCACCAGCTCACCGGAGGTGGACATGGAGGTGTCCACGGCAATGACGAAATCCTCGATGCGCTTTTCCTCCTTGGTCTCCGGAGGTTCCACCAGGGGCATGTTGCCGTAGAGCTGCAATCCATAGGTATAGAAGATATAGTCAAAGGAATCGCCGTCCACCGCCATGACCTCCCGGGGCACGGCGAACCGCCGCAGGAAAGCCCGGTAATCCACGTCATCCCGGTTGGCCACCTTGATCTGTTCCAGAACAGCCTCGCCGCCGGTGCCCTGATCCGCCAGCACCGTCTCCATGGCGGTCTGGGTCTTGTCGGACATGTCCCGCCACTTCTCGTCCTGCTGCTGGGACTGGTCCTGGCCCTCCTTCTGCTCCGGGTCCCAGAGGCCGTGGTCGTCCACCAGGAACCGCCGCTGAAGCTGGGCCACCTGGTATTCCGGCAGGTCCCGCCGCAGGAGATGGCGGTAGATGCCCTCCGCCGTCAGCACCGGCATATCCTGGCGGCACTCGCCGTAAAACTTCTGCTTGGCGGGCACGGTGCCCTCCTCCAGGCAGGGGTAGTGGAGGCTGTCCAGGATGCTCTCCACCGCCGCGTCACAGGCAAGGTCCCACAACTCCGGGACCTTCCCCCGCTTTTTCGCCAGGTGCCGTAGCATGCAGTGCAGGATTACATGCAGGTACGCCCGGTTCACCGCCACCCGGCTGCGGAGATAGCGGTCCGCCAGCCAGGCACCGTCATAATACAGCTGCTCGCCGTCGGTGGCCAGGGACAGCGTCATGCCGCCCCCCGGCACAAACCGCAGGACGCACAGGGCCACGTCCAGATAGGGCATGTTCATATACAGTTCGTTCCGGGCCGTCAGCAAAATTTCCTGCCCGATGGCGGATAAGTTCTTCCGCTCCTCCATATGGCCGCCCCCTTTCCGTCAGCTTAAAGGTCGAATGTCTTGTCCATGCCGGAGGGAAACCGCCGGTGCTGCTCTTCCAGCAGTACCGCCAGGGCCTCAGTGGCATCCTGCCCCCGGGCAAGATCACACAGCTCCGCCAGTCCCTCCCGGGTCCAGTCCGTCCGGGAGAGCAGAGTCCGCAGCCCCGCCGCGTCCCGCCGGGACAGCAGCCACCGGGCGGCTGCCGCCCCGTGGTCCCGGAGATAGGCCCAGTAGGCCTCCTCCGCCCGCTCTGTCAGATCCAGGGGATACCGCAGCCGCCACCAGGCCAGCCGCAGGGCACAGTCCTCCTCGTGCTCCATGCCCAGATACCCCTTCCACAGCTGATCATAGTCCCGGAGACTGAACTGCTTGTGATAAAAGCAGTGATGGTAGGGATACCCCGCCCCCTGGATGTGGAAATCAAACTGATGATGGGGAACGTTTTCCTCAAAGACCTCCGCGTACTCCGGGAAGATCACCCGGGCGGTCCGTCCTTCCGGGTAAGAGAGGGTCATGTCCAGCTCCCGGGGCAGCTCCCCCGCCAGATAGTCCATCAGCTCTCCCTCCCGGCCCGTACAGGTCAGGTAAAACGTGTCCAGCTGGCGGCAATTCATAAGGACGCCGCCGCCCCAGTAGGCAATGGTATCCGCCAGCCGCAGGGTCCGCAGGGCTGTACAGTTGAACAGGGCGTAATCCCCCACCCGGCGCAGGGTATCCGGCAGCCGCAGGTCCTCCAATTGGCGGTTGTCCCATTCCTCTCCAGCGGGGCCGCAGGTCACCAGGACTTCCTCCCCCTCCGGGGCCTGACGGCCCGGCGTCAGGGCATGCCCCCCCAGGGCAGTGACAGGCAGTCCGAACAGGGTATCCGGCAGAGCAGCCTGCCGGTCGCAGGTCTCCGCCCGCAGGATGGTCACTCCCGCCGTCTCCCGGCGGATCACCAATTTCCAGTTGTTGACGCCGCTGATCCGTTTCAAAGTGCTGGCCCCCATGTCTTTCCGCCGCAGGCGTAATGTTCGCTTTTAATATACCACAAACCCCACCAGCTTCCTATATCAAATGTCACAAAAAGATTTTTCAAATATCCTCTTGACATTCCGTGCATACTGTATATACTGTACATGTACAGTACGAACGGAGGAATTCCATGGAACTCATTATCCGAAACACCGCAGGCCAGCCGATCTACGACCAGATCAGCTCCCAGATCAAGGCCCAGATCATTGCCGGGGCGCTGCAGCCGGGGGAGGCGCTGCCCTCCATCCGGGTCCTGGCCAAGGACCTGAAAATTTCCGTCATCACCACGAAACGAGCTTACGACGAGCTGGAGGCCGAAGGCTTCGTCACCACCGTGGCGGGTAAGGGCTGCTTCGTGGCAGAGAAAAATCTCGATCTCATCCGGGAGCAGCAGCTCAAAACCCTGGAGGATCACCTGTCCGCCGCCGCGGAGTTGGCCAAAAGCTGCGGCGTGACCCCGCCGGAGCTGCTGGAAATGCTCCGCATCCTGTTGGAGGAGGAATCTGAATGAATGCCATTGAACTTTCCCTTATCAACAAATCCTTCGGCGACTTCGCCATCCGGGACCTGAACCTGGTGGTGCCCAGCGGCACCATCTGCGGCCTGGTGGGCGAGAACGGCGCCGGCAAATCCACCACCATCCGCCTGTTGATGGGCGCCCTGCGGCCCGACAGCGGCACGTCCCAAGTGCTGGGCGTGGATGTCTCCTCCCCGGAATTCCGGGAGGTGAAAGAGAACGTGGGCATGGTGCTGGACGAGGCCTACTTCCCGGAATCCCTCAATGCTGTCCAGGTGGGGAAGATCATGGCGGCCACCTACCGCCGGTGGGATCAAAACCTCTACGACGGCTATGTGAGACGCTTTGACCTGCCCCTGAAAAAGCAGTTCAAGGACTTCTCCCGGGGTATGCGGATGAAGCTGGCCATTGCCGTGGCCCTGAGCCACCAGCCCAAGCTGTTGGTACTGGACGAGGCCACCGCCGGGCTGGACCCCATCGTCCGGGACGAGGTGCTGGACATTTTCAACGAATTCACCCGGGAGGAGGACCACTCCATCCTCATATCCTCCCACATTCTCAGCGACCTGGAAAAGCTGTGCGACTACATCGCGTTTATCCACAAGGGCGACCTGCTGTTCTGTGAGGAAAAGGACCAGCTGCTGGAGGAATACGGCATTTTCGAGGACTCCGTGGAAAATCTGGACTGCCTGCAGCCGGAAGCCATCGTGGCCCGGGAGGAGACCCGCTACGGCGGCGTCCGTGCCCTCGTCAAGCGTGACCTGGCCCCCGCCGGATTCCGGCTGGAGAAGCCCACAGTGGAGGATGTGGTACTGTTTCTGGTGAAAGGAGCGAAAACGAAATGAAAGCCCTGATCTTAAAGGATGCCTACGTGATCTGGCGGCAGATGAAGTATTTTCTGGTCATGATTTTGCTATTCTCCGCCCTGCCCAGCGGGTTTAACAACGCTTTCGCCATTGTCTATGCCTCCATGCTGCCCTACACCGCCCTGGCCTACGACGAGCGGAGCAAGTGGGACCAGATGGCCGCCATGATGCCCTATTCCACCCGGGATGTGGTGCTGGGCAAGTACGTGTTCGGCTGGCTGTGCATTGGTGCCGCGGCAGTGTTGTCCGGTCTGTTCCAGGCGGCGCTCTCCCTGGTGTCCCACCGAGAGGTGCTCTCTGGCATGCTGGCCCTGTCCCTTTTGGGGGGCTTCTGCATCCTGGCCATCAGCCTGCCGGTGATGTTCCGCTTCGGCGTGGAAAAGGGGCGGCTGGCTATGTTCCTCATCATCTTCCTGGTGTGCGGCACCGCTGGGGCCATCGCCAACATTGCCGACTCCGCAACTGGCGGAACGGCTTTCGCCTTCCAGGGTCCCGTCCTGGCAGTCATGCTGATCGCCGCCGTGGTCCTGACCGCCGTATCCGTTCCCCTGTCCATCCGGTTTTACGCCAAGCGGCAGGACTGATTCGCAAAAGCATAGTTATGAAAGAAACAGGAAAAGAATCGTGGAAAAACAGGAGCTTTGCA
>CAMFAL010000048.1 GCA_945948185.1 uncultured Clostridia bacterium | reverse complement strand
CTCCTATTATACCAGAAGAACCTCGCCACCGGCGAGGTTCTTTGACAAGCTGAAAGGACCTGCCGCAGTATTGCGGCAGGTCCTTTGCTGCTGTTTCTGGGGTAGCGCTGCTCCTTATTTTTCTAGCGCTGCCATGCTCCGTTTGAACTGAATGGCGAACATGGTGGCCGTTGTGGTGACAGCCAAGAGGTCCGCCACCGGCTCCGCCAAAAACACGGCAAAGGCCTTGTTGGCGAAGAAATGGGGCAGAATATAGATCAGGGGGATCAGCAGAATGATCTTCCGCAGGGCCGCCAGGAACAAAGAAGTTTTGGCATTGCCCAGGGCAATAAAGGTCTGTTGGCAAGCGATCTGGATGCCGAAAATGCCGGTGGCGGCCATGTAGACCCGTAGGGCTTTGGCGGCGTATGCCACCAGCTGGGGATCATTGTTGAAGATCATTACGAAAACCCGGGGGAACAGTTGAACTGCGGCCCACAGCACGAGGGAATAGGTAAGACAGGCCGCCAACAGTGTTTTGAAGGCATCCCGGACCCGCTGGGCGTTCCGGGCACCGAAGTTGTAGCTGATGATGGGCTGGGCACCCTGGGTCAGGCCCTGGAGAGGCATCATGGCAAGCTGCATGATGCTGGTCATCACAGTCATGGCACCCACCGCGATGTCACCGCCGTATTTCAGCAGGGAAGAATTGAAGCACACGGCAATCAGGCTCTCGGTGGACTGCATAATGAAGGGGGAGAGCCCCAGGGCCAGACAGGGCAGAAACACAGAGGGCACCGGCCGCAGGTTTTCCCGGCGCAGATGCCAGCGGGTGGTAGGCCCGGTCAGGAACCGCAGCACCCACAGGGCGGAGACGGCCTGAGACAGAATGGTGGCCAGAGCCGCACCGCGGACGCCCAAGTCCAGCACAAAAATAAAGACGGGGTCCAGGATGGTGTTCAGAATGGCGCCGATAAGGACAGTTTTCATGCTGATGGAAGTGAAGCCCTGGGCGGTGATATAGGCATTCATGCCCAGGGTCATCTGGACGAACAGGGTGCCCAGGGAATAGATGCGCAGATAGCTGAGGGCGTAGCCGATGGTGTTTTCACTGGCGCCGAACAGCAGGAGCAGAGGCTCCGCGAAGAGCTGCAGCAGTACCGTCAGCAGCAGAGAGACACAGATCAGAAGAGAAAAACTGTTGCCCATGATGCGCTCCGACTGGCCGGACTCACCTCGCCCTTCAAAAATGGAGGCCCGTGGAGCGCCGCCCATGGCCAGCAAGGCTGCGAAAGCGGAGATGATGAGGATTACCGGCAGGCAGACGCCTACACCTGTGAGAGCCAGAGCGCCCACTGTGTCCACCGGCTGCATGTGGCCGATATAGACCCGGTCCACCAGGTTGTAGAGCATGTTGACGATCTGGGAGAGAATAGTGGGCAAGGCCAGGGAAAACATCAGCTTACGGACATTGCCGCTGCCCAGGTCTACGGATTTTTGATTCATTGAGAAGCCTCCTCTGCTAAATGGGCGCCGTTGTCCAGCACGGTCTCCAGCAGTTCCCGCAGCTGCCGGACCTGCTCCGGGGCTAGACCGTCCAGCAGGCGGGCACCGCAGCGCTCCTGGAGCGCCTGGCACTCCCTGGCCAGGGGCCGGCCCGCTGGAGTGATAGAGAGATGGACCATGCGGCGGTCTGCCTCGTCGGGGGTGCGCTGCAAAAGCCCCTCCGCCCACAGCAGCTCCACCGCCTGGGAGACCTGGGATTTGGACATCCCCCGGTAAAGCGTCACATCCCGGGCGGTGTCGTAGTCCGGGTTGTTGGCCAGAAACAGGAGGACGTGGACCTCTCGCATGGTCAGGCCAGTCCGCTCCAGCAGAGGGGCGAACTGGTGGGCGTAAAATTTGCTGAACTGCTGGGAAAATTGCAGCAGCCGGGTATAGCTGATAGACATAGACGACCCTCTTTTGTTTTTTATAAAACAGTTTCAAAAAGAACTATATGAAAATAGCACACTTTCCGGGGAATGTCAAGGCCTGTGCCGGGGTTTGGCGGAAACCGTATATCTTGTCATTGACAAACCACGCAGATAGGGGTATGATATGAATATAATATCAAATACCAGATTACAAGGAGAAAGATATGATTTGGAATATCGTCAGCGACAGCAGCTGTGACCTGCGAACGGAGGATTTTTCCAGCGATAAGGTGGCGTTTGAGATGGTTCCTCTGCGCATCCAGGTGGGCAGCCAGGAATTTGTGGATAACGACCTGCTGGAGGTCCCGGTGATGCTGGCCGCCATGGCGGATGAAAAGACTGCTTCCTCCACGGCCTGTCCCTCTCCCGCAGCTTTCGCCAGGGCCTTTGAAAAGGGAGATAAGACAATCTGTTTTACCATATCCGCCAATCTATCCGGCACCTATAACGCCGCCGTCCTGGGCAGGGAGATGGTGCTGGAGGAGCATCCCGAGAAGGAGATCTGCATCATTGATTCCAAGGCCACGGCGGGGGCCATGGTTCTGCTGATCCGGAAAGCCAAGGAGCTGATGGAGGCAGATACCACGGGGAATTTTGAGAGCATCTGCGCCCAACTGCGGCTGTATCAGGCCGCCCTGCGGACCTGCTTCACCCTGGAGAATTTCGATAACCTGATTAAAAACGGCCGGATGCGCCCCCTGGTGGGGACCTTGCTGCACTCTCTGGGCATCCACGTCATCGCCGATGCCACGCCGCAGGGCACCATCCACGTGGCGGACAAGGCCAGGGGCGAGGCCAAGACTTACAGTGCCATCACCGCCCTCATGCGGGAGAGCAAGGATTGCGAGGGCGCTGAAGTGGTGATCTCCCACTGTGAGAACATGACTGGCGCTCTGAAGCTGAAAGAGCGCATTCTGGCGGACCTTCCGGTGAAGAGTGTGGATATCATCTCCTGCCGGGGCCTCACCAGCTTCTATGCCATGGAAAAGGGTCTTATTATCGGCTATTAAGAATACAACAAAAAGTTCCCAGCGGCAAAAGCCGCTGGGAGCTTTTTGATTACCGGACGGTGTTTCGCAGGGTGCCGATGCCTTCGATGGTACATTCCACCACATCGCCGGGTTTCAGGAATTTGGGCGGGTCAAAGCCCATACCCACGCCAGCGGGGGTGCCAGTGGCGATGATGGTGCCGGGCAGCAGGGTCATGCCAGAGGACAGCTCCTGGATGATCTCACCGATATCGGTGATCAGCAGGTCCGTGGTGGAGTCCTGGCGCCGCTCTCCGTTGACCCGGGAGGAGATGCGCAGGGCAGGCGGGAAGGCAATCTCATCGGCAGTGGTGATACAGGGACCCATGGGGGTGAAGCCGTCCAGACCCTTGCCGAAGTACCATTGCTTGTGGGTAGTCTGCAGCAGCCGGGCGGAGACATCGTTGAGAACCGTGTAGCCGAAGATATAGTCCGCCGCGTCGGCAGCCTTCACGTTTTTCGCGGTCTTTCCGATAATGACCGCCAGCTCGGATTCATAGTCCAGCCGCTGCACCAGGCCGGGGTGGCTCTCAATATAGCCCTCCGGGGCCACGGCTTCGCTGACCCGCTTGGAGAAGTAGATAGGGATGGGCCGCTCCTTTTTGAAGGCCTCGGAGCTGTATCGCTCTGCCTCCTCCGCGTGGGCCTTGTAGTTGATGCCCAGGCAGATCACGTCCTGCCGGGGCCGGGGAATGGGTGCCAGCAGGGCCACAGCGGACAGAGGCAGGGAGCCGTCCGCGTCTTTCACGGCGGAAAGAAGCTGCTCCCAGGACGCTTCGATGAGGGCGTTCATGTCCGGGAAAGGCAGGGGGCGGACCGCGGTTTCATCGGCTGTCAGGACGCCGACGGATTCCTGGCCATCCTTCAGGAAAGTTACCAGTTTCATGGAAAAAACTCCTTTCAGATCAAGTAGAAAACGGCGGACAGGAGGACCTGTCCGCCGTAAGTGATTTAGGAAAGCAGCAGCTTGTCGTCAGCTTCGTCGGAACCACTGACTTTGCTGAACAGCTCCAGCAGCTGGGGGACGGTCAGTTTCTTCTTCTCCTCGCCGGAGACGTCGATGACGATGCGGCCGTTGTACATCATGATGAGCCGGTTGCCATGGGCAATAGCGTCCTTCATGTTGTGGGTGACCATCATGGTGGTCAGGTGGTTCTCCTCCACAATGCGGTCGGACAGCTCCAGGACCTTGGCGGCGGTCTTGGGGTCCAGGGCGGCAGTGTGCTCATCCAGCAGAAGCAGCTTGGGTTTCTGCAGAGAGGCCATCAGCAGCGTCAGCGCCTGACGCTGGCCACCGGACAGCAGGCCCACCTTGCTGGTGAGCCGGTCCTCCAGGCCCAGATCCAGCTTCCGCAGCATCTCCTGATACTGCTCTTTTTCCGCCTTGGTAATACCCCACTTTAGACCGCGGGATTGGCCCCGGCGGGCCGCCAGCGCCAGATTCTCGTCAATCTGCATGGTGGGCGCAGTGCCCATCATGGGGTCCTGGAACACGCGGCCGATGAACTTGGCCCGCTTGAACTCGGGCAGATGGGTCACGTCAGTGCCACCGATGGAGATGGTACCGGCATCCACGGGGAAGGTGCCAGCCACCGCATTCAGCATGGTGGACTTGCCGGCGCCGTTGCCGCCGATGACGGTGCAGAAGTCGCCGTCGTTCAGCGTCAGGCTCACGCCCCGCAAGGCCTGCTTTTCGTTGACCGTTCCGGCATTAAAGGTCTTCCAGATCTCTTTGATCTCAAGCATGGGTGGACACCTCCTTGGTGGTCTTGACGCTGGCGCGGATATACTTGTTTTTCCAGTAGGGGATGGACAGGAAGATGGCCACCACCACGGCGGACAGAAGCTTCAGGTAGTTGGCATTGAGGCCCATGGCCAGCACCGCCTGAATGACGATGTAATAGATAATGGCGCCGATGGATACGGCCAGCAGCTTCAGACCAAAGTTCCGGAAGATCTTGGAGAAGGCCACCTCGCCAATGATGACGGCGGCCAGACCGATGACGATGGCGCCGCGGCCCATGTTGATCTCACTGGCGCTGTTGTACTGAGCCAGCAGAGCACCGGACAGAGATACCAGGGCGTTAGACAGCATCAGGCCCAGCACCTTGCAAAAGTCGGTGTTGATGCCCTGGGCCCGGGCCATGTTCTGGTTGGAACCGGTGGCCCGGAGGGAGCAGCCCAGCTCCGTGCCGAAGAACCAGTACAGGATAACGATGAGGATGATGGTGAAGATGCCCACCACCAGAATGGGATGGCGGTAGAAGGGCCGGGTGCCGTTGGCCACGTCTTTCACGAACCGCAGGGACACCAACAGCTTGTCCAGCATCTCGGGCGTGGTGACGTTGATGGCTACCGTGGCCTTCATGCTCATGATGGCCATGTTAATGGACCACAGGCCCAGCTGGGTCAGAATGCCGGACAGAATGGCGGGGATGCCACAGAAGGTGTGCAGCACGCCGGTAACCAAACCGGCCAGGGCACCGGCCACCACAGCGGCCAGCATTGCCAGCCACAGGTTGGTGCCGCCGGTGTACAGGACCACGAAGGCGGCGGCGCCGGTACAGAAGGAACCGTCCACCGTCAGGTCGGCAATGTCCAGAATCTTGTAGGTGATGTAGACGCCGATAGCCATAATACCCCAGATAAGACCTTGGGAGATGGCCCCCGGCAGCGCGTTGATGAAATCCATCATAGTTGAGAATTCCCCCTCTTCAGGTTGTAAAAAAGTCAATAGACTTCATTAGTATAGCGTGAATCAGCGGAAAAGGGAAGCCCTTTTCCGCTGATTCTGTCGTTTTTCAGAAAGAATTTGTCAATTCTCAGGCGATGACTTCGTAACCCACGGGAGCGGTCAGACCCAGGTCGGTGCAGATGGCCTCGTTGTACTTCTTGGTGAACTGGGGAGCGTACTCGATGGGCATCTCGGCGATGTTGGCCTCACCGGTAAGGATCTTGGCGGCCATCTTGCCGGTGGCAACGCCCAGGTCATAGTAGCTGATGGACAGGGTGGCCACGCCGCAGCCGCCGCAGATGCCTTCCTCGCCGGCGATGATGGGGATACCGGCGGGGCGGCAGATGTTGTCAATGATGCCGGCGTTGTTGGCGCAGGTGTTATCGGTGGGAACATAGATGACATCGCTGTTGTCGGCGGCCTTCTGGGTCACGGAAGCCATGTCGTTGGTGTCGGAGAAGGGATACTGGGTGCAGGTGATGCCCAGCTTCTCCAGCTCAGCCTGGACGGTATCCACCTGATACTGGCTGTTGGCCTCGGCGGAGCAGTACAGCAGGCCCACGGTCTTGGCCTCGGGGAACCACTCCTTCACCATGGCAGCCTGCTGATCCAGAGGAGCCAGGTCGCTGGTGCCGGACACGTTGGTGCCCACGGTGCCGCTGAAGTCCTTGATGCCCAGGGCCACGCCGTACTCGGTGACGGAGGTGCCCAGAACGGGGATGTCACTGGTGGCAGCCACGGCGGCCTGCAGGGCGGGGGTGGCGTTAGCCATGATCAGGTCCACGTTGGCGGACACAAAGCCGTTAACGATAGTGGCGCAGGTGGCGCTTTCACCGGCGGCATTCTGGTTGTCAAATTCCACCTGGCCGGGCAGAGCCTCGTTCAGAGCGTCCATAAAGCCCTGGGTGGCGGCGTCCAGAGCGGGGTGGGGGGCCAGCTGGCAGATGCCGACCTTGTAGGTCTGGGCGGCGGGGGTCTCGGCCGGAGCCTCGGTTTCAGCAGGCTTTTCCTCGGCAGCGGGGGCTTCCTTGGTGCCGCCGCAGGCGGCCAGGCTCAGTGTCATAACGCCGGCCAGGATCAGTGCAAGCAACTTCTTCTTCATCGTTTTGATCTCCTTATGTCAATTTTTCTGGGAAACCTATAAAAAACGGCCCTGCCGGTGAGACAGGGCCGCTCTTCATACAGAGGTGGCGATGTGACTCGACCGTTTTTGGAGATGTGGAATATGGCCCGCATAGCGGACCTTCATAAAGCGGAAATAGGGACGGGCCAGCATGGCGGTAAATCTCTTGTCAGAACGCATGGCGGCAACTCCCTTCTCCCAAATCCCAGTCGTGTGTGCTTTTTCAATATATAACTTTAAAGGGGTAAAGTCAATCGTCATTTAATACAAAACAGTACTTGAAACGGATAGATGATTGTTGCGTTTTGCAAAAAGAGTTTTCGTTGACAAGAAAAAAACCGCGTGATATAGTGGGAAAGTATTTTTGGAACGCTTTGGGCGGCGGTTTGCGGCGTGAGCCGCAAGGCGACAATCGAACAGACGAGCGACACCGCGGATCGCAGCTAAAAGTCCCGAAAGAGACTGGGATTTTTAGCCGCAAAAATGGTCCGGCGGTGATTTTTTATTTTCACTTGCGTGCCACTTTGTCCGCAATGCGTGTACAAATCCTATTTCAGGTAAAACTGCTGAGTGAAATGTATGAAAAGGTAAGGTGAGAGGAATGTCAACAAAGTTCGTATTCGTCACCGGCGGCGTGGTTTCCGGCCTGGGCAAGGGTATCTGCGCGGCGTCCCTGGGCCGTCTGCTGAAGCAGCGGGGCGTCCGGGTCCGCAACCAGAAGTTTGATCCCTATATCAATGTGGACCCCGGAACCATGAGCCCCTACCAGCACGGCGAGGTGTTCGTCACCGACGACGGTGCTGAGACCGACTTGGACCTGGGCCACTACGAGCGGTTCGTGGATGAGAATCTGACGGAGAACAGCTCCATTTCCTCCGGCAAGATCTGGTGGTCCGTACTGAACCGGGAGCGCCGGGGCGACTATCTGGGTGCCACAGTACAGATCATTCCTCACATCACCAATGAGATCAAGGAGCGCATCTATTCCATGGCCTCCGAGGACGTGGATGTGGTTATTACGGAGATCGGCGGCACTGTGGGTGACATTGAGAGTCAGCCCTTCCTGGAAGCTATCCGCCAGGTGGCCTCCGAGCGGCCCCACGGCGACGTAGTGTTCATCCATGTACCACTGATCGTCCAGATCCCCGGCTCCGGCGAGCTGAAATCCAAGCCCACCCAGCACTCCGTTAAGGAACTGCTCTCCTTGGGTATCCAGCCGGACATCCTGGTGTGCCGCTGCGACGTGCCCATCACCGGCGACATCAAGAAGAAGATCGCCCTGTTCTGCAACGTGGAGCCGGACTGTGTCATCCAGAACACCACGGCGGAGACGCTGTATGAGGTTCCCCTGCTGATGGCCAAGGAGGGCCTGGACGAGGTGGTCTGCCGCAAGCTGGGGCTCATCACCCACCAGCCGGATCTGCGGGAGTGGAGTGCCATGGTGAAGCGGGAGAAGGCCGCCCACAAACAGGTGCGCATCGCTCTGGTTGGTAAGTATACCCAGCTCCACGACGCCTATCTCTCCGTGGTGGAGTCCCTGAACCACGCCGGCACCGCCAACGACGCCATTGTGGATATCCAGTGGGTAAACTCCGAGGATGTGACCGATGAGAACGCGGCGGAGAAGCTGGCCGGCTGCTCCGGCATTCTGGTGCCCGGCGGCTTCGGCGACCGGGGCATCGAGGGCATGATCGCCGCCTGCCGCTATGCCCGGGAGAACAAGATCCCCTATTTCGGCATCTGCCTGGGGATGCAGATGGCGGTCATCGAGTTCGCCCGCCACGCGCTGGGCTGGGAGGACGCCACCTCCTCCGAATTCTCCGAGACCACCAAGCATCCGGTCATTGCCCTGATGCCAGACCAGGTGAACGTGACGGAGAAGGGCGGCACCATGCGGCTGGGCAAGTACCCCTGCGTGCTGACTGAGGGTACCCACAGCTATGATCTGTACGGTGCGGCGGAGATCTCCGAGCGCCACCGTCACCGCTTTGAGTTCAATAACGACTACCGGGAAGCCATGCAGGAAAAGGGCATGGTCCTGGCGGGTTTGTCTCCCGACGGACGTCTGGTGGAGATCGTGGAGGTCCCGGACCATCCCTGGTTTGTGGGCGCCCAGTTCCATCCGGAGTTCAAGAGCCGTCCCGACCGGCCTCACCCCCTGTTCTACGGGTTTGTGAAAGCGGCTGTGGAGAAGTCTGAAGCGTAAGGAAAGGATGTTTTTGTGAACCATTTTCAAAAGATCACCGCTCAGCTGGAGAGCCATGACCTGGACGCCATTCTGCTGACGGGGGAGGCCAACCGTTTTTACGGCTCCGGCTTCCACTCTGCCGGCACCGACGGTGTGGCCCTGGTGACCCGGAAAAGAGCTTACTATTTCACGGACTCCCGGTACACGGAAGCTGCCGCCCGCTATGTGCAGGAGGCGGAACTGCGGGAAATCGGCCGGGGCCGGGGATATGGCGCCCTGGTGCAGGAGGTCGTGTCGGAGGAGCGCATCCGCCGCATGGGCTTTGAGGACGCCTATATGACTGTCCAGGATCATGAGCGCTACCGCAAGGCCCTGTCCTGCGACCTGGTCCCCGCCACGGACCTGCTGTGGGATCTGCGGATGGTGAAGGACGACGAAGAGATCGAGGCCATGGTGGCTGCTCAGCGTATCGCAGAACGGGCGCTGACGGAGATTCTGGAGGAGATCCGTCCCGGCACGACGGAAAAGGAGATCGCCGCCCGCCTGCAATATCTGATGCTGCACTACGGCGCGTCGGACATGTCCTTTGACCCCATCGTGGTGTCCGGCCCCAACGGCAGTCTGCCCCATGGCGTTCCATCGGAAAAGGCCATCCAGCGGGGAGAATTCGTCACCATGGACTTTGGCTGCATCTACCATGGATACTGCTCCGACATGACCCGTACCGTGGCGGTGGGCTTTGCCACGGATGAGATGCAGACGGTTTACAATACCGTGCTGTCCGCCCAGAAGGCGGGAATCGCCGCCGCAAAGGCCGGGGTCACCGGCCGGGAGGTGGACGGCGCTGCCCGGGCAGTCATCGACGCGGCCGGGTACGGGGAGTTCTTCGGCCACAGCTTCGGTCACGGCGTGGGTGTGGAGATCCACGAGGCCCCCAACGCCTCTCCCATGAATGAAAAGCCCTTGCCCGCGGGAGCCGTTATCTCCGCCGAGCCGGGAATCTACCTGCCCGGAAAGTTGGGCGTCCGCATCGAGGATGTCATCATCCTGACGCCGGAGGGCTGCCGGAACATTACCAAAGCCCCCAAGGAGCTGCTGATCCTGTAATAGAAGGTTATATCAAGAAAGTTTCCCGCGGAAGCAATCGTTTCCGCGGGAATTCTTTACGGAGGGGGCCGTTGACAAAGGCGGACACGGGAATCATAATAAAAAAAGAAACACCCCATTGAAGGAGAACATTACATGGATACAGTTTATATTACAGGACACCGCAACCCGGACACCGACTCCATCGTGTCCGCCATGGCGTATGCCGCTCTAAAAAATGCTCTGGGCCAGCGGGAGTACAAGGCCGCCCGCCTGGGCCAGGTCAGCGACGAGACCCAGATTGTGCTGGACCGCTTCGGGTTCCAGCCGCCCCAGCTCATTACGGACGTTCGCAACCAGGTGCGGGACTTGGATTATGACACGCCGCCCACTCTGGACGCCTCCGCCACGATCAGCCGGGCTTGGCAGGCCATGCAGGCGGACAAGGTATCCGCCATACCCGTGACCAATGAGGACGGTACCCTGTACGGCATGCTGTCCGCCGGAGACGTGGCCAACTACGACATGACCTCCGTCCGGGATCCGCAGGTGCGCAACGTCCCCGTGTACAACCTGCTGTCTGTGTTGGAGGGCCAGATTCTCAACGAGGGTACGGAGCTGTGGGAGGAGGTTTCCGGCGTCGTGACCATTGCGCTGCCTGCGGGACGGGAGAACCTGATGTTTTCCGACAGGGACGTGATCCTGGTCTGCGGTGACCAGCCGGAGATGCTCCGCCGGGCGCTGGAGCTGGAGGTAAACTGCGTGCTGGTGTGTCAGGCGGAAGTGAGTCAGGAGTTCATTGAGATGGCGAAAAAGACCTGCATCATCTCCACGCCCTACGATGCCTATCGCGCCGTGCGGCTGATCCAGCACGCCATGCCCATCAGCAGCATCTGCAAAACCAAGGACATGGTCTGCTTCCATCTGGACGACTACATCGACGATGTGCAGGACACGGTCCTGGAGAGCCGCTTCCGCTCTTATCCCATTCTGGATGAAGAGGAGCATGTGGTGGGAACTCTGTCCCGATACCATCTGCTGCGGCCCCGCCGCAAGCGGGTCATTCTCATGGACCACAACGAAAAGGCCCAGTCTGTGCCGGGTCTGGATCAGGCGCGAATCATGGAGATTGTGGATCACCACCGTCTGGCAGACATCGAGACCAAGGATCCCATCTACGTCCGCAACGAGCCGGTGGGCAGCACCACCACCATTGTGGCGGGGATGTATCAGGAGAAGGGCCTGATGCCCACGGCGAAAATGGCAGGCCTGATGGCTGCCGCTATTGTGTCCGACACAGTCATGTTCAAGTCCCCCACCTGCACCCAGCGGGACATCGACATGGCAAACCGTATGGCCCGCATCGCCAACGTCTCCCTGGAAGAACTGGGCAAGGCCATCTTCTCTGCCACCTGCGGCGATGAGAAGACTGTGGACGCCATGCTGAAAACGGACTACAAGGAATTCCACATCGCTGGGCATAACCTGGCGGTAAGCCAGATTACCTGCATGGATTCGGACCGCCTGCTGGCGCGGAAACAGGACTTCTTCTACGCTATGGGCGCCATCCGCAAGGCCCGGGGCCTGGATACGGTGGTGCTGATGATTACCGACGTGCTGCTGGAGGGTACCCAGCTCCTCTTTACCGGCGACGAGGAGACCATTCGTCAGGCGTTCAACATCAAGAGCGGGGATAACTGTGCGTTCCTGCCCAAGATCATGAGCCGGAAGAAGCAGGTCATTCCCACGCTGTCCGCATTGTGGGGCTAAAGCTGTCAAAAAAGTGGCTTTGCTACTTCTTGGGGGAGGCTGGGCCCACTGCGCGCACGAACCGTCCACCCGTGGCGCAATGTCATTAAGATAAGAAAATTTGGGCATCGCAGAAATGCGGTGTCCAAATTT
>CAMFAL010000047.1 GCA_945948185.1 uncultured Clostridia bacterium | reverse complement strand
CCCTTGGCAGTCGTATCACTAACTTAATGACATTGCCGGCACAGCCGGTGGTTTTTCCTTGCGGTGCAAGAGATGCAACCTGCGGTTGACAATCTTCCACCTGCTGCGTTCTTGCCTTTTCCTGGGGAATGGCTTACCATGGAACCATCAAACAGAAAGCGAGAAACGAATACCATGGAATTTTCGGAAAAGCTGATGACCCTCCGCAAGCAGGCGGGGCTGTCCCAGGAGCAGCTGGCGGACCGGCTGGGGGTCACCCGCCAGTCTGTCAGCAAATGGGAGAGCGGCGCCGTGCTGCCAGAAATTGTAAAGTTGATATCCTTGTCAGAGATGTTCGGCGTCAGCGTGGACTATCTGGTGAAGGACTACATGGACGAGCCGGAGCATACGACAGACCAGAAGCCGGATACTGCCCGAATAGAGCGGAAACTGGACGCATTGGCCAGCGACTACCATAGAAGCTGGGGGCCATATTACCACTATACCAGCAAAACCCGCGTCTTTGGACTGCCCCTGGTATCCGTCCGCTTTGGTCGGGACCGGCATCCCTCACGGAATAGCCTGGCGGTGGGTATCATCGCCATCGGAAATTTCTCTGTGGGCATCATCAGCCTGGGGCTGATCTCTGCCGGAGTCTTTTCCATAGGTATGATCTCCCTGGGCCTAATGGCCCTGGGGATGGTCTCCGTTGGCTATTTGGCCATTGGTCTCAGCGCTGTTGGAGTCTATGCCGCTGGTGTGGCGGTCAACGGCTTGAAGATCGCTGTGGGCGTTGCCGCTAGCGGAGAGACTGCCGTAGGCCGGGATGCTGCTGGGACCAATGTTCTCCTCTTGGGCGATGGTCTGAGCAGGGGAACGGTGGAGACGTTTCTTCAAACGCACCACCCGAACCTGTGGCGGCCCCTGCTGCGGCTTTTCAGCTCTCTGGGAGCCAACATCAAGTAAACGAAACGGAAGCGCACCGAACCCGGTGCGCTCCCACTGTTATTTTCCTAGAACTTCCCGCCGTACGTAATCGAAGGCGGCGTCCTCGCCCTCATCCTTCAGGGTCAGCAGGATGGTCTCCAGCAGAGCCGCCGTGTTGGGATGCAGGAGCAGCCGCCGGTCTTTGCCCCGGAGGAAGAATTTGTAGGGATCGCCGGGATCGAAGTCCTTACCCCGGTAGGTCTTGCTGGCGGCCAGACGGTCACAGAACATCTCGGCTACGTATTTTTTCGGCATCTCCACTCCGGAAATGCCAGAGCCGTCCGGATTATAGTCCGTCCAGAACTCAAAATGGTGGCGGTTGCGGCCCTTGTGGTGCATCCAGGAGGCGCTGTATCCGAAGGCCTTTCGCTGGGCGTCATTGGGGCTGTGGTCACCCTGAAAGTATTTGACTCCGGCGAAGAATTCCACCGGGGAAAACTTGGACAGGTCGTGAGTCAGTCCTTGCCAGTACAGCCCCAGGCGAAAGCAGTATTTCCGTACCAGCGCCCGGTGGTGGTGGACGGTTTTCAAATGGCCCCAGAAATTCAAGGACAGTCACCCCCAAACTCAAAATCTGCCAATTAGTATACCATAGCAAACCGAAAAAAACGAGAGGGAATTTTGTATGGAAATCCGGCGCGGGCAAAAACTAACGGGGAGGTGGTTGGATGGTGGACGCGGTGTTTGCCTGTCCCCCGGCATGGGAGCCCTGGGTCTCTCCGTGGACTCGGAGGCTGTGGGATGCGGAGGAATTGTCGGAGTGCAGCTGGGGAACTCTTTTGATGCCCCCGGGAACGGTTCGGGCAATACAGGCGGTGGCGGTATCCTGCAAATGTCTGCTGGTGAAGGGGACCTGCCGCCCGGAACTGTTGGCGTCTGTGCGGACAATGCATATCGTCACTTATGGCATGTCGCCCCGGGACAGCCTGACCCTGTCCAGCCTGCGGGAGCCGGTGCTGTGTGTGCAGCGGTCCCTGCAGCGGCCCGACGGAGCCGTCATCGAGCCCCAGGATCTGCCCGTGGGAGAACTGCCCCTGCCGCCGGAGCAAATGCTTCCGCTGCTGGGATTGCGGCTGTTGCAGATGCCACTGACTGGAAAACCGTTCCTGTGATAAACTATAAAAAATAGGAGGTGTTTGGGATGACATGGATGACTTGGATCTTATTGGTACTGGTACTGGGAGGCGCGGCCTGGGTCTGGTATCGGATCAACAATGATAAAAGCGAGGCTGTCTCCTGCTGCGGCTGCGGCCAGTGTGCCCGCACCGGGGAGTGCGTCATGGTAAAAGGGAAGAAATCTGTCAAAAAAGAGAAGGACCCGGCTTGACAAATGCTACAAACAGGATATAATATTTCTGGTCAATAAGCGAAATGCTGTGACAAAGCCAGCTTTGCGAAACCGGCCGGAGCGAGAGGGGAGATGGTGAAAGCCCCTTGCCCACGCCGCAGGGCAGCCACTTTGGAGCGGTCCGCGAGGAGCGGAACGGTTCATCCCCGTTACCGGATGGCTAAGATGCCCTTGCAAAGGGGATAATTAGGGTGGTACCGCGAAGTGAGCCTTCGCCCCTAGTCTGGGGTGAAGGCTTTTTTGATGTCATCAACAAAATCAATATAGGAGGAAGAAACAAATGGCACATCCCTATTACGGGCTGAACGAACTGCGGGAGATGTTCCTGAGCTACTTTGAGAGCAAGGGCCATCTTCGTCTGCCCAGCTTTTCCCTGATCCCCCCCGCCAACGACAAGTCCCTGCTGCTGATCAACTCCGGTATGGCTCCCATGAAGACCTGGTTCACCCGGGAGGAGGAGCCTCCCCGGAACCGTGTCACCACCTGTCAGAAGTGCATCCGCACCGGCGACATTGAGAATATCGGCAAGACCGACCGCCACGGCACCTACTTTGAGATGCTGGGCAACTTCTCCTTCGGCGATTACTTCAAGAAGGAGGCCATCCCCTTCTGCTGGGAGTTCCTGACCGAGGTGGTGGGCCTGGAGAAGGACCGCCTGTATCCCTCCATCTATCTGGACGACGATGAGGCCTTCGAGATCTGGAACAAGGTGATCGGCATTCCCGCCGAGAACATTTTCCGCTTCGGCAAGGAAGACAACTTCTGGGAGCACGGCGCCGGCCCCTGCGGCCCCTGCTCCGAGGTGTACTATGACCGCGGCCCCGAGCACGGCTGCGGCAAGCCCGGCTGCACCGTGGGCTGCGAGTGCGACCGGTACATCGAGGTGTGGAACAACGTGTTCTCCCAGTTCGTCAACGACGGCGAGGGCAACTACTCCGAGATGAAGAACAAGAACATTGACACCGGCATGGGCCTGGAGCGTCTGGCCTGCGTGGTCCAGAACGTGAACTCCCTGTTCGATGTGGACACTGTCATGAACATCACCAACAAGGTGTCCGAGATCACCGGCGCCCACTACGGCGAGAGCCACAAGACCGATGTGTCCCTGCGTGTTATCACCGACCACATCCGCTCCTCCACCATGATGATCTGCGATGGCATCCTGCCCAGCAACGAGGGCCGGGGCTACGTGCTGCGCCGCCTGCTGCGCCGGGCTGCCCGCCACGGCAAGCTGCTGGGCGTCAACAAGCCTTTCCTGTATGAGGTGGTGGAGACCGTCATCCATGAGAACGAGTTTGCCTATCCCGACCTGCGGGAGAAGCAGACCTATATCACCAAGGTGGTCCGCACCGAGGAGGAGAACTTCGCCAAGACCATCGACGGCGGTATGAAGATCTTCGACCAGCTGTTGGCGGACCACAAGACCAAGGGTGAGACTGCGTTCTCCGGTGCCGACGCCTTCAAGCTGTACGACACCTATGGCTTCCCCATCGACCTGACCGCCGAGATGGTGGAGGACGAGGGCATGACCCTGGACCGCGAGGGCTTCGACCGCGAGATGGAGGAGCAGCGCATCCGCGCCCGGAAGGCCCGTGAGGCCCTGGGCGACCTGGGCTGGGCCGGTATTGAGTTCGGCAGCGATATGCCCGCCACCGAGTTTTTGGGCTATGACCACACCGAGGCCCAGGGGAAGGTTCTGGCCATCGTGGCCGACGAGGAGCTGCGGGATGAGGTGGTCTCTGGCACCGAGGCCATCCTGGTGCTGGACCAGACCCCCTTCTATGCCGAGATGGGCGGCCAGGTGGCCGACCACGGCGTCATCACCGCCGGCGATGCCAAGTTTGAGGTTACCAACGTCCTGAAGAACAAGGGTGGCAAGTTCATGCACTACGGCAAGGTGGTCTCCGGCCAGTTCCAGGTGGGCGACACTGTTACTGCCTCCATCGACGTGGACCGCCGGAAGGCCATCATGCGCGCCCACAGTGCCACCCATCTGCTGGATGCCGCACTGAAGAAGGTTCTGGGCGACCACGTCCATCAGGCCGGTTCTCTGGTGGAGCCAGACCGCCTGCGCTTCGACTTCACCCATTTTGAGGCCATCACCCCTGACCAGCTTTCCGAGATCGACCGTCTGGTGAATGACGCCATCCTGGAGGGCTATCCCGTGGTCACCGAGGTCCTGCCCATCGAGGAGGCCAAGAAGAAGGGCGCCATCGCCATGTTCGGTGAGAAATACGGCGACACCGTCCGCGTGGTGGAGATGGGCGACTTCTCCATGGAGTTCTGCGGCGGCACCCACCTGGACAACACCGCCAAGGCCGGCCCCTTCCGCATCAAGAGCGAGGCCTCTGTGGCCTCCGGCGTCCGCCGTATTGAAGCTACCGTGGGCAAGCTGACCCTGGAGACCGTGAACCGCAACCAGCAGGTGCTGTTCCACGCTGCCCAGATGCTCAAGACCAACCCCGGCGAGCTGGAGAACAAGATCGACCAGCAGCTGAATGAGATGAAGGAGATGCGTCACGCTCTTGACAAGTTCAAGGCGGAGGCCTCCCTGGGTGAGGCCCGTCAGTTCCTGATGAGCGCCAAGGAAGTTGGCGGCCTGAAGGTGGTCACCTCCAACAAGAACGGCTTGGATGCCAATGCCCTGCGTCAGATGGGCGACTTCCTGCGGGACAAGGAACCCAACGTGGTGGCCGTACTGTCCTCCGTCAACGGCGAGAAGATCACCTTCCTGGCCATCTGCGGCCCCGAGGCCGTGAAGAAGGGTATCAAGGCCGGCGATCTGGTGAAGAACGTCTGCACCATCTGCGGCGGCAAGGGCGGCGGCAAGCCCGACAGTGCCATGGGCGGCGGCAGTGATCTGCTGAAGCTGGACGATGCACTGGCCTCCGTGGACGATTTCGTGGCTGCCAAGCTGGGCTGAGGAGGAATCTGATATGCTGATTGATTTCAATGCCATGGAGGAGAAGGTCATTGCCCACATGCGGGGCGGCGAGAAGGAAGCCGCCATGCGAATCTACGATGACGGCCTGTGCAAGATCATGCAGGGCCGTCTGATCCCCGGCGCCACCGTGGGCCTGCATACCCATGTCACCGACAGCGAGACCATCTATGTTCTCTCCGGCAAAGGCAAAATTTTGTATGATGACGGCTGCGAGCCCCTCTCCGTGGGCTCCTGCCATTACTGCCCCAAGGGCCATGCCCACAGCCTGATGAACGACGGCGGCGAGGACCTGATCTTCTTCGCCATCGTCCCTCAGCACGGAGCCTGAGCCATGTCCGCCCGTGAGGATTTGCGGCGCTTCCGGGCACTGGATCTTGACTGTTCCTCCATCGGCCTGGAGCAGAGAAGCGACACTCCGTACTTCTGCACCCCGACGGGTGCGGAGTACGTGGGCTGGATTGGCTGTGACGGCGTCCACTTCGTCCTCCTGCCGGGAGACGAGCGGGTGTTCTGCGTGGATCCCGCCATGGGAGAGGCAGGCACCTATGCCCTGCCTGTTGGGGAGGATTTCCGGGAGTTCCTGTCCTTCGTTCTGTATTGCCGGGACGCCAACCCACTGTCCCAAATCTGGTGGATGGAGGAGCCCCGCTTTCGCCAAATGCTGACGGAGGATGCCGAACAATTGGGCGATCAGGAATACGAGGAAAAACGAAAAGTGGTGCTGGACGCCATTGTCCATGCTTTTGACCTGACGCCCCGGGACCCCTGGGAGAAGGTCAAAGCCTTACAGGCGGCCTTCGACCCGGCCTGCCTGACATTCTCCGACGAATATTATGAAGTTCTGGGCCTGGACAGAGAGGAGAGGTGACCGATGCTGCCGAAAGATCCCGCCATCCTGCTGAGTTTTATCAACACGAAGCTCCGGGATGAGTACAGCAGTCTGGAGGACCTGTGCGCTGCGTTGGATGTCGATCCGGCGGATATCTCCGGGACTCTGGCCGTTCTGGATTACCGTTATGATCCCACGCACAATCAATTTATCTGATACGTTCGAAAAAGGAGGGTTGCACCATGTCTGATTGCTTATTCTGCAAGATCATCGCTGGGGAGATCCCCAGCAGCAAGGTCTACGAGGACGACCTCTGCTACGCCTTCAACGACATTGCCCCCCAGGCGCCTACCCACTTCCTGGTGGTGCCCAAGGCCCACATCACCTCTGTTTCCGCTATCACGGCGGAGAACTGCGCGGTGGTGGCCCACATCTTCGAGGTTATCGCCAAGCTGTCCAAGGAGCTGGGCTTTGCCGAGGCGGGCTACCGGGTGGTGTCCAATATCGGTGAGGCCGGTCAGCAGTCCGTGCCCCATCTGCACTTCCATGTGCTGGCGGGCCGGGATATGACCTGGCCTCCGGGCTAATGCACGTAAAGGGGGGACGCTAGTCCCCCCTTTAGATTCCCCCTCACCAGTGACGCGGCATCACTGGTGAACACCGCCCAAGGCGGCTGGGTCAGTGTATTTTTGTCAGGCACATGTCCTGGCAAAAATGATTCAAATATAAAAACAGCGCCTCGAACTGAGGCGCTGTTTTTTCGTAGGTCGCAGATCAGGCTGCGGGGGCGCTTCCCACAGAAGCTGCGGGCGTCTCCTGGTAACCGGAGAAGTCGGGGAAGGTGATCTTCACGCGCTTGCCGGTGGCGTTGACGGTCATGGTCATGTCGTAAGCGTAGGCCACGTCCATGGAGATGGCAGCACCGCCTTCCATGGGGATCTCCATTTTCATGGTGGCGTCAAAGACCATAGCGATCTTTTTCAGGATGCCCTTGCTGTCTACGGTGTAGGTGGCGGTGATCTTGCCGAAGTGCATGTCCATGCCGGAGGTCTCTGTACCCATCATACCGACGACGCTTTCCAGCATGCTGTCCATACCCTGGCCGATGACGATGGTGTACTCGGTGTTGGACCCCACCTTCTTGGAGGTCACGGACTCCAGCATAGCCAGGCCGCTGACGTCCATGGCGCTCATATTCACGCCGGACAGGCTCTTGACGGCGGCCATCTGGTCCTCCACAGAGGACTTGACCTTCTTCTCTTCGCCGGACATGGTGGTGGAGGTGTACATCCAGCCGTCCTTCATCCACATATCCATCTTCACGGTCTCGCCCTGGGCCTCGGTCGCAGTGGTATAGGCCAGCTTTACATTGCCGCCGTCCACAATCAGCTTCATATTGCCCTTCATGAAGGTGGGCATCGTCGTGGTCTCGCCGCCAGCGGTCATGGTCATATCCATCTTGACATCCATGTCCACATCCATGGCGTTTTCATCCATACCCTTGGTGGCAGTCAGCATGGCGCGGTAGGTTTTGATCTTGTCAGTTATGGGCTTGGCGGCGTTCTGATCGATGGCACCGGATTTCACCAGACTGTCCAGCAGGCAGGTCTTTCCGCCGGCCATGTCGGCAGCCAGGGCCTGGTAGGTAACAGCGGCCAGGTCGTCCCGCAGGAAGGCACCGGGGAACATGACGGGCTCATAAAAGCCCTTCTCCTGGGCAAAGGTCAGGGCGTCGGCGTACTGGAAGTCGGTGCCGTCCTTGTACCCAAGAGCCCGCAGCAGGAAGGTCACATAGTTCTGGACGGTGCAGGTCCGCTGGGAACCGAAAGTGTTCTCCGTGAAGCCGTTGGTAATGCCGTTGCTGTACAGCCAGGCCACATAGGGAGAGGTGAACGCACTGACATCAGTGAAGGGATGCTTGATCTCACCGGCGGCGTATGCGGTCTTGGCCTGTTCCTCGGCACCGTAGAGCCGCACCAGCATGATGGCGGCCTCGGAGCGGGTGGGGGCCCGGTCCAGCTCAAAGCCGTTGGCGGTGCCCCGGAACATACCGATGGCGGACAGGTCCTGTGCAACCGTGTCATAGTCGGACGCAGAGGCGGCTATGCACAGAGCCGCCGTCAGCAGCAGAGTGGTGAACAGAAGAGTCAGAAAACGCTTCATAAAATTACTCCTTTCCCAATAGCGGCAGTTTGCCGCTTCTTACTACCAATCATAGTCGTGTGATTTCAGCGTGTCAATGAAAAAACAGTAACAATTTGTGGCCTCAAGATGGACTGGATATTTCATGCAAATTATGCTACCATGCATATAGTGAAGCCGTATGGGTGAAATTCCTCAAAGAGATGCTACCAAACGGTAGCATTTCTTTGAGGTGATAAGATGCATTTTCAGAGATTGGAAGATTTGCGGGTAGATCACGACAAAAAGCAAATCGAGATTGCGGAATATCTGAACATGAATCGCAATGTTTACTGGCGATATGAAAAGGGTGTCCGTGAGATTCCAGCTTGGGCGATTCTGAAATTGGCTGATTTTTACCATGTCAGCACCGACTATCTCCTGGGCCGGACCGACGACCCGACGCCGCCGAAGAGTAAATGAGAAAGCTGGCCCTGTTCACGGGGGCCTTTTCACTGGGTATCTTTCTGGCCCAGTATCTGCTGCCGGCTGCCTGGCTGCTCCCCATGGGAGCGGCTGCTTTCGTGCTGGCCTGCGGCAGGCTGGCTCTGCGGAACGACTGGGGCCGGAGAACGCTGCTGATGGGCACAGGACTGGCCCTGGCCTTTGGCTGGAACTGCCTGTACGTCCGTCAGGTCCAGGCGCCCTTGGAGGCCCTGGCGGACACGGACCGGCAGGTCGCTATGACCCTCTGTGACTACGCCGTCCGGACCGATTACGGCGCCAAGGTCACGGTGAAGCTTGCGGGGCTGCCGGGCAAGGCCGTTTATTACGGCAGCGAGGCGCTGCTGACGGCGTCCCCGGGGCAGACAGTGACGGACACGGTGCATCTGAAAAGCGCCGCCCACATCCGGGACGAGGATGTGACCGCTTTTACCTCCAAGGGCGTGTTTTTGCTGGCATACCAAAGGGGAGAGGTGACCCTGGAGGCAGGAACCTCTGCGTCACCCCGCTGGTGGCCCGCCAGAATGGGACATGCCATGCGGGAGGAGATTGCCGCTCTGTTTGAGGGGGATACCGCCGGGTTCCTGACGGCTATTCTGACCGGCGACAAGTCCGGGCTCTCGGAATGGGCTGCGGCGGACCTGTCGGAGGCGGGGCTGTATCACATCCTGGCAGTGTCCGGCATGCACTGCGGCTTTCTGCTGACCCTGGTGGTCCTGCTGGCGGGACGGCACCGGCGGAAGCTGGTGGCAGGGGTCGTGCTTGGGCTGCTGGTGTTTTACGCCCTCCTGACCGGCGGAAGCCTTTCGGTAGTCCGGGCCTGCGTGATGCTGGTGCTGCTGTTGGCGGCGCCCCTGTTCGGCAGGGAGAGCGACGGGCCGACTTCCTTGCTGACGGCTCTGTTTCTGATCCTGCTGCGAAACCCCTGCGCGGCGGCCTCCATCAGCCTGCAGTTGTCCTTTGCCGCCATGGCTGGCATCCTGTGGCTGACGCCCAAACTGTACAAGATGCTGAAAGGTGAGAAAAAACACGGCAAGGTATTCCACTTTACTTCTGCCAGTTTCTCTGCCACCATGGGTGCACTGGTATTTACGGTGCCTATGTCGGCCTATTATTTCGGCACCCTGGTGCTGCTTTCGCCCCTCAGCAATCTGCTGTGCCTGTGGGCGGCCAGCGGGATATTTCTCCTGGGGCTTGCGGCCGTGCTGGCAGGGTTCCTGTGGGCGCCTCTGGGGATGCTGCTGGCGGTGGCGCCCCGGATACTGGCCGGGTATGTCCTTGGGGCGGCACGTCTGCTAGCGAAGCTCCCCTACCACGCTGTCTACTTTTCCAATCCCTATCTGAAATACTGGCTGGCCTTTGCCTATCTGCTGTTTCTGACGGCGTACCTGATGAAGCCGAAGGCCCGGCGGAAATACGCCGTGGCGGCGCTGGCCGCCTGTTTGACCCTGGCGGTGACGGTGCGGCTGGGTGCTGCCCGCTACGGCGCCGGCCTGGATGCGGTCATGCTGGACGTGGGGCAGGGCCAGTGTGTATTGCTGGCCTCCGGCGGGAAATACGCCCTGGTAGACTGCGGCAGCGGCAGCAGCTGGTATGACGCCGGGGAACTGGCGGCCCACCATCTAAAAACCATGGGCTGCAACCAACTGGACTGCCTGATTCTGTCCCACTATGACAAGGACCATATCTCCGGCGTCACCGGGCTGCTGGCCCGCCTGGACGTGAGGGAGGTGCTGGTGACGGAGGGGGCTGATGACGAAGCTGTACGGGCTGCTGTCCTGGAAACCGCCTCCGCCCACGGGGCAGAGGTGCGGACTGTTGCGGAAGAAACAAAACTGACGTTGGGCAAGGCATGCCTGCGGGTGCTCCCGCCCGTGGGAGACGGAGACGATAACGAACGCAGCCTGGCGGTTCTGGCGTCCCTGGGGGAGCAGGACCTGCTGCTCACCGGAGACATGGACCGGGCCGCCGAAAAAGCGCTGCTGGCGGCCTGGGATCTGCCAGACATCGAGTATCTGGCGGCAGGTCACCACGGAGCCAAAACCTCCGCCTCCGCCGAGCTTCTGGATGCGCTGAAGCCGGAAACGGTGTGTATCAGCGTGGGTTCCAACAGCTACGGCCATCCGGCCCGGGAGACTCTGCGGCGGTTGGCGGAGCGGGGATGCGTCGTCTGGCGGACAGACCTGCACGGCGATATCCACTTATCTTTGAACTGAGGAGACCAACATGGCATACGCGAAGAAAACGAAAAATGAAGCCTTTCAAAAGCTGAAGGACGATTTGAAAGCCGGAGAACCGGGCTGCGCCTATATTTTCTATGGAGAGGAGAGCTACCTGCGGGAGTTCTACCTGGGGGAGCTGCGGAAGCAGCTGGTGCCCGGTGGCTTCGAGGAGTTCAACTACCACAAGCTGGAGGGGAAGGACCTGACGGTCCAGAGCCTTAGTGAGATGGCGGAGGCCATGCCTATGATGGCGGAGCGGACCCTTATCGTGGTGACGGACTTCGACCTCTTCAAGCTGAACGAGGAGCAGCGGGAAAAAATGATTGCCTTCCTGGAGGATATTCCGCCCTACTGCTGTGTAGTCTTCGTCTACGATACCATAGCCTACAAGCCCAACAAGACCATGAAGAAGCTGTACAAGGCTGTCAGCGACCACGTGGAGGCGGTGGAGTTCCGGGCCGCCGACAGCAGCGACCTGGTGGCCTGGATCGCCCGCCGCTTCAAGGCTCTGGGGAAGGAGATCGACCGTCAGACGGCGGAGTATCTGATCTTCACCTGCGGCGGTCTCATGACGGGGCTGGTGCCGGAGATTCAGAAGATCGGCGCATATGCCAAGGGGAAGGCCATCACGCAGCAGGACATCGACGCCGTGGCGGACCCGGTGCTGTCCGCCGAGGTGTTCAAACTATCCGACGCCGTTTTACAGGGAAATTATGACCTGGCGGCCTCTATCCTGGGAGACCTGCTGAAAATGCAGACGGAGCCCATTATGATTCTGGCCGCCTTGGGCAGCCAACTGCGGCGCATCTACACCGCCCGCATGGCCATCGACAGCGGCAAGGACAAGTACTGGCTCATGGAGCTGTGGGAGATGAAGAGTGACTATCCGGCAAAGCTGCTGCTGACAGCCGCCAAACGGACCACGGCGGACTGGTGCGCCGACGCGGTAAAGATGTGCCAGACCTTGGACCGGCGCATGAAGAGCGAGAAGGGAATCGACGCGGCAGGTGAGCTGAAGCTGCTGCTGGTGCGTCTGGGGGCACGGCGGAAATGAGGAAGATCAGGGAAGTCATCGTGGTGGAGGGCCGCTACGATAAAAATACCATTTCCCAGGTGGTGGATGCCACCGTGGTCACCCTGGGGGGGTTTTCCGTGTTCAATGATAAGGAAAAGCTGGCTTTTCTCCGGAGGCTTGCGGAGGAGCGGGGGCTCATCGTCCTGACGGACAGCGACGGCGCCGGCTTTGTCATCCGCAACTATCTCAAGGGCGCCCTGCCGAAGGACCGGATCAAGCAGGCCTATATCCCGGATATCCACGGCAAGGAGCGCCGGAAGCGCCACGCCGGAAAAGAGGGCAAGCTAGGCGTGGAAGGCATGAAACCGGAGGTGCTGCTGACAGCTCTGGAGCGGGCGGGAGCTACCTTTCTGGACGGAGAAGGGGAGAGCACCCCGGCAAAGGAACCCATTACCAAGGCGGACTTGTTTGCCCTGGGGCTCACCGGAGGCCCGGACAGCGCCGCAAAGCGGCAGGCGCTGCTGAAAAAGCTGGACCTGCCGGAGCACCTGACCGCCAATGGGATGCTGGAGGCCCTGAATCTGCTGTATGACCGGGAGACTCTGGAGCGGACCATAAATGAAGGAGCATAAAAAGAGAGACCGCCGGTCAGGCGGTCTCTCTTTCAGCTTGTCAAAGAACACCAGTTCTCAAAAAGCGAGAACTGGTGTTTTAGCAT
>CAMFAL010000046.1 GCA_945948185.1 uncultured Clostridia bacterium | reverse complement strand
CTATTATACCAGAAGAACCTCGCCACCGGCGAGGTTCTTTGACAAGCTGAAAGAGGACGGGAGTTGCTCCCGTTCTCTTTTTTGTATAAAATGTAAAAATGCCTTTGAATTATGGCGCCAAGTATAGTACAATAGAGTATCAACATACTTGCCGTCAGGCAATCAGGGGGAGGTCGTGAACATTGGAACAGACCTATGCCATTGAAATGCTGAACATTACCAAGCGTTTCCCCGGCATCGTGGCCAACGACAATATCACGCTGCAGCTGAAAAAGGGAGAGATCCATGCCCTACTGGGCGAAAACGGCGCGGGCAAGTCCACGCTGATGAGCGTGCTGTTCGGCCTGTACCGGCCTGAGGAGGGCGTCATCAGGAAGGACGGCCAGGTGGTGGAGATCAAGGACCCCAATGACGCCAACGCCTTGGGGATCGGCATGGTTCACCAGCACTTCAAGCTGGTGGAGTGCTTCACCGTTTTGGACAACATCATCATGGGCGTGGAGCCCTGCAAACACGGTTTTCTCCAAAAGAGCGAGGCCCGGGAGAAGGTGCTGGCCCTGTCTGAAAAGTACGGCCTTCATGTAGACCCGGACGCACTGGTGGAGGACATCACCGTAGGTATGCAGCAGCGGACGGAGATCCTGAAGATGCTGTACCGTGAGAATGAGATTCTGATTTTCGACGAACCCACCGCCGTGCTGACGCCCCAGGAAATCGATGAGCTGATGCAGATCATGCGGAATCTGGCCGCAGAGGGCAAGAGCATTCTGTTCATCTCCCACAAGCTCAACGAGATCATGACGGTGGCGGACCGGTGCTCTGTTCTGAGAAAGGGTAAGTACATTGGCACCGTCAACATCAAGGATACCACCCGAGAAGAACTGAGCCGGATGATGGTGGGCCGGGATGTGGAATTCGTGGTCCACAAGGAGCCCGCCAAGCCAGGCAAGACCATTCTGGAGGTGGAAGGCCTCACCGTAGCCTCCAAGACCCACAGCAAAGACGCTGTGAAAAACGTCAGCTTTGCGGTCCGGGCGGGCGAGATCGTCTGCATCGCCGGTATCGACGGCAATGGCCAGACGGAGCTGGTCTACGGCCTGACAGGCCTGGAACCGCTGAAGAGCGGAAAGATCACTCTTGAGGGCCAGGACATCACCGACGCTTCCATCCGTAAGCGTAATACCATGGGGATGAGCCACATCCCTGAGGACCGGCACAAGCACGGTCTGGTCCTGGATTACACCCTGGAGGACAACATGGTGCTCCAGCGCTACTTTGAGCCGGAGTTTGTCAGCAAGGCGGGCTTTTTGAAGCGGAAGGCCATCCGGGACTACGCCGGACGACTCATTGAGCAGTATGACGTCCGCTCCGGCCAGGGCCCCGTCACCATCGCCCGGTCCATGTCCGGCGGCAACCAGCAGAAGGCTATCGTGGCCCGGGAGATCGACAAAGACCCGGAGCTGCTGATCGCCGTCCAGCCCACCCGTGGCCTGGATGTGGGCGCCATCGAGTACATCCACAAACAAATCGTAGCTCAGCGGGACGCCGGCAAGGGCGTGCTGCTGGTGAGTCTGGAGTTGGACGAGGTCATGGCACTGTCTGACCGCATCCTGGTCATGTACGAGGGTGAAATCGTGGGCGAACTGGACCCCAAGACCACCACGGTGGAAGAATTGGGCCTGTATATGGCAGGCGCGAAAAGGGAGGGAGCATAAGCCATGAAAGAACAGAAGCGTTCCCTGCTGCGGAACAACGCGGTCCAGTCGCTGCTGGCATCGCTGTTGTGCATCCTCATCGGCCTGCTGGTGGGCTATGTGGTGCTGCTGATCATCAATCCCGCCGGTGCCGGCGAGGCGATCACCACCATCGTGAAGAACTTTATGACCTATTCCCGCCGGAACGCCCAGCTGAAATATCTGGGCAGCACGCTGGTGAAAACGGCGCCTCTGCTGATGTGCAGCTTGTCCGTGCTCTTTGCCTACAAGGTGGGTCTCTTTAACATCGGTGCCGCCGGACAGTATGTGGTGGGCGCGGGCGCCAGCCTCTACTGTGCTCTGGCCTGGCATATGCCCTGGTATGTGTGCCTGCTGGCCGCTGTCGTGGCCGGTGCCGCCCTGGGCGCTGTTTCCGGCCTGCTGAAGGCCTACTGCAACGTCAACGAGGTCATCTCCTGCATCATGCTGAACTGGATCAGCCTGTACATGGTGAACACGATCCTCACATTGGTGAAAGAGGAGACAAGTCCCTATACCCTGACCTTATCCAGTACAAATCCCGGCGCGATCCTGCCTCCGCTGCCTTCTTTCTGCATGGCCTGGTTCAACGACAACCAGTACGTCACCATCGCCATTCCCCTGGCGGTGCTGATCGCCGTGGCCATCTGGGTCCTGCTGGAAAAGACCAAGCTGGGCTATGAGCTGAAAGCCACCGGCTGCAATAAGTTTGCCGCCAAATACTGCGGTATGCGGGAGAACAAGAACCTGATCCTGACCATGGCCATCGCCGGCGCGCTGGCCGGTATGGGCGCCGCCATGCTGTTCCTCACCGGGTTCGAGCAGTGGCAGTGCACCCAGTCCTCCATCCCCGGCATGGGCTTCAACGGCATCGCCGCCGCCTTCCTGGGCGGTCTGAACCCCCTGGGGACCATTCTCTCCTCCTACTTCATCCAGCACATCACCAACGGCGGCGCCTACGTGGACAAGACCATGTACTCCGCCCAGATCTCCGACTTTATCTCGGCCCTCATCATCTACCTGTGCGGCTTCGTGCTGTTCTTCAAGTACGCGCTGAACAGCCGCCTGGACCGGCTGGATGAAAAGAAAGCTGCCAAGGAAGGAGGAAAGGCGAAATGATCCTGCTGCTGCAATATACGCTGATCTTTGCCTCCGTTCTGGTGCTGGTGGCCCTGGGCGGCTGCTTCTCCGAACACTCCGGCGTCATCAACATTGGCCTGGAGGGCATCATGGTCATGGGCGCCCTGGGCGGCGCGCTGATGATGAAATACCTGCCTGACGGCACTTCCACGTTCCTGGTGATCCTGCTGGTGGTGCTGGCGGCTGTCCTGCTGGGCATGCTCTACTCCCTGCTGCTGGCTGTGGCCGCCATCAACTTCAAGGCGGACCAGACCCTGGTGGGCACCGCTATGAACCTGCTGGGCACTGCGGGCGCCACCGTGTTCGTGAAGGCCATGAACACCGCTGAGAGTGTGGACAATGTGTCCTCCACCATCCAGTATATCAACGCCAAGAAGGCCTTCCTGGTGAACATCGGTGGCTTTGAGTTCAACTGGTTTATGCTGCTGGCGGTGATCGCCCTGGCGGCAGCCTATGTGGTGCTGTACAAGACCCGGTTTGGCCTGCGGCTGTGTGCCTGCGGCGAGCATCCCCAGGCGGCGGACAGCGTGGGCATCAACGTGTACAAGATGCGCTACGCCGGCGTGCTGATCTCCGGTATGCTGGGCGGTCTGGGCGGCATCGTGTACATCACCGCCGGCGTCAGCGAGTGGAAGTTTGAGAACGGCGTGGCCGGCTTCGGCTTCCTGGCCCTGGCGGTCATGATCTTCGGCCAGTGGAAGCCTACCCGCATCGCCCTGGCGGCGCTGCTGTTCGGCTTCTTCCGCGCCCTGGGCAACGTGTACACTGGCTTTGATTTTCTGAAGGCTCTGGAGCTGCCCAGCTCTGTGTACAACATGCTGCCCTACATCATCTCTCTGGTAGTGCTGGCCTTTACCTCCAAGAAGTCCCGGGCCCCCAAAGCAGAGGGTATCCCATACGACAAGGGACAGCGGTAAAACCAATACAAAAGGGAATATTTCGGCAAAAAGATCCTCTCCGTTTTACGACGGAGGGGATCTTTTACAGCAGATACCACCAGACCAGAGCCGCCAGAACGGCAGACAGGAGGCCTTGGGTCAGCTTTCCCAGCAGGCAGGGCCGCAGGGATAGATTTGTGCCGTCCAGAACCGCCGCCGTCTGGCACAGCACCGACAGCCCGCCCCAACCCACGCAGCCGGCAGCCAGCACGAAGCCGAAGAGGTCGGGCGTCAGCAGCGGAGTCAGAGAGAACAGCTCAACCACCCCCACCAGAGCGGGACCCAGCCGCCCGCCCAGGGCTTGCAGCGGTGCGGCCAGCACGTAGAAGAGAGTCACAAAGGCGCAGACCGACAGCATCCCCGTGGCGGAGCTGCGGACTGCTGCCACAAAGGCCACGGGCAGGGAGACAGCCCGGCAAGGGAGGGAGCGGGGCTGCCGCCGGTCCGCGGTTTTTCCATGGCTCCGGAAAAAGAGACCCACCAGCAGGGCGGAGAGGACGTGGATCAGCCACAGCAGCACCCCCGTCCGGACGCTGCCGAAGACACCAACTCCCAGAACACTGACGAGGAACACGGGGTTGGAATTGTTGCAGAAGGTCAGCAGCCGTTCCGCCTCCTCACGGGTCAGCAGGTGCTGACGGTACAGGTCCGCCGCTGTCTGAGCGCCGACAGGATAGCCTCCTACCAGCCCCAGGACCAGGGCGCTGCTGGCCAGGCCCGGCAGGCGGAACAGAGGCGCCATCAGCCCGGCCAGGTAGGGCGAGAGCCACTCTCCGAAGCCCAGGGACACCAATAGGCTGGATACCACCAGAAAGGGGAATAGGGCCGGGATTACGGACTTTCCGCAAAGGACCAGAGCCTCTGCCGCCCAGAGGCGAATACGGGCGGCGTCCGTCAAAAACCAGATCAGAATGCCGCATAAGATCAGAAACAGGTCGGTTCGACTGCGTTTTTTCATACTTATCACCGGGAAAGCCTATGCGGAAGCAAGGAAAACCATGCAAGTTTCGGCCTGGCCCCGCATAGCGTTTCCTGAGGTGAGCGCAATGGAGCGGAATCGGAAGGACAGGGAGGGCGGGGTTCTCAGCGCTGTGGCGGAGCTGTTTGATCTGCCGGCGGACGTGGTGGCGGGCCTGCCACATCTGGAGATGGTGGGCAGCCGCCAGCTGTATCTGGAACACCACACGGGCATTCTGGCTTACAGTGAGACCCAGATTGACGCCAACACCACGGCGGGGGTACTGCGGGTCCGGGGAGAGCGACTGACGCTGCTGGCCATGACGGCGGAGGAGCTGCGCATCGGCGGGCACATCGCTGCAGTGGAATGGGTGGAGGTGAAGGGTGGATGACAGGGCTGGTAAACCGCCTGCGGGGACAGGTGCGCATTCGGGCGGAGTGCGCCTTCCCGGAGCGGGTGCTGAACCTGTGCGGCGCCCGGGACCTGGCCTTCTGGGACCTGGAGTGGGAATCGGCTACCGCCTTTACCTGCCGCATCTCCCGGCAAGACTACCGGGTTCTGCGACAGTCGGCGGAGAAGCTGGACTGTACCTTGACGGTGATGGGTCGGGAGGGAGCACCCTTCTTCCTGCTGCGGTTCCGCCGCCGTCAGACTCTACTGATCGGACTGGTGGGATGTGGACTGGCGCTGTTTCTGGGTTCTTTTTTCATCTGGGATTTTGAAATTGAGGGCAATGAGGCGGTACCTGAGGAGGAAATTCTGCGGGCGCTGGAGCAGCACGGAGTGGGGATCGGCAGCTTCGGCCTGGCCCTTGACGGCGAGGGGCTGCGGAATCAGGTGCTGCTGGACATTCCGGAGCTGTGCTGGCTGGCAGTCAATGTCTCCGGGTGCCGGGCCTATGTGCAGGTGCGGGAGCGGATCCCAGTCCCGGAGATGGTGGACGAGACGACTCCCTCCAATGTGGTGGCACGCCGGGACGGGCTGGTGCTGGAGGTCCATGCCCTGAACGGCAGGGCCAGCGTACCGGCTGGGACGGCGGTGACCCAGGGCCAGCTGCTGATCTCCGGCGTGGAGGACCTGGACACCTTCGGCGCCCGGGTACTGGCGGGGATGGGCTCCGTGAAGGCCCGCACCTGGCACACTCTGACTACGGAGATTGCCCTGACCGGGCAGAAGAAGCAGTACACCGGAAAGGAAAAGAAGCTGGTCTCCCTGGTGTTCGGAAAACAGCGGGTAAAATTCTTTTCAAACAGTAGCATCGAAGGGGCAAACTATGATAAAATAACAAAAAGATCCTCCTGGTCCCTGCTGGGCATTGCCCTGCCGGCGACGCTGGTGACGGAAACCTGCCGCTTCTATGAGACGGCGGAGGTCCGGCTGGACCCGGTCCGGGTGGAACGGCTGGGAGAGCGCATCCTGACCCAGCAGCTGGAAACGGAAGTGGCGCCATACGGGGAGATCGTGTCCACCCTCTGCACCTCCCGGCAAAGGGGAGACGTGCTGACGGTGACGCTGTCGGCGGAGTGCGTGGAGGAGATCGGGGAACGGGTCCCCATTTTGACAGAGGAATCGGGCAGCGGCCCGTCATGAACTGGAGTGAAGTGAGTTTGGAACAGAGAATCAGCATTGAGCGGCTGGAACAGGCCGTCAACATCTTCGGGTCCTTTGATGAAAACATCCGACTGCTGGAGCAGGAGTTTTCCGTCACCGTGGTGAACCGGGACGGGGAACTGCGGGTCTCCGGCGAGCCGGAGGACACCATGCTGGCCTGCAAGGCCATTCAGGCTTTGCTGACCCTGTCTTCCCGGGGGGAGGCCATCGGGGAGCAGAATGTCCGCTACGTCATCGGCCTGGTGCGGTCCGGCAAGGAGGAGCAGATCACGGAGCTGACCGGCGATGTGCTGTGCATCTCCGCCAAGGGCCGCCCCATCAAGCCCAAGACCATCGGCCAGAAGGAGTATATCAGCTCCGTGCTGAAAAATACCATCACCATCGGCGTGGGCCCGGCGGGCACCGGCAAGACCTACCTTGCCGTGGCCGCCGCCGTTCAGGCCTTCCGGGACAAGCAGGTGAACCGTATCATCCTGACCCGTCCCGCTGTGGAGGCTGGTGAGCGGCTGGGCTTCCTGCCCGGCGACCTGCAGAGCAAGGTGGACCCGTACCTGCGGCCCCTGTATGACGCCCTGTTTGACATGCTGGGAGCGGAGACCTACCAGAAGTACCTGGAGCGGGGAAACATCGAGGTGGCGCCCCTGGCCTATATGCGCGGCCGGACCCTGGACGACAGCTTCATCATTCTGGACGAGGCCCAGAACACCAGCCGGGAGCAGATGAAGATGTTCCTGACCCGCCTGGGCTTCGGCTCCAAGATCGTCATCACCGGCGACGTGACCCAGATCGACCTGCCCGACGGAAAGCCCTCCGGCCTGCGGGAGGCCATGCGGGTGCTGAAGAACGTGGAGGGCATCGGCATCTGTGAGCTGACCAACGCCGACGTGGTGCGGCATGTGATGGTCCAGCGCATCGTGGAGGCATACGAGCGGGACGCCAACCGGAAAACCGGGAAAGGGACAAGATAATGGCTAAAAAGCACTATATACCAATCACCTCTGACGTGCCGGGAGCAGACAGTAAGAATCGCTGCGCCTTTATCCGCAGGGTTATCCGCACTGCTTTGGCGGCGGAGGGAATCACAGCTGCCTGCGAGGTGGACGTGCTGCTGACCAATGATGAAAACATCCACGCGATCAACCGGGACATGCGGGATGTGAATCGGGCTACCGATGTTCTGAGCTTTCCCGAGTTTGACCTGATGCCGGGGGAGGTGCCCACCGAGGAGGACGCGGACCTCGGCACCGGGCTGGTGCCCCTGGGGGATATGGTGATCTCCATGGAGCATGTGGCCGCCCAGGCCAAGGAATACGGCCACTCCCGCCAGCGGGAGCTGGCGTACCTAGTGACCCATTCGGTGCTGCATCTGCTGGGCTACGACCACCTGGACGAGGGACCCATGAAGCGCCAAATGCGGGCCCGGGAGGAGGCCATTCTGGTGGAGCTGGGGATTACCAGGGAGGACTGAAAATGAAAAATAGCATTTTGACAGGGATCGGCATTCTGCTCGCAGTGGCGTTATTCTTATTGGTTTTTGGAAATTTCGATGGAATACTAGGCGTTTTTATACTGTTCGCACTTGTGCTTATACCGGGATTGATGATTTATAATCTGGTGAAGCTGGACAGAGTGGAAAAGAAGCTGGATAAGCTGCTGGAGGAGAAAGAGCGGGGGGACTGACTATAAGGACCTTTCTGGGTATCTGGTTTGGCACGCTGGTAATTGGGTGGTTACTGTTCAGCTTATTTGGTTCTCTGCTTGGCAGCACAGGGCTGCTTCTGGCAGGCGTGACGGTGATTGCCATTCTGATCTCGGTGCTGGCGTCCCTGGCCACGGAGTTGGATGAGCTACGGAAGCGGGTGGAGAAGCTGGAGCAGCCACAGGAAACGGAGAAGGCGGACGGCTGACGGGCGAGAACCTCCCACACCCCGGCGGCATACACTATCCCGAGGTGATTTGGGATGGTATTGCTGCAAGACGGTCTGATCGCGTTCCTCTCTGCCGTGGGGCTGACCACGTTGGTGTGGATGGCGGCGGGCGTCCTGCTCCACACCGGACGGCCCACGGTCCCGGGTCTCCTGCTGGTGCTGCCCCTGCGGGGGGAGGCCCTGGCCATGGAGGCGGACGTGCGGGAGCTGCGGCGGGTCCAGGGGCGGCTGCCTGGAGCCAAAATCGTGCTGGTGGACTGCGGACTGACGGAGGACGCCAGGGCGATGGCCAACTATCTGGTGGACCGGGAGAAGGACGCGGTGGTCATCGACGCGAAAGAATTTGAAATCAAGTAAGGAAGCAAGACATGGAAGAATTGACGGCCTGCGAGGGCACCGTACATAGTGTGATCTTTCAAAATACCGAGAACGGCTATACGGTCCTGCGCCTCCTGACGGAGGAGGGCGAGGTCGTCACCGTGGTGGGGTGCATTCCCTGCGTAGCGCCGGGGGAGCATCTGGCAGTCTCCGGTGTGTGGGAGACCCACCCCCAGCACGGAGAGCAGCTGAAGGCCCTGGAGCTGGAGCGGTCCCTGCCCGAGGACGAGGAGGAGATCCTCAGCTACCTGGCATCCGGCATCTGCAAAGGGGTGGGGCCCGCCACCGCCCAGCGGATCGTGGACCGCTTCGGGGCGGATACCCTGGATATTCTGGAGCGGAAGCCGGAGCGGCTGAGCCTGATCAAAGGGATTACGGCGAAAAAGGCCCAGGAGATTGCGGAGAGCTTCCGGCAGCACATGGGGCTGCGGCGGCTCATGGCGTTCCTGGGCCAGTATCAGCTGCCTCCCGTTCTGGCCATGCAGCTGCGGCAGCAGTACGGCGACGCGGCGTTGGAGATGGTGCGGGACAACCCCTATCTTCTGTCCAACGATATCTGCGGGGTGGAGTTTTCCATCACCGACGAGATCGCCATGAGCATGGGCTTCTCCCTGGAGAGCAAGGAGCGGCTTCAGGCGGCGGTGACGTTTGAACTTTCTCACAACGAAAATAACGGGCATGTGTTCCTGCCCCGCAGCAAGCTGGTGGCGGCCACCTGCCGCCTGCTGGACTGCGGGGAGGACCTGGTGGAGCAGGCCCTGGACGAGCTGACGGAGCGGCGGGCCGTGGTGCAGGAGCGGGTGTCCGGCGAGGACGCCTGTTACCTCCGCCGCCTGTGGGAGGCGGAGACTTCCGCCTGCCTGCGGCTGAACAAGCTGCTGGAGGTGGAGGCCGACAAAAGCCGGCAGGCCGACCGGACTCTGGCGGAGATCGAGGCGGAGGCCGGTATCACCTACGCCCCCCAGCAGCGCCAGGCGGTGCGGCTGGCGGCGGAGCGGGGCGTCATCATCCTCACCGGCGGTCCCGGCACCGGCAAGACCACCACGGTGCGGGGCATCGTGGCCCTGTTCCGGAAAATGGGACTGGACATCGTGCTGGCGGCCCCCACCGGGCGGGCGGCCAAGCGCATGAGTGAGCTGACGGACATGGAGGCCCAGACGGTCCACCGGCTGCTGGGCATGAACTGGAACGAGCAGACCCATCAGGTGACCTTCCAGAAAAACGAAAAGGAGCCTTTGGAGGCGGACACCGTCATCGTGGATGAGATGTCCATGGTGGATCTGAGTCTCTTTTCCGCCTTGCTGCGGGCCCTGCGGCCCGGCACCCGGCTGGTGCTGGTAGGGGACGCGGACCAGCTGCCCTCTGTGGGGGCGGGCAACGTGTTCTCCGACCTGATCCGTAGCGGACGCATCGAGACGGTCTTTCTCCGGGAGGTGTTCCGTCAGGCAGAGCAGTCCGCCATCATCCGCAATGCCCATGCGGTGAACCTGGGAGAACCGCCCCGAATGGACAGCAACCAGGGGGACTACTTCTTCCTCTGCCGCAGGGATGGCCAACGGGCCATGAGCACGGTGGTGGAGCTGTGCCAGACCCGGCTGCCGGAGAAAATGGGCATCCCGGTGGAGAACATCCAGGTTCTGACACCTACCCGAAAGGGCCCCACGGGGACCATCAACCTGAACCGGCTGCTGCAGAATGCGGTGAATCCCAAGACCCCGGAGAAACGGGAACTCCAGTGGGGCGACCGGCTGTTCCGGGAAGGGGACCGCATTATGCAGACCCGGAATGACTACGATGTGGTGTGGGCCAAGGCCGACGGCACCGTGGGTACCGGCGTGTTCAACGGGGACGTGGGGCGCATTTTGCAGATCGACCCCTCTGGGGAATGGCTGGCCATGGACTTCGACGGCCGGACGGCCACTTATTCCGTGGAGATGCTGAATGAGGTGGACCTGGCCTACGCCCAGACGGTCCACAAGGCCCAGGGCAGCGAGTACCCCTGCGTGGTGCTGGCGGCTATGCCGGCGGCGCCCTCCTTGATGGTGCGGGGCGTGCTGTACACAGCCCTGACCCGGGCCCGGGAGATGCTGATCGTGGTGGGCGACGACGCTGCCCTGCGGGCTATGGCGGAGAATGACCGCCAGCAGAGGCGGTATTCCGGGCTGCGGTGGAGATTGGCGCACAGCAAGGAGTAAGCGCCGCTTCGCGGCGCGGGAACGCGGCCCCCACTTTTCTTTCGTCTTGCCGAAAGAAAAGTCGCCGCCGCAGCGGTGGAAAAGAAAGGCGCTTTCAACGCAAAACCGGCACAGGGCTTGGCTCTGCGCCGGTTTTGCTTCAAACGGGAGTTGTTGTAGACGGTGCCGTCCAGACTTGTGGGTCTTCTGCCGGGTGCGCCGGACATGGGCGGAACCGGGATAGAACGCCGCCGCATGCTGAGCGTGCCAATCTGCTTTCGGGGTGATAGACGTATGGACCAGCGTCGCTTTTCACTGCGGCACCCTCTGTCTCCCGGGCAGCGCGTAGCGAAGCGGAACGCGCTGGGTCAGAAGGGAAAGCCTTCCGATGCCCTCCCCGTTTCAGCACCCACGCCATCAAATGCGGGGAAGCACCCTCTCTGTTTTGCAAGAGTATAGCGCACCCGGTACAAGTCTACAAGTTATGGCCGCACCGATCAGAACGACTCTCGCATTTAAGCAAATAAGGCGCCATCGGCGCCGATTTTGCTTTCCAAAGCGGTTTTCTTTTGACCGGGCGCGGCCGTTTTCTTTTGCAAGACAAAAGAAAACGGGGGCGCATCCCCCGCAGGGAGCCTGCGATTTGAATAGATTAGGACATATAGTCCAGAATAGTGCAGTACAATATGTCCTAATTATAGAATCATATCGGTGATTCAAATGAATTTGAGAATTCGGGACCTGCGCGAAGACAAAGATTTAAAGCAATATGCGGTCGCGGAATTTCTGATGTGCGACCAGTCGCTTTACTCCAAGTATGAACGGGGAGAGCGGGAGCTGCCGCTGCGGCTGGCGGTCCGGCTGGCGGAATTTTACGGCGTCAGTGTGGACTACCTGGTGGGCCTGACGGACGAGCCGGCGCAGTATCTGCGGAAGAAGAAATGAGCCTGCTGAAAGCCTTCCTGGACCTGTTGTTTCCGCCCAAGTGCCCCTTCTGCGGACGGGTCCTGGACAAGCTGGGCATCTGCCCGAAGTGCGAAAAAGACCTGCCCTGGATCGAAGGCCGTGAGGGCCTGCGGGAAGGGGCGGGTGGCTTGCGCTGCGCCGGGGCGGTATGGTATGAGGAGCTTGCCCGGGAGGGATTGCTGCGTCTGAAATTCCAGGGCGCTTCTGCCGCGGCGGAGCCTATGGGAGAGCTGGTGGCCCGGTGTGCCGCCGAGTGGTTCTCCGGGGAGTTTGACACGGTCACTTGGGTACCCGTCAGCAAAAAGCGGCTGCGGAAGCGGGGTTATGACCAGGCGGAGCTGCTTGCCCGGGCAGCTTGCCGCCGGTGGGATACCCAGCCGGTGCGGCTGCTGGAAAAGGTTGTGGACAACCCGGCCCAGTCCGGCATCCATGACGCCGCCGCCCGCCGGGCCAACGTATTAGGGGTCTACGATCCAGTGGGGGATATAGCCGGGAAGCGTATCCTTCTGGTGGACGATATCTGTACCACCGGAGCCACCCTGACGGAGTGCATCCGGGTACTGAAGGACGCCGGGGCGGAGAGTGTGGTCTGCACTGTCGTGGCGCTGGCCCGGGAGAAAGAGACTTCGGAAAAAGTTCACAAACAGGGTGAGAAATAGGGTTGCAATCGTTGAACGCTCCCGCTATAATGGAAAATGTATGATTGCGGATAAAAAAACTGTTTATAATAATAAGCAGAAAGAACAATGAGGTGGAATAATATGTCCATGGCAAAGGATATTGGTATTGACCTGGGTACCGCTTCGGTCCTGGTTTATGTAAAAGGCAAAGGCATCGTGCTGAACGAGCCCTCTGTGGTGGCGCTGGATAAGAACACCGGCAAGCTGCTGAAGGTGGGCACCGAGGCCCAGGCCATGCTGGGCCGTACCCCCGGCAACATCGTGGCCATTCGTCCCCTGCGGGAGGGCGTGATCTCCGACTACGACATGACGGAGCGGATGCTGAAGGAGTTCATCCACAAGGTGG
>CAMFAL010000045.1 GCA_945948185.1 uncultured Clostridia bacterium | reverse complement strand
TGTTAAAACACCAGTTCTCGCTTTTTGAGAACTGGTGTTCTTTGACAGTCTGAAACGCGGGAGCCGTTTGGCTCCCGCGTCTGTTATTTGTTTCAGATCCGCTTCCAGGTGGCGCCGCCCTTGACATCGACGATCTCGATGCCCTGGGCCTTCAGCTCGTCGCGGATACGGTCGGCCTCGGCGAAGTTCTTGGCCTTCTTGGCCTCGTACCGGGCCAACACCAGTTCATCGATGGCTGGGTCGCCCTCGCCGGTGACGATATATACGCCGTTATGCTGGGCGATCACCTGAGCGGGCTTGGCGTTCCGAAATGCTGCCGCTGCTTCCAGCAGGTTCAGGCTCAGCACCTGGTCGAAGTCCCCGATCAGGGCCAGTTTGGTGGCATCGTTGGTTTTGGCCTTCAGCACATCGAAGATAGCCGTCACACCCATGGAGGTGTTCAGGTCGTTGCCCATGGTCTGGATGAACTTGGCCTTGTACTCGTCGAACACCGCCTGGTCCACCACACCGTCATTGGGGTCCAGCGCGGCGATCTTCTTTTGCAGCTTCACATAAGCTCCCGCAGCGTTGTCCAGGTTCTCCCAGGTGAACACCAGGGCTTTGCGGTAGTGGCTCTGGAGGCAGAAATAGCGGTAGGCCAGGGGATCGTATCCCTTCTCCTGCAGCAGGGAGACCGTCAGGAACTCGCCCTTGGACTTGGACATCTTGCCGTCGTTGGTGTTCAGGTGGGCCACATGGAACCACTGGGGGCACCAGGGATGGCCCAGGTAGCTCTCGGACTGGGCAATCTCGTTGGTGTGGTGGGGGAAGGCGTTGTCCACACCGCCGCAGTGGAGGTCCAGATACTCGCCGTTGTACTTCAGGGAGATGCAGGAGCACTCAATGTGCCAGCCGGGATAGCCCACGCCCCAGGGGGAATCCCACTTCAGGGCCTGGTCCTCGAATTTGGACTTGGTGAACCAGAGGACGAAGTCGTTCTTGTTGCGCTTGTTGGTGTCCTCTTCCACGCCTTCCCGGACGCCCACAGCCAGGTCCTCCTCGTCGTGGTCGTTAAAGACGTAGTAGCGGCTGAGCTTGGAGGTGTCGAAATACACATTGCCGCCGGCCAGATAGGCATAGTCCTTCTCCAGCAGGCCGCTGACCATCTGGATGAACTCGGGAATCAGGCCGGTGGCGGGCTGCACCACATCGGGCCGCTTGATGTTCAGCTTGCGGCAGTCCTCGAAAAAGGCGTCGGTGTAGAACTGGGCAATCTCCATGACGGTCTTGTGCTCCCGCCGGGCGCCCTTCAGCATCTTATCCTCGCCCTCGTCGGCGTCGCTGGTCAGGTGGCCCACGTCGGTGATGTTCATGACCCGGTTCACGTCATAGCCCGCATAGCGCAGGTACTTCTCCAGCACGTCCTCCATGATATAGGAGCGCAGGTTGCCGATGTGGGCGAAGTGATAGACAGTGGGGCCGCAGGTGTACATCTCCACGTGGTTGGGGGTATGGGTCTGGAATTCTTCCTTCTTGTGGGTGGCAGAGTTATAGAGATACATATCCAATACTCCTTTATTTTTCCGTTCCAACAGGGACCTCGCCCTGCTGATTGTTTTTCAAATAGTGATCGTCCATCAGCTTCTCCAGCAGCTCCAGGCGGGAGGAGACGGCGGCCAGCTTTTCCAGGACGGGGTCCTTCACGTTGATCTGATCCACATCGTCCGCGTAGTGGGTGGTTTTTCCCGCGATGCGGACCACCTGAGCGGGGATGCCAACGGCGGTGGCGTCCTCCGGGACCTCGGAAAGGACCACGGCGTTGGATGCGATACGTGCATTATCCCCCACCTTGAAGGGTCCCAATACCTTGGCGCCGCAGGAGATCAGCACGTTGTTGCCGATGGTGGGATGGCGCTTGCCCTGATCCTTGCCGGTACCGCCCAGGGTAACACCGTGGTAGATCAGGCAGTCGTCCCCCACCTCGGCGGTCTCGCCGATGACGATGCCCATGCCGTGGTCGATAACCAGGCGGTGGCCGATCTTGGCGCCGGGGTGGATCTCGATGCCGGTCCAGAAGCGGCTCCACTGGGAGACACAGCGGGCCAGGAATTTCAGGTGGTGACAGTAACACCAGTGGGCGATGCGGTGATAGATGATGGCGTGCACGCCGGGATAGAGGAGAAAGATCTCCAGCTTGCTCCGGGCCGCGGGGTCCCGGCGCTGATAGGCGGCCAGCAGGCCGCCCAAACGGGTTTCTCTTGCCATAGAAATAAGCTCCTTGTGTCGGTCGGGAGACAAAAAAGCGCCTCCCGTACCAAAGTACGAGAGGCGACGAATCGCGGTTCCACTCTCTTTTATCACTCAAGGAAGGCCATTGACGCAGGCCACTCGGAGGGCTTCCACATCCCCCACGCTCCTGGGCGCACTTCCCAAGCTCCCTCCGCAGGCACGCTTACAGCCGGTGACGCGCCCTCTCTGTTCTTTGGGTAAATTGGTACTCTTCCCAATCATCACGCTATTCAAGATACCCTAGTATATTAGCAGGATTCGCCGGGGGTGTCAAGAGCGTTTTCCTGCCCACGCGTTCTTGCCGTCCGCAGTTTGTTAACGGGAGTGTGCCGCTTTGCGGCGCATCCCCGGCTCATTCTACTGGCCAGAGAATGTCTTTCGCGATGGGCGTATAGAACAGCCGCTCCACCTCGCTGCGGTCATGGGTCTGCCCCAGAATCCACATCAGCTTGGCCACCACCGCCTCGGTGGTCATATCATAGGCCTCCAGCACGTTCAGTTGGTTTTTCAGGGCATGTCCCACGTGGTACACGCCCACGTCGCTGCCCTCATTGGCCACCTGAGTGGTCAGCACGATCACCCGCCCCGCGTCCATCCACTGCCGGACGCAGTCGTAAAATCCGCCGCTCTCCGGCAGGCCGCCCACGCCGAAGCTCTCGATGATGAGGGCGTCGTTCCTCTCCAGCAGGAAGTCCGCCTGGGCCCGGTCCGCGCCGGGCACCAGCTTCATCAGCGCCACCTTCGTATCCAGCTTTTCATAGAACAGCGGGTACGCGCCGCAGTCCTGCCGGATATAGCGCAGCAGAACGCCATCCCGCAGAACACCCAGGTGGGGATAGTTGATGCTGGAAAAGGCCTGGAAGCTCTTGGAGCGGGTCTTTCGGGCCCGGGTCCCCAGGATTACCTGGTTGTTGAAAACGATGGAGACCCCCGGCAGGTCCTCCGCGGCGCACCGGAAGGCGTCCAGCAGATTGATCTTGGAATCCGTGGAGTCGAAGCCGATGGGTTTCTGGGCGCCGGTGAGGATGATGGGCTTGGGACTGCCCTGCACCAGATAGCTGAGTGCCGCCGCCGTATAGGCCATGGTGTCCGTGCCGTGGGTCACCACGAAACCGTGGTACGCGCCGTAGTGCTCCCGGATGCACCGGGCGATCATCAGCCAGTGCCTGGGCTCCATGTTGGTGCTGTCCAGGTTCAAAAGCTGCACGCAGTCCACGTCGCAGATGTCCGAAATAGCCGGGATCTGAGCCAGCAGCTGCTCTGTGGTCAGCTCTGGCGCAAGGCCGTTGGCGGTCACGTCCGACGCGATGGTACCGCCGGTGCCGATCAGCAAAACCTTTTTCATATGCTTTACCCCAAATCTCTGTGGTCCAGGGCTGCCAGGCCGAAGCGGGCTGCCCGGGTGACGGTCTCCCGCTCCTCCTCCGTGGCGGCGGCCTTCCATTTGGCCCGCAGTTCCCGGAGGAACAATCCCCGCAGGGAGTCCTCTCCGGCCCGGGCCCAGATATCCTCCGCCATTCGGGTGTGGTCCCGGATATCCAGGGCACAGAACCGGTCCGCCAGGGCCTCCTGCAAAGCCGCAGCGTTCACGCCGCCCTCTCCGGTCTCGCCGGTGAGCAGGATGCGGTACAGGTGCTGGGCCGTATCCAGCGGCAGAGCCGCCTCAACAGCGGCACGGGGGTCCTTCTCCGTCACGTCCACCTCCAGGATCTCATAGCGGCGGCGGGCAAAGGGGATGAATTGCAGGGACACCGCTCCGTTTTCCAGAGTGCCTTCATAAAATCCCTTCTCCCCCAGTTCGTCAAAGCCCCGGCCCTCCGGACAGCCCGGCCAGGCGCAGAGGGTCCCGCCGCAGCGGAAGGGTTCGGTCCGCTTGTGGATATGGCCCAGAGCCAGATAGGTGAGGCCGCTGGCGGCGATCTCCTCCCGGCGAATGGGGCCGTAGCGGTCCTCCGCCGGGTCTACCTCCCCGTGCAGCAGACCGAAGTGGGTCCTGCCGTCCTCCGGGGCGGAAAAGCCCGCAAGGAAGCTCTCCGCCTGCCGGTTCCCGGTAAAGGCGGCGCCGTGGATGCTCAGATTCCAGTCCGGAAGGTCTACCGCCGTCAGGCGGTTTTCCCGGAAGATGGTCACGTTCTCCGGCCAGTCCACCGTCAGCCAGGGGCTGCCGGGGCCGTACCAGTCGTGGTTGCCGGGGGAGATAAACACCCTGGCCCGCATCTGTCCGAAGGCCTGGGCCAGCTGTTCCCCGGTCTCCCGGAAGGCGCTGCTGCTGTCGAACAGGTCTCCCGCCAGCAGCACCAGATCAATGCCCTGTTGGTTGACGTAATTCGCCAGTCGGAAGCCCAGTTCCCGGCTCTCCCTCCGGCGGGCCGCCGCTTGCTGGGCGGTCAGGGCGCCGAAGGGGCTGTCCAAATGAAAATCAGCGGCGTGGATAAATTTGAGCATATCAGCCCTCCTCAGGTCTCCAGCCCTTACAAACATCGACCCACTGGACAAAATTTGAAGAATACTTCTCCAGTTCCTCGCAGGTGAATTCAATAGCGCTGTTGTCACTGCCCGCCGCCGGGAACACGGTGTCGAACCGCTTCAGGGACACATCCAGGTACACCTTCACATTTTCCGGCAGGGCAAAGGGGCACACGCCGCCCACGTCGTGGCCGATGAGGGTGTGGGCCTCCTCGTGGGTCAGCATCTTGGCCTTGGTGTGGAACTGCTTTTTATAGGCGCTGTTGTCCACCTTGGCGTCTCCGGCCACCACGATGATGATGGGCTGGTCCTCCACCTTGAAGCTCAGGCTCTTGGCGATGCGGGCGCCCTCCACGCCCACGGCCACCGCCGCCAGCTCCACCGTGGCGGAGGACACCTCAAACTCCCGGATGCGGCCGGCGATGCCGAAGCCCTCAAAATAAGCGCGCACTTTCTGAATAGACATGGTCCTTTTCCTCTCTCTATTTCTGTTGATCTTATGGAAATGTTATCGAATATCCACCCGCTCCACGGCGGTGCACAGGCCGGTATCGCTGTCCAGGGTAAACACGGCGCCCTGCAGTTTGCAGGGGCCTTCGGCGGGCTTGTAGCGGCCCGGCAGACCGCCCAGGAAGCTCTCCACCGACTGCCACGGCTCAATGCCCAGCACCGACTCGATGGGGCCGGTCATGCCTAAATCCGTGAGATAGCCGGTGCCCTTGGGGTACACCCGCTCGTCGGCGGTGGGGACATGGGTGTGGGTGCCCCAGATGGCGGACACCCGGCCGTCCAGATAATAGCCCAAAGCCAGCTTTTCACTGGTGGCCTCCGCATGGAAGTCCACCAGGGTGAAGTCCGCCCGGTCCTTCGCCAGCAGGCGGTCCGCCGTGGTGAAGGGGTCGCCCGCCTTCCAGTCCAGGTCACAGCGGCCGATCAGGTTCAGCACCCTGATGCGGATGCCGTTCAGATCGAAAATCTCGCAGCCATGGCCAGGAGCCCGGCCCGTATAGTTGGCAGGCCGCAGCAGCCAGGGAGCCTCCTCCAGCATGTCCCGGATCTGCATTTTGCCGAAGGTGTGGTTGCCCAGGGTGACAGCGTCGGCACCGGCTTCATAGATGCGCCAGGCCTGCTCCGGCGTCAAGCCCACACCGGAGGTGTTCTCGCCGTTGACCACGGTAAAGTCGATGGACTTCAGCTTTTTCAGCGGACGCAGGTGGCGCTCCAGATGCTTCAATCCGGGCTCCCCCACCACGTCGCCCACGGCTAAGATATGATACAGCATGGGTACTCCTCCTTATCCGTCCAGGCCCACCAAGGCGTCCAGCTCTGCCAGGTCCCGGATGCGGTGGTCCGCCGCCGTCTCCTGGGGCTCCGGACTGAACAGACAGGCGTGGATGCCCGCGTTTTTGGCCGCCAGCACGTCCAGCTCCCGGTCTCCCACCGCCAGGGTCCGGTCCCGGTCCAGGCCGTGGGTCCCGATCAGGTGCAAATTCCCCGCCGGGTCGGGCTTCCGGGCGTAGGTTGTCCCGGCGGAGACCACATCGGTGAAATACTTCGTCAGATCCGCCCCCGCCAGATAGTCGTGGACCGAGCCGCTGCGGTGAGTAAACACGAAGTTCCGCCCGCCGGCCGCCTGGAACCGGGCCAGGAAATCCCGGACATGGGGAAAGGGGTGTGCCTCCGGCTGTCCGTGCTCCGCCACCCAGGCCCGGTACACCCGGTCGATCTCCTCGGCGGGCAGGCCCGCCTGTTCCCCGCACCAGACCAGAACCGCTTTTCTCGAGACCGTGAACCGGGCCATCAGGTCCTCCTGCGGGACCGGCACACCCAGGCTCTCCATCACCTTTCCAAGGTCCCGGCACATGGCCGGATAGGTGTCGAACAGGGTGCCGTCAAAATCCCAGATGATATTGTCATAGCGCATAGCATCCGCTCCTTTTTTCATTCCGTATTAGTATATCAAAGAAGCCGCTGTTTGAAAAGAAATTCCCTGAATTTTGCGGTTTCTGTTGCGCCCCGCCAAGTTTTTGCTTATAATAATTTCATTATCAATAAGAATTACTAATCTTAGGAGGGGCACTTATGGCAGTCAAGCTGGAACTGTACCGCGTATTCAAAGAGGTGGCCGAGACCGGAAACATCTCCGTCGCGGCAAAAAACCTCTATATCTCCCAGTCGGCCGTGAGTCAGTCCATCAAGCAGCTGGAGACCGCTCTCCAGGCCCGTCTCTTCGCCCGCAGTCCCCGGGGCGTCACCCTCACCGGGGAGGGCCAGATGCTGTACCAGTACGTCCGCAGCGCCCTGGGGCTCCTGGCCACCGGAGAGGACAAGCTGTCCCAAGCCCAGCAGCTGCTGCTGGGTACCCTGACCATCGGCGCCAGCGACACCGTCACCAGCTTTTTCCTGGTCCACTATCTGGACGCCTTTCACCGTCTCCACCCCGGCATCCGGCTGAAGATCGTCAGCGGCCGCAGCGCCAAGGTGCTGAGTATGCTGAAATCCGGCGCGGTGGACATCGCCTTCGCCTCCTCCCCCGCCGACCCGGCGGTGGAGAGCTGGCCCTGCTTCGCCACCCACTCCGTCTTTGTGGCAGGCAGCGGCTATGACTGCGACTTCGACCACCGCTACACCCGTCAGGAGATTGCGGAGTTCCCCCTGATCCTGCTGGAGCGGAAGGCCAGCAGCCGGGTGTTCCTGGAGCAGGAATTTCTGAAAAGCGGCGTCACCCTGACGCCGGAGATCGAGCTCAGCTCCCGGAGTCTGCTGGTGTCCCTGGCCCGCATCGGCCTGGGCGTGGCGGGCGTGACCCTGGAATTCGTCCGGGAGGCCCTGGATGCGGGAGACATCCGCCCGCTGCAGACAGATTTCGACATCCCCGCCCGGTCCGTGGACATGTGCACGCTCCGGGACGTGACCCCCACGGCGGCAGCTGCCGCCTTCATGGAGATGGTGCGGAAAGGAGAGGCATAAGGCAGGGATGGATACCTTCATTCTGATCTTCGAGCTGATCGGCACCGTGGCCTTCGCGGCCTCCGGGGCCATGACCGGAATCAAAAAGAACATGGACATCTTCGGCGTCTGCATCCTGGCCCTGACCACCGCCGTGGGCGGCGGTGTCATCCGGGACCTGATTCTGGGCAATACGCCTCCCGCCACCTTCCGGGACCCTATCTACGCCACAGTGGCCCTGGCGGCGGCGCTGGTGCTGTTCTTCTCCCGGGTGCGCCGCCTGCTGATGCACAACACGGTCCTCTTTGACAAGGCTATGTTCTGGATGGACACGGCGGGTCTGGGCATCTTCACCGTGGTGGGCATCCGCACGGCCTACGCCCACGTGCCTCAGGCCACGGTCTTTCTGCTGGTGTTCGTGGGCGTCATCACCGGCGTGGGCGGCGGACTGCTGCGGGACATGATGGCCGGGGACACCCCCTATATCTTCGTCAAGCACGTCTACGCCAGCGCGTCTCTGGCGGGAGCACTGGTGTGCGGCTTGCTGTGGCACTACGCCGGGGAGATGGGCTCCATGCTGACCGGCGGCGGGCTGGTCATTCTGATCCGGGTGCTGTCCGCCCACTACCGCTGGAACCTGCCCCGGGCCCATGAGTGATACAGGCAAATAAAACGGACCGCTGCATCTGCAGCGGTCCTTACTTTTTGGGCGGGTATGGCTGCTGTTCATCCGTCAGGCCAGCCAGATAATCCATACTGGTCTCCAATGCCAGCGCAATCCGCCGACACTGTTCAAAAGTCATGTTTCGCTTTCCGCTCTCGATCTTGGAATAATCACTTTGGTCGATCCCGGTCAGCATCTGCATCTTGACCTGGGAATATCCCCGCTCTCTTCGGAGCACTTTCATCGGTGTCATATCCATCACCCATTAAAATTATGCCCCATTGACCTATTGAAAATAGGTGATTTAGACCTATACTGTATAGTGAAGTGATAGATATGACCAGAGAACCTGATTACCAAAAAGCCTACGAGATTCTGGATAAAGCCCTGGGAGATGCCATCCATATTCTGCAAAAGGCCCGTCTGCGCACAAAACTGAACATCCAACTGGACACCGGCGAGCTGACAGCGGACGACGAGGAGGATTCCGCGGAGCTGTATGTAAAAACGGCCTGGGACTACGCCGACCACTGCAAATGAAAAAGTCTCTCCCGCGGAAGAGGCTTTTTCATGTTCTTATTCCGCTTTCAGGGTGTCCCGGATATCGCTGTCGAAGTAGGCCACCGGGTTCTGGGCCTCGCCGTCCTGCCGGACCTCAAAGTGGAGATGGGGGCCGGTTGACATGCCGGTAGAGCCTACGGCGGCGATCATTTCCCCGGCCTTCACGGTGTCGCCCTCTTTCGCATCCACGTTCCGGCAGTGGGCGTACAGGGTGGTCAGGCCGTCCCCGTGGTCCAGCACCAGATAGTTGCCCTTGGCCGTGTCGAAGCCCGTTTCCGTGACAGTGCCGTCCGCCGCCGCCAGGATGACAGCCCCCTGGTCGGCGGGGATGTCGATGCCGCTGTGCAGCTTGCCGTTGATGATGCCATAGGGATTGCCCTTCCACACGGTGCGGCTGTCCTGGACAGGCCACTGGAGCCAGCGGCCATCCAACCGGGCCGCATACAGTCCCTGGACATCCGCCTGTTCATCCCCAGCCAGCCCCGGCGCCAGCGTCATGGTCCCATCCTCGCTTTGGAACGCCCGCAGCCGCTCTTTGGCCAGGCGGTATGTCTCCGTCTGCTCTCCTCCGTCGGAGTATACGGCGGTCACCCGCAGCTCGGCGCCGTCAAAGAGCGCCGTTCCTTCCCGAAGTTCCTCCGGCGGCACCCAGAGGCCGTAGCTGACTTCCGGGTTGTAAGGTTCCTCAATGCTGTTCCCCAGTGACATCGCCGCCCCGCTGCCATCCCGGCGGTACAGGCCACCCCGGTCGATCTCCAGCTTCACCGCCTGGATATCCCTGCCGCTGATTTGAAAGCAGTAGTTGGTGAACTTGCCATGTTCCGCAGTCTCCTTGTCCAGCACCGTATAATCGAGTTCTGTGTCTTTTGACGCGGCGAGGGCCAGTCCGCCGTTGGCGTTGGGTCCGATGCTCTCTCCAGTCTCAGCCGCATAGGCCGTCAGGCCGAAGGCGTAGTCCAGCGCTACCACCGGGTTGCCTCCCGGCTGCTCTCCGCTCTCCACGGCGGGCCGCAAACGGACTGTGCCCAGCACCAGGGCCAGGGCGCAGGCGGCGCACACCGCCCCCCGCAAAACGGGCTTCCAATTTCGTTTCACCAGGTGTCTGGGGCCGGTCTGCCGTTCCGGCTGCTCCGCCGCCTGCCGCCGGGCCGCGCAGAGGACCTTTGTCTCCAATTCCTCGGGTGCGTGGACCCGCTCCATCAGTTTTTGATAGTCATTCATCGTCGATCCCTCCCAACAGGTCTTTCAGCTGACGCCGCGCCCGGTGGAGCCGGGTGCGGACCGTTGCCGCCGGGACTCCCAGCAGCGCGGCGATCTCCTCGGTGGAATACCCCTCGGCGTAGTGGAGGTGCACCGCCGTCCGCAGCTTCTCCGGCAGGCGGGCCACCGCGTCCCATAGCTCGGCTCCACCATCGTCCGCGGGCCGGGCCATGTCCGGGATGTCCTCCAGCACCAGTACCGGACGCCGCAGGCGGAAGCGGTGCAGGTCCGCACAGCGGTTCAGCACCGCCCGGATGAGCCAGGCCTTGGTGTGCTCGCCGTCCCAGTCTGCCGTCTCCTGCTCAAACAGCCGCAGAAACACGTCCTGATACACGTCCTCCGCGTCGGCGGTATTCTGCATCCGGCACAGGGCCAGGCGGTACACCGTGTCGCCGTGGGCCTCCATGGCATTGCAAAGAGTTTGTTCCGTCATGCAATGCCTCCTTTCCTCGAATCAAAAGCGCTTTCACTCTTAAAACGCCTGTTGGGAAAAAAATGTTCCCTCTTTCGAAAAAAATCCCGCCGGAGTCCCGGCGGGATTTTTGTTCAGTTCTCTTTGATGCCGTAAATCTCGAACCGGCCGATCAGGTTTTGGACCGTCAGCTTCTGTGCCAGCAGTTGCTGGTAGGTGGCGCCCTTGTTCTTCCCGGCGGCACGGAGCTTGTCCATATCGGCAAGCACCTTGTCCCGTTCCTTCAGGAGGTCGGCATACATGCGGTCATAAGCCGCAAGGCGTTCCAATTCCGTCATATCAGACATTAAAGCGGAAGTAGATCATGTCGCCGTCCTGGACCACATACTCCTTGCCCTCGCTGCGGAGCAGGCCCTTTTCCTTGGCGGCGTTGACGCTGCCGCACTTCATCATGTCATCGTAGGCAATCACTTCCGCCCGGATGAAGCCCCGCTCGATGTCGGTGTGGATCTTGCCGGCGGCCTTGGGGGCCTTGGTACCCTTCCTGATGGTCCAGGCACGGCACTCATCCTTACCGTAGGTCAGGAAGGAGATCAGGCCCAGCAGGGCATAGGAGCACTTGATAAGGCGGTCCAGGCCGGACTCCTGCACCCCCAGCTCCTCCAGGAACATCTGCTTCTCCTCGCCCTCCAGCTCGGCGATGTCCTGCTCCAGCTTGGCACAGATGGGCAGCACCTGGGCGCCCTCCTTCTCCGCCAGAGCCTTCACCTGCTGGTAGTACTGGTTGCCGTCCAGGTTGGTGAAGCCGTCCTCGTCGGTGTTGGCGGCGTAGATGATGGGCTTCAGGCTCAGCAGGTCGGAAGTGGCGATCAGGGCCATGTCGTCCTCAGAGCACTCGTAGGTCCGGGCGGACTTTCCAGCGTTGAGGTGCTCCGCCAGGCCCTTGAACACATCCACCTCATGGAGGAACTTCTTGTCGCCCTTGGCGGCCTTCTGGGCCTTCTCAATGCGGCGGTTCACCATCTCCAGGTCCGCCATGATCAGCTCCAGGTCGATGGTCTCGATGTCCCCCAGGGGGTCCACGGGCACGTTGGTACCGGCGTCGGCCACCACGTGCATAATGTTCTCGTCGTCAAAGCAGCGGACCACATGGACGATGGCGTCGGTCTCCCGGATGTTGGCCAGGAACTTGTTGCCCAGACCAGCGCCCTGGCTGGCGCCCTTCACCAGGCCCGCAATGTCCACGAATTCGATGACCGCAGGTGTCTTTTTGTCCGGCTCGTACATCTCGGCCAGCTTGTCCAGCCGTTCGTCGGGCACGGCCACCATACCCACGTTGGGGTCGATGGTGCAGAAGGGGTAGTTGGCGCTCTCGGCGCCAGCGTTGGTGATGGCGTTGAACAGGGTCGATTTGCCCACGTTGGGCAGGCCCACGATACCTAATTTCATAAAAAGCAACTCTCCTTGCTGATTTTTTCGACATAGTATTGTATCATCCTCCGCCGGAAAGTGCAAGCGTTTGTGGGACTTCTCTTTTGGTCCGCTTCTTTTCCCGCCGCGCTCGTTGCGGCTGGACGGATTTTATGGTAATATGGAAGAAAATTTCAGAAAATAAAGGTGGCTTCCCCATGAACCTCTCTCCTGCCGGCGCTGCCAAGCTGCGGCTGACGGCCTCCATGCTGATCTTCGGCACCATCGGCATCTTCGTCCGGCACATCCCCCTACCCTCCAGCGTCATCGCCCTGGTACGGGGCATGGTGGGCACATTGTTTCTGCTGCTGTTGACCCGGGTACGGAAAACTTCCCTGGACCGCTCCGCTCTCCGGCGGCGCCTGCCGCTGCTGTGCCTCTCCGGCGTAGCCATCGGCTTCAACTGGATCTTGTTGTTCGAGGCCTACCGCTACACCACCGTGGCCACCGCCACCCTCTGCTACTATCTGGCGCCGGTATTCGTGATGCTGCTGTCCCCGATCCTGCTGAAGGAGGCCCTTACCTTACGGAAGGCCCTCTGCATCCTGGGAGCCCTCTGCGGCATGGTGCTGGTCTCCGGCGTGCTGGACAGCGGCTTCTCCGGCTCCGGCCAGACGCTTGGCATTCTCTGCGGGTTAGGCGCCGCCGTGCTCTACGCCGCCGCGGTGCTGATGAACAAAAAACTCCCCGATGTCCCCGCCTTCGACAAGACCATTTTGCAGTTGGGCGTGGCTGCCTTTGCGCTGCTGCCCTACGTGCTTGTGACGGAGCGGAGCCAGGAACTGATCTGGACTCCCCTGGGGGCAGGGCTGCTGCTGGTGGTGGGCATCCTCCACACTGGTGTGGCCTATGCGCTGTATTTCAGCTCCATCCCGGAACTCTCCGCCCAGACGGCGGCCCTGTTCAGCTACATCGACCCGGTGTCGGCCATTCTCCTTTCCGCCCTGTTCCTGAAAGAGCTGCTGCCCCTTCCCGGCGCCGTGGGCGCTCTGCTGGTGCTGGGGTCCACGCTCCTCAGCGAACTGCCCCTGGGCAAAAAAGGCCCATCCTGACCACACAAAACAACACCCACCGCCCATTTGGGCGGTGGGTGTTTCAGGCTGTCAAAGAACACCAGTTCTCAAAAAGTAAGAACTGGTGTTTTAGCATAGTTATGAAAGAAACAGGAAAAGAATCGTGGAAAA